>JBLHON010000055.1:0-15919 GCA_047621865.1 Crocinitomicaceae bacterium | reverse complement strand
AATCGGGATGAAATCAAGTTGCCAGATGTTCCTTACTCAGGAATGTTGAAAAACAAGGTGGGTTATATTAAGCTGAACAGTTTTACTCAATCAGCATCGCCAGATGTTAAAAAAGCTTTTTCAGAACTAAAGGATCAGGGAATGACATCACTCGTCCTTGACCTTCGTGGAAATGGCGGGGGATTATTGATCGAGGCTGTGCGAATTGTCAACATGTTTGTCAAAAAGAATCAAGTCATTGTGAACACCATTGGACGTGTTGAAGACGAGAATCGTGTTTATAAAACCTTGGACGATCCAATGGATTTGGAAATCCCTTTGGTTGTATTGATGGATGCCGGATCCGCATCTGCCAGTGAAATAGTTGCTGGAAGTTTACAAGATTTGGATCGTGCTGTTATTATTGGAACTACATCATATGGAAAGGGACTCGTGCAACGCACATATGACTTAGATTATGGATCGAAAGTAAAATTGACTATCGCGAAGTATTATACTCCATCTGGAAGATGCGTTCAGCGCCTGGAATACTATGATCGTGCAAATGGCGTAAAACCAGAAGAAATTTCTGATTCACTTCTCAAGATTTTTAAAACTGCCAATGGCCGTGACGTTATAGATGGCAGAGGTGTTGAACCTGACATTGAAGTTGAATTGAAGGATTTGAGTCGACTCTCAGAAACTGTGTTCAAAAACAACTTCATCTTCGATTATGCAACTAAGTATTATTACGACCATGAATCCATTGCTGCGGCATCCGAATTTGGCATGGATGATACTCAATATGGCGAATTCAAAAAATATGTTCTCATGCAGGACTTCACGTATTCTACAGCTTCAGAAGAAATGCTGAAAAAGATGAAAGAAGCTGCTGAAGATGAAGGTTTCTATGAGGGCGCGGCAGATGAATACAATGCACTCTTAGAAAAAGTCGTTCCTTCCAAAGAACGCGATCTAGAGAAATTCAAGGAGCAGTTGGTCGATTTACTTGAAAATGAAATCGTCTCGCGCTACTACTATCAAACTGGACGAGCCGAGCATCGATTTGGAAATGACGACTTTATAGATGCCTCGATGAAAATTTTGCAAAATTCTACAGAGTACAATACTATTCTCGGGAATTAACCGTTTTCAGGTTAACTACAAGCTCCTGCACTTATGATGAACCGAATTTTCGGTGATAATACCCATACGTACATTCATATATTAGGATTATCTGGTATTGCATTCGGACTTCCATGGAGTAAAGCTATCATGTCCGTTGGAATGATGCTGATCGTCCTGAATCTCTTGCTTGAAGCAGATCTAAAATCCTATTGGAAGAACCTTAAATCCAACCGAGTTTACTGGATTATTGTTGCACTATTCTTACTCTATGTAGTTGGGATGATTTGGTCCTCCAATATGAACGAGGCCTTTCATTCATTTAAGCAAAAACTCCCCCTGATTACCATTCCCACAATTCTCGTTGCGCGACCTTTGAAACGAGCAATCCATATCGACTTGATTCTGCTTGCATTTATGGGGTCATTAGTGGTTACCTCATTTCTTAATTTTGGTTACTATCAGCAATGGTTTGGAACAAAATCGTACAATGATATCCGTGGTTTATCTTTGTTTTCCTCACATGTTCGTTATGGTTTATTTATCTCGATGGGCGCTGCGATTTGCCTATTCAGCATGGGGCGACACAAAAAATTAATAATCCCTGGTCTCATTCTGCTCGTCTGGTTAAGCTTTTACACTGTTTATAGCCAAGTCCTTTCTGGAGCCATCACATTTGCGGCTGTAGTTGGAATTTATTTGCTCTATCATTTATGGCTACGCACGAAATTGATAGCAACTATCTTCTCTTTTGCCTGTTTGGGGTTAGCCGCTGCAATTGCTATTTGGTTACTAAAACCACTAACTTATGACGAAGCAAAGTACCAGAACCTTCCAGAACTAACCGCCGAAGGAAATCCATACGAGCACAATTTCGAGTACATTTCATCAGAAAGTGGAGAGCCTGTACTCATCTACCTCTGCGAAGAAGAACTCGCGCGTGAATGGGAAAAACGCTCAACATTTGGTTATCTTGGAACGACAGTGAGCGGGAATCCTATAAGTCATACGCTCATTCGTTATTTGGCATCCAAAGGACTCTATCGAGATGCTTCGGGCGTGAATGCCCTAAATGATGAAGATATCAGAAGTATAGAACAAGGATGCACGAGTGTTAATCACACAGGATTAATGGCCAGAATGCACAGCATCCGTTTTGAATTGAATCATGCTGATAACCCGAATGGACATTCACTTTTACAACGATTCGAATATTGGAAAGCAGCACTTAATATAGTGCACGATAATTGGGTCATTGGGGTTGGAAGTGGAGATGCACAATTAGCATTCGATTCGTATTACGAAAAACAAAACTCTCAATTGAAGCCAGAAAATAGAGATCGTGCTCACAATCAATTCATGACCTTCTTCTTGACTTTTGGTATTTCCGGAATTGTACTTTTTCTTGCATTTCTGATTGCCTTCATTCAATTTAATTTGAAAAACAAACAACTACTTGGCATCCTTTTTATCACTATTTGCATCGTGTCATTTCTGATTGAGGATACCCTTGATACGCAATCGGGTGTTACCTTCTTTGCACTCTTTACAGCCTTATTTTTATTTATTAGTCCAAGCAAGAGTCATTCAACTGAATAATTCTTATTTTCAGACGAACAATATTGTTATTCACTAGAAATTAGGTGTCTGTTCTTGAATCGAATTGGTTCGAAACAGATCACTCCACAAGAAAAACCACTATGAGTAATTCGATTACGGTAAATTTAAAAAATGAATCAGGTCAAGCACTGTACATCTGTGTAAACCGAGCAGATGGTCCATGGCTCTCTTTGAGCGCTGCAACTCCATCTTGGGTAGACACCTTTGATCAATCAACCTGTGTTATAGAAGTTCCAAGCGGCACAAAAGCAGCTCCAGGCTTGCTCACCTGGCAGTTTCTAGAATATGCTGCAGAAGGTGCAAGGATGTACATTGGAGAGGCCAAATTCGATGGGATTCCTAACCTCGTACTCTATGATAAAATTTACGATAAAGTAGAGATGGGATGGAACGCGATATGGAATTTGACAAACGTTGATTTCTTCGCATTCCCAATGCGAATAGAAGGAAATTCAGCCAAGGTAGGCTATGTTGATGGTTCAACTCGTACTTCGTTGATGACCGCAATGGATGGCACACCTGCCCCTTACAAGAATTTAAAATTCCCAACAACAGGTACAGCTTTGCGTTATTTTGGACCAGGAATGTATTATGCGGGTGACCCCAAAATTTTAGAGGACTGCTTTGGTGAAGCAATTTTAAAGGGGCTTCCTGAATTGGCCAAATTTACCGGAACATTTGATTATGGAGGATTTGTAATGTCTGACATCAAAACTACCGGCAGCAACTCAATTTCATTAAAGGTGAATGGAACTCCTTATACCATGGATAACATTACTACCATTACAGCTGCAGGAAACACAATTGTTTGCTCCCCAAACAATGCTGCGGGACAGAAAGCTGCAGCAGTTATTGGAGCAGCAATTTCACGTGGTGTTCTCTATGACCCTTCACTATGGGGAGCAAGTGGCGGCGGAAACGCGGGGTATCCTAAGAAATATTATCAAAACACTCCTTTGAATGGAAACCAGTGGCATCAGTACTCTGCCGTTTTACACGACAATGCCATAGACAACTTAGCGTATGGTTCGTCGTTTGATGACATCTTCCATCAAGATTCTTCAATTCACTTTGATGGAGGTGATACTGTCTCGATTATAGTTATGCCATTCTCTTAAGTTATTGACTCATCAAATTTGATAGAATCGACCTCTTCTCATACGGGAAGAGGTCTTCTTTTTTATGCCTTTCCGAATTTCACAATACCGTTTGGCTTCAACTAAATACATTGATGTTTTAATTGCGTTACGATCACTCAAAATAATCTCATTACCTTTGCACCAAATCGATCAATCATGCGGTTTCAACTTACCAAAGATTATTTAGACACACTGCAAGATGCCCTAGCGCATCAGAATCTCGCATGGATCAGTGAAAATGTCTTTGAACTGCATGATGCTGACATTGCTGCGATTATTGACGAGTTGGATCGAGAGGACGCGAGTCAACTCTATGGACTCTTAAATACTGACACCAAAGGTGACGTTCTTATAGAACTGGAAGACGAGGTTCGTGAACGTATTTTGAAGACATTTTCCACTCAGGAAATTGCAGATCAGATTGAGAATCTAGATTCTGATGATGCTGCGGATGTCATGGGTGAATTGTCATCAGAGCGCGTAGCCGAAATTATATCACTTATTAGTGACAACGAGGCTGCTGGTGAGATTGTGGCACTGCTTAATTATGCTGAAGACACTGCAGGGGGATTGATGCAGAAGGAGTTCATGCAAGCCCATATATCTTGGCCTGTTAATCGTTGCATTGTAGAGTTAAGAAAACAAGCAGAAGAAGTAGAAAAAGTATTCACCATTTATGTTGTCGATGATGATGACGTTCTTGTTGGGTTTCTATCACTAAAACGACTTCTTTTCGCCAGTCCTACGACAAAAATATCTGACCTCTATCAGAGTAAAAATATGATTTCCGTTAAAACAGATGTTGACAACGAAGAAGTGGCAAGACTCATGGAAAAATACGATCTCGTATCTGTCCCTGTAGTTGATTTACTCGGGAAATTAGTAGGACGGATTACCATTGATGATGTTGTAGATGTCATCAAGGAAGAAGCTGGAAAGGATTTTCAAAGAGCTTCAGGTATTTCTGAAAAAGTTGAGAAGACTTCAAGTGTCTGGCGTATTTCTCGGGCGCGAATTCCATGGTTGACGATCGGGATGATTGGAGGAATGCTTGGTGCATGGGTTATTGTAGGTTTTGAAGGAGGCATCAGCAAAGTTCCAGCGCTCGCCTTTTTTATTCCACTAATTACGGCAATGGGAGGTAATGTTGGAGTGCAATCTTCTGCAATTGTGGTGCAATCTATCGCAAAGGGACAAGATCAATTTGGATCAATTCTGAAAAAACTTGGCAAGGAAGCACTTGTAGGAGTTGTGAACGGACTCCTCTTATCAATCATTGTTTATGGAATCACCCTCTATTTTGGTTCTTCAACACTGGGCTTAGTCGTGAGTTTATCGCTTTTCACAGTTATGATGTTCGCGGCAGTTTTCGGCACACTCATCCCACTCTTATTGCATCGTTGGAAAATTGATCCCGCTTTAGCAACAGGACCCTTTATAACAACACTCAATGACGTCTTAGGATTATTCATCTATTTGACGATTGGAATGCTCTTTTATCACCTCTAGATGGTAGTTATATTCTTAGATACTGTCCACGAAATTCTTGAAAAACGTCTGAGGGCAAATGGTCACGAATGCATTGATGCAACAGGATTTGATCGTGTTCAGTGTGAATCGGCACTAAATTCAGCAGAGGGAATAATTGTTCGTTCTCGCTTTCGAATGGATGAATCCTTCTTACAGCATGCGCCTAAGCTAAAATTCATCGCGCGCTCTGGAGCAGGCATGGAAAATATTGACGAGGAATACACTCAGAAGCGATCCATTGAACTTTTTAATGCACCAGAAGGAAACAGGAATGCCGTAGGAGAACACGCTCTTGCCATGTTGCTAGCACTTCTCAATAAAATACATGTTGCAGATCGCCAAGTTAGGGCTGGTAAATGGGATCGTGATGGAAATCGAGGTGTTGAATTGGACGGCAAAACAGTAGGTCTTATTGGCTTTGGGAATAATGGTCAGGCATTCGCGAAAAAACTGCGTGGCTTCGACGTGACTATTCTCGCGTATGACAAGTACGTTACAAATTTTGGAACAGAACACGTACAGGAAGTAGAGATGCAGCGTCTTTTTCAAGATTCTGATGTGCTCAGTTTTCATATCCCGCAAACGGAAGAAACACTTTTTCTGGCGAATGATTCATTCTTTAATGCTTTTAATAAGTCCATCTACTTGATCAATTTATCCCGTGGTAAAATCGTAAAAACATCTGCTCTTGTCAGCGCCATGAAATCAGGAATAGTATGTGGAGCGTGTCTTGATGTTCTCGAGTACGAAAAAAGCAGTTTTGAATCATTTTTCGGTCAAGATTTACCTCCAGATATCGAATATTTGCTGAAGTCTGAAAACGTTATTCTCTCTCCACATGTTGGTGGTTGGACAGAGGAGAGCTACTTTAAATTAAGTAATGTCTTAGCAGACAAAATTCTTCAATGGCTCTATCGTAAATAAATCGTCCTTTCAATCAATAACACTTTGTTAACTTTCTCGTAGCTTCAAAATCATTATATTGTTGGTTCATCAAACGATACAAATGGAACGAAAAGAATTCTTAGTCAAGGCATCACTTGCAGCATTTGCGATTTCTGCATGTGGCACAATTAAACCAACAAGTGCAGAAGGAATAAGTACAGAAGGCGACGGACACTTAATTGGTGATTGCAAAACGACCAATGACATTCTAGGTCCATTTTATCGTGAAGGTGCTCCAAATCGTTCAGACCTTACTTTTGCAGGATTGCCAGGCTCGCATGTTGAGATCAAAGGTCAAGTCTTCAAATCTGACTGCATCACTCCCTTGGAAAATGCACTTGTGGAAATTTGGCATTGCGATACTGAAGGAACGTATGATAATGATTCAGATGATTTCAAACATCGAGCTGTTTGGACGACTAACAAAGCCGGTGAATACTCGTTTACAACAATCCTCCCTGGAAAATATAAAAATGGCGGCTTATTCCGTCCCGCACATGTTCATTTCCGTTTGACTTCACCTGTCACGAAAGAACTTGTCTCTCAGATTTACTTTACGGGAGATCCCCATATTGCAAAAGATCCATGGGCATCAAAGAAAGAAGCCAATTTCAGAATTCTACCTGTGATCTTAGAAGACACAAAAGGAAATCTTGCTGTGAACTTTGATATTTATCTTACAGATAGTGGTCCAACAGAATAGCTTAATTCTAGCTTCGTCCAAAATGTAAAAATAATTTTCGCTCTACATCCCTTTGTATAAAGGCTTTTCATTATTGCCCTAGTAATCTAGTTGGTTAATGGCACGGGATTTGAAATACCCTAGTAAACCCATTAAAATCAATTATTATGAAAAGAATTACTACACTCGGAATCACACTAGTATCTGTTCTTTTCTTCACAGCTTGTAAGAAGGAAAGTTCGGTAAATGTTGATCAAAACAGAATTTATTCAACGTATAATGTTGAGTACGATCAAAACTCGAACAGAACTACAGTAAAAGCGACGTACAGAGTTGATCACAACTCAGGACAGAAAATTGAATTAACGTATCCATCACGCGTCGATTTTGACGGAGAACAAATGGCATACAGAAAAATGGGCGGGTATTATGACCTATCAAGAAATGGGAATGCCTTAAATAGAGAGATCATTTACCATGACATTGATGGGAAAGTATTCTCGAACAGTGGATCTGTAATCAGTTCAATTGATGTTCCTGTTGGTTTGAACGGCATCAGCAGAAGTGGGAATTTCTTTCTCCCTTGGGTTGGAGCTCCACTTGCATCTGGAGAAACTATCACAGTTACTATTAGCGGTGGAAGTCAGACAAGTTCCAAAACATTTACGGCCAATTCAGTAGGACAGAATTATATCATTCTTGATCAATTCAAACTGAACGATTTAATTGCTGGAACTGCGAAGATTCAAATCAAACGTGAAATTACAGGATCTTTGATTCAATCAAATTTATCAGGTGGACGAATTAGTTCTACGTACAATGGAAGAAAGATCACAATCAACATTTTAGACTAAACCAGGTTGTTGTATATATATAAAAAGCCCTGAATCAATTTGATTCAGGGCTTTTTTTTGGTCAAATCAGATCGAGCTAGACTTGATCGAAGCTCACTGATTGTGAAGCATTAGTTGAACCTATCACGAATTTAAACGTACAGGTAATTATGAAAACTGTTTTCATTCCCGCACTAATTCTGATTATACTCTGCTGCTCTATTCAGAAAGAGACAGTCCCAAAAACACAATTAGTACTTGATGTTCTCTACATTCCACCCATTACAATAAACGTTGAGATAGAAGCCATAATGCCAATTGGTTGGGGAACTAAATACCGGTGCAAAATCATCAGTATTTCTTCTGAACTCCTTCCCGAAATAGACAGTACATTTACTTTTAGCGTCTCTGTGGGGAACAAAACCTTCAACCCTGCTCTCGGAAAAGCAACGTTAACATTTGCACGCACTGGACAAATGGCTGAACATTCATATATCCCTTCTGGAACAACAGGAATGATCAATAAGTATGGCGAAGTTTGGAATCTTCTCAGCTGTCTAGATTTTTATTCTGGAAGAATAATATCAGGCAGTCATGAACTCAGCGAAATAGTAATCCCACCACTAAATCAATTTACCACAGATGTCTATATCCATACGATATTACCAATAAGTTGGGGATCAAAATTTAGATGCAATGTACTATCATTTAAGGATAATACAGCTCCAGCAATAGACAGTACATTTGTTTTTTATGGACAAGAGCTAAACGACGGCTTTCCATTAATTGATATTGGGGAAGTACGAATCACATTTGATAGATTGATACGAAAACCCGACCTACCCGTTATTCAACAAAACTCTCGAATGATTGACAATAATGGCGACGAATGGTATGTCTCAGATATTGAACAACTCTAAGCTTTTACTTTCTCTGCCTGAACTCTCAAGACATTTCCGTAGTAAAGTTCTTTTCCAGTTGTCGTCTTCATCCAGAGCTCCCGAATCGACCAATTGCGTTCTGAGAGATATAACTCTGCTTGAACCTTAAGTGCTGCAGCATCAATCTTTGGTGTATAGGTATTCAGGATCAAAAATCCGTCTTCACCAATAAGTTTCGCGGCATTGCTCACCAATTCGTCCAGCCTATCTTCAAGTTTCCAATTTTCTTTGTTGGCACCTTTCCCCCAAGCTGGAGGATCCATAATGACTCCATTGTACTTACGATCCCGTTTCACTTCGCGCTGAGCAAATTTCAACGCATCCTCGTGCACCCACTTGATGTTCATCAAATTACTTTGATCCATATTGTCACGGGCCCAAGAAATTAGTTGTTTCACAGAATCCACGTGTAATACATTCGCTCCTTTGTAGCGAGCAACACATGAAGCAGCTCCAGTATATGCGAATAAATTGAGAAAAGAATCATCTGTCTTCAATCCCCTATCAATGAAATCCCAATTGATTTGTTGTTCTGGGAAAAGCCCAACATGTTTGAACTTCGTCAGTTTAAGATTGAATTCTAGGCGTTTGTAACGAATCGTCCATTCCTCGGGAGCTTTCTTCTTGAGTTGTTTCCATACTCCAGTCTGACCACTTTTCGGAATAAACTCCCAATGTGCCATTAACTTCCATTCTTCGAAAGGTTTGCCTGATCTAAAATAAGCCTGAACTTCTGGTCGAATGGTGATCACCTTTCCCCAACGTTCGAGTTTCTGTCCGCCTCCAGCATCAATTAACTCGTAATCGTCCCAGCCTGTAGCGTAAATTCGTTGTGTAGCCATCTATCGACGAGGAGTCTTCTGACGTCCACCCATCATCTGTGCCATTCGCTGCTGATTTTTGGATGGTGTTACTCTCAAATTCTTTTGCATCGAGCTAATCTGCTCCTTCATCATTCCAGAGGAGTCCAACTTTTTCGCTTCCGCCAATAGAACCAATGCGTCTTTTTTACGATTTGTCTGTGCGCAAATTCCAGCAAGATGCATGCGTGCAACAGCATTATCTTGTCCAGTTCTTAAGCCTAAACTAATCGCTTTACGAAGCATTTGTTCGCTTTTCACAAATCCGAGCTCTTGTGTATTCAAGACAGCTTTCAGAAACAACACGTACGCATGTTGCTTTTTTGGAAATACTTGTGGATGCGTAATTTTATTGATGTGGTGTTTTGCCTTATCAGTATTACCGGTTCTCATTTGGTTCAAGGCAAGAATCATTCGCTCATTTCTGAAGAACGTAAACCCGATAATTGCTGTGAAGAGAATTCCCATGATTCCCCAACCCCAAAATCCCGTGTAGAAGAGATAAACGGTAAAAAATAAAGACCCTGCTGCAAGGATGCAGCGAATTATAAATGCAATCATAACTTAATTATCTAGTGTTGCTATACATTTTAGTTCAATGGCAATCGGCGTCGGAAGAGAATTGATCTCAACGGTTGTCCTGCAAGGCAAGTTATCCTTGAAATACTCGGCATAAACACGATTATAGGTATGGAAATCGCGTTTCATATTTACGAGAAACACGGTCACATCCACCAATTTATCCCAACTCGATCCTGATTCTTCAAGGATAATTCGCACGTTATCAAATACACTTCGGCACTGTGCCTCAAAGTCAAATGTGATAAAATTTCCGTTTTTATCCAGTTCCAATCCAGGAACTGCAGAATCTGTTGCGTCTGATCCAGCAATACGTGGTCCTACCCCAGAAAGGAAAAGCAACTCACCCACTTTTCGAGCGTGAGGATATAACCCTACTGGTTTTGGTGCTTTGGTTGTAGAAATTCTTTGTTCGTCCGACATCGCCATTATTTGCTACAAAGATAAGTAGAATTGATGGCTCTAGAATAATCTTTGCAATGTTTATGTGCTACTAGAATTGCTTAACAGCAATTTGCTTGCAATCACAAGCGAAATATGGCACGCCATCTAAAATCCAATAATTGATATTTGTTTTTCCAAAATTCATTTTGATGGTATCGTTGTAGAGCACGTTATTGTAAATTTCATCAACTGCATAGAGAAGTTTCCATCTATTTAAAATGGAATCAAATAAAAGATCATGATAGCCAATTCTGATCAGTGTTTCTGGGTCATTACTAAAGCTTGTTTGAAGAGCTGTGAATGTAAACTCACCATCAAAATTCTCAAATCGAAGTGAATCAAGATCATCCAGTTCGTTGTAAATATGAACTATATTCATGTTATACAAAAATGTCCCAAGGGTATCGTACACTTTATATTCTCCTTCAATCAGTTCCCACTTTGTTGGTTCTACTGGCTGAATTACAGGTACTTTGTCCTTTTTGCAAGCCAAGAGAAGAATCACGCTGAAAATAATTAGCGTAATGCATTTCATCTTATATTTCATGGACTTCTCACTCATTGTTTTACAAACTTCTTGAAAGAAAACTTACTGTTTCACGGCTATTTGTTTGCAATCACAAGCGAAATAGGGAACTACATCTTCAATCCAGTAATTAATATTGGTTTTCTGAAACCACAATTTAATAGTGTCATTAATTAATTGATTATAATCTTCTTCCACACCAGACCCAATTTTCCATCTATGCATTTGAGAATCGTAAAGCGTGTCATGCGATCCAAGACTTGTGTACATAGGGTAATTACTTGGATTAATTTGCTTGACGGTAAACGTAAACTCACCATCAAAATTCTCAAACCTCAAGGAATCTAGATCATTCATTTCGCTGTAAATATGGATGATGTTAAGATCATACAAAAACGCACCAAGAGTATCATATACCTTGTATTCACCTGAAATTAATTCCCACTTTGATGGTTCCAAGGGCACGGGAATTGGCACTTTATCCTTTTTGCATCCCAGAAGAAGGATGACGCTGAAAATTATCAGCGTCATCCATTTCATGTTATGTCTTATGGTCTTTCGTTTCACAATTTCACAAACTTCTTGAGTGCGTAATTATTGTTTTACAGCTATTTGTTTACAATCACATGCGTAATATGGGACTACATCTTCGATCCAGTAATTGATGTTTGTTTTCTGAAAACGCAACTTGATTGTATCATTGAAGAAGGTATTGAAATCATTATATAATCCTCCGTACAACTTCCATCTATTATTCGTCGAATCAAATAAGGTGTCGTGACTCCCGATACTCACACTCATTTCAAAATTTGACGCCGAAGTTTGAAATGCACTAAATGTAAATTGTCCATCAAGATTATCAAATCTCAACGAATCAGAATATTCCTGCTCGTTGTAAATATGAACTATATTCATGTTATACAAAAATGTCCCAAGAGTATCATAAACCTTGTATTCACCTGCAATTAGTTCCCACTTTGTTGGTTCCAAGGGTACTGGACTTGGCACTTTGCCTTTTTTGCAAGCCAAGAGAAGGATCACGCTGAAAGCGATCAATATGATCCATTTCACGTTATATCTCATGGTTTTTTGACTCATTGTTTTACAAACTTTTTGAGCGCATACTTATTGTTTTACAGCTATTTGTTTACAAGCACATGAAAAATAGGGCGTCAAATCTTCAATGTAATAATTGATGTTTGTTTTTTGAAAACGCAACTTGATTGTATCATTTATTAACTGATTATAATCATCGGACACACCTGCATAAAGCTTCCATCTATTCATTTGCGAGTCGTAGAGGGTGTCGTGGGACCCTGTACTTATCATCATTGGAAAGTTACTTGGAGCTGGAGTCATTTGTCTTCCTGTAAAGGTAAACTCTCCATCAAAGTTCTCAAATCGAAGTGAATCGATATCTAACAACTCATCGTAAAGATGAACAATGTTTAAGTCATATAAATAAACACCTAAGGTGTCATAAACTTTGTAAAACCCTGCAGTCCGTTCCCAAAGAGTTAGTTCTACAGGCTCAGGACTTGGCACTTTGTCCTTTTTGCAAGCCAATAGAAGAATTGCGCTAATCAAAATCAACATCTTCCATTTCATATTATATCGCATGCTCTTTTGAATCATAATTTCACAAACTTTCTGAGCGCATACTTATTGCTTTACAGCTATTTGTTTACAAGCACAAGCGTAATAGGGGACTACATCTTCTATCCAGTAATTGATGTTTGTTTTTTGAAAACGCAACTTGATTGTATCATTTATTAACTGATTATAATCATCGGACACACCTGCATAAAGCTTCCATCTATTCATTTGCGAGTCGTAAAGAGTATCGCCACCACCAATAGCAGTGTACATTGGATAATTGCTGAAATTCTCTTGTTTTGTCGTAAACTCAAACTCGCCATCAAAATTCTCGAATCTCAATGAATCAAGATCATCCAGTTCGTTGTAAATATGAACTATATTCATGTTATACAAAAATGTCCCAAGGGTATCGTACACTTTATATTCTCCTTCAATCAGTTCCCACTTTGTTGGTTCTACTGGCACGGGAATTGGCACTTTATCCTTTTTGCAGCCCAGAAGAAGGATGACGCTGAAAATAATCGGCGTGATCCATTTCATATTAGATATTGCGGCTTTTTGCCTCATAGTTTCACGATCTTCTCGCAAGTAAATTATTGCTTTACAGCGATCTGTTTGCAATTACATGAATAGAAAGAAACGAGATCTGCTATATAATATTGAAGATTGGACTTTTCAAAACTCATAACGATCGTGTCGTATTCTAAGTAATTATGCTCATGATCTAGATTACTCGAAAAAATCCTCCATCGATTTCCGATACTATCAAACAAAGGATCGTGAACACCTATTTGAACCTGATATTCAGGGGCATTATTCGCAATGGATTGAAATCTGGTGAATGTAAACTCACCATCGAAATTCTCAAATCGAAGTGAATCTGAATATTCGTTGGCGTCGTCAGATACATGTACAATATTCATGTCATAGAGAAAGTTTCCAAGCGTGTCGTAAACCTTGTATTGTCCGCTGATAATCTCCCATCTGGTCGGCCCAGGGTCAGTCTGAACAGGCACTTTGTCCTTTTTACAAGCCAACAAGATACTTGCGGCGACCATCGTCACCACCAAACCATAAAAAACACCAACCCTCAGTTTCATTGTTTTACAAATTTTTTCACCACAGGAATACCAGCGGAATAGACCTTCACATAGTAAGTCCCAGATGAAAGTTCTTTAATGTCTATTGAGGCGTTTTCTGATAAATGCCCACGTAAACTCAACATATTCCCTAACTGGTCAAACATTTGAACCTCTGTAAAAGTTACATCATTAGTCCCATTGATGAACAATATTTCCGACGCTGGATTTGGATACACGGATATCAGTTCAGAGAGCTCTTGCTGCCCTAGCAAGAAATTATTAATCTCCTCAATATATTCGTTTAAACCACCTCGGCCGATAAGGGTATATATTTCAATAGGTTTAGTGTCATATATTGGCGTATGCAGAAATGTCGGGTTCACTGAAATAAATCCACTTTTCACTAATGTTTGTCCCTCACATCCATAAAACGTTAAAATATAGAAATAAGTTGCGTTAATCTCATAGATAGGAGTACCGTCATTTTGGTAATCATAGGCTCCATTCCACCAAATACTGGCGTTTGGAATCTGATTTTCTGGAGCAGGAGATTCCAATGAACAACATCCCCCAAATGAACTTTGAGAGTATATGTTTGCGCCAATTGCATCCTCTATCTCCAAGGTGAATCCCGTCGCCCCATATGCACAGAATGGATGATAAACATCTGTAACTTGCCAGAGATCATTCGTTGGATCAGTGTCAATCGTACATATAATTGGAGGGTTTGGAATTTCATCATACGTAAATCCACCCCAATCAGCGCAACAATCTTCACAGTCCGTGACGCAAGTTGTCGGCTCTATGATGGCTTGATATCCCGGACCTGCCGAGAAAAATGGTCCTTCCAGAATATAATCTCCGGCCTGGAAGAGGACATTCGCAGTTCCGGTCGCAACGATCTCAGTAAAGCCCGCCACTATACATTGTCCTGCTTTCGTCTCGGGAGGCAGATCTATCCCTGCAGAACCAGGGCCCCGATCTTCATAATAGACACAGAGTGGGCATTGGTCACAAATAACAATGATGGTGTAGATAAAATCATTACCCAGAGAATTACAGGCGTTATTATCTTGCGCGTGTATCGTGAAGGAATACTCACCAGGAGGGGTTGTTAGACTTGTGCTTATGCTAAAATCCCAGATGCCTCCGTTTATATTTGGGTCGTTATATAAATGAGATGAATTGGGAGGGAGGTTTCCAAAATTTGGCAGAGTGGTTAACAATTCAACAGCATAATCATTATACAAATTCGAAAAAAAGTAAACTGCTTCCCCCTGCTGCACATATGCCGTGTATTCTCCGCTTCCATTTACTCCATCCATCCAAGGCGCTATATTATTCTGAGAATGAACAATCAGTGTCACCGTTTTAGAAAACGTACATCCTTCAGGTGTTGTTACTTGCACAGTGTAGGTTGAATTACCAATTGTTGGTGTCACTTGCGTCGTTTTATCATCAAGTCCACCGTCAAATGGACTCCCTGTTGCAGATGAACCTTCATACCATTGGAATATCCAGTCGTTATCACCAGTTACTTGAAGATCGACTAAAGTTCCTTCGCAAACTGGGTCACCAGTGTTAACAAAATCAATATTTGGGTCAACAAAACAAAAGTCAACAAAGGTCTCATCTGGGCAAAGTCCGTCCAATTTCAGATATACACGATAACATTCACCTGGATCAACCGAGCCTAACACGCCATCTACATTAAAAGTTCCCGCTGATCCAGCTTGTGGACCTGAACTGTATACGAACTGTTCAGAACCGAGCACAAGTTCATAGACTTCCCAAGTATAACCCGTTTCATTCTGAGAAAGACTGCCATCAACATCAATAATGTCCCCCGTACAATAAGTCGTCTGAGGTATTGTCAGGTTCGCTGTAGGCAAAGGTGCACCAGCTCCTATTGGGGTAAAAGTAACGTCGTCAATAAAGTAAAGAATACTACTTTGTCCTCCATAACCGAGCAATGCCCCAAAAGTTATGTAATAAGGAACGCTATTTTGCGCCGTAAAGCAAAATTTCACTTCTT
>JBLHON010000054.1:0-15991 GCA_047621865.1 Crocinitomicaceae bacterium | reverse complement strand
AGATTGGCATTCAACAAGGACAACTCAACTGGGCAATTGGAGCTACAGAATGGGATGTATACACTATTGATATGACAGATTCACTTGGTTTTCATACGATGACACCTTGTACTGCTTGCATCCCTACTAACTCAGTTATATCTGCATTTGGATGTGATTCAGTGGTCTCCCCTAGTGGAAATTATGTTTGGACAGTATCTAATACATATGCTGATACAATTCCGAATGCTGCAGGTTGTGACAGTATCATGTCGATTCAAGTGGCAATAAACTACTCGAGTACGGGAACAGATCTAGTGACAATGTGTGATTCATTGATGTGGATTGATGGAAATACGTACTATGCTGATAATAACACGGCAACACATACATTGACTAACCTGAGTGGATGTGATTCATTGGTAACCTTAGATCTTACTGTAAATTATTCAGCTACTTCAATAGATGTACTTTCAGCATGTGATTCGTTAGTTTGGATGGATGGAAATACGTACTACGCTAACAATAATACGGCAACATTTTTATCTGTAACTGCAGGAGGTTGCGACAGTACAATCACACTTGAACTTATGATTAATACAGTTAACGTTGGCGTTACCGTGATTAATAATTCACTTACAGCCAATGCTGCAGGTGCGATATATCAATGGGTTGATTGTAACAATGGCAATGCACCTATTGTTGGTGAAACTAATCAAAACTTCACTACTTGGACGAATGGAAGCTTTGCTGTAGAGGTTACGCAGAATGGTTGCACGAGTACTTCTGCTTGTCAGATTATTGATGAGGCTTGGGGACTAGACGAGAACTTGTTGCTCGATGCTAAGCTGTATCCAAATCCAACTCAAGGAACGTTCACAATTGATCTTGCAAACATCGAAACTACTCTTGATGTGCTTGTACTGAATGTCAATGGTCAAGTTGTTTCAATATCAAATCATTTGAATACAAATTCAATTAATCTCGATTTGAATGTTGATGCAGGTATCTACTTTGTGAATCTTAGAAATGCAGATGGCATGAATGCACGATTTAAACTTATTGTGAGATAGGATTGAAATTCTCTGAAGAGAATTCAGAAGAACTATTGAGCCCCTGTGGATGTGATCTGCAGGGGTTTTTATTTGATCTAATGGAGTGTTTGATGTATTCCAATCCACTCCTGATTAGCTAGATTTGTTTAACTCGTTTATATCCACAAAACAATCAGAATTAGGCCATCACCAATCGACCTTTTCTTCTTTGGTTCTAATCAATTCGCCATTAAGAGATACCTCTGTCCTAATCAATTTCCCTTTATCACTATAGTACTTCGTAATATTCGTAGTTCGGTTAATTTTGTCAGGTGAAGAAACGGAATGCACATTGAGTTTTCCGTTGCGATGATAGGTTTTGAAAATATTCTTTTTTCCCTTAAATCCATAAGTTGACTCCATCTCGAGTGTTCCATCTTGAGCATACCTTCTTTTAGTTCTTGGGATGCGATACCCAGAACTATCTTTGTACTTCACCACATTTCCTATTGAATCATAGATGGGTACGCGATGTACATATGGGATTGATTGTTTTTTTGCATCATAAAAGAACTCTTCTGAGCTTTTCATCTGTCCATTCTTATACCAATGCTGCTCCAGTGTTTGACGGCCATTAAAATTCACCACTTTTTTAAGATATAAATTCCCGTCTTGAAAATATTCCGTCCTGATCTCATTTTCTACTGAATCAATGGTTGAAGCAACACTCACAGTTGAGTCAGAATCGTATTGCCTCAGTAAAACTTTTCTTGTTAAATACGAATACCGTGTAATTCTAAATGTGGAACCATCTGCCCTATAATCTATCCAATCGCCGTTTTGCCTACCATCTTTATAGTATCCAAGATTTGATATACTTCCATTTCGATTATAGTTAGTATGCCTGCCATGCATCACGCCTAATTGAAATTCCCTCAAGTAGCGTGGATGACCATTTGTATAATAAATGATAAGCTCACCATCCTGTATCCCATTCACAAAATGAGACTGATATGCCAATGTACTGTCTGGATAATATCCTTTCCAAATCCCATGTCTCAAGCCAGAAGCATCTCTCTCGCCATGGGATATCACCTTCAAACTGTCGTGAGTTAAGTGACCGATATTTAAATAATTGGAGCGGGTGATATTGCCACTCAAATCATAATCGAAATTTAGGCCATACCTTCCTCCATGTTCTTGTCGTAGTGCACCATCTTGAAACCAGGAATAGTAACGGTTTTCATCTTCCCATTCTTTCATTTGCCCATTTTCAAACCATAGCACTTTTACACTGTCAATTTTTCTGTCCCTTTGACTACTTTGCTCAATGAGCTGACCATTTTCTGTAAATAATTTATACCCACCATTTCGCTTGTCTCTATAAATAGTCTCTATGCTCTTTACAGCTCCAGAATGATAATACGAGATTAAGGCACCTGTTAAATGGTTATCATTTGTCTGAATTAGTGCAGTGCTTATCTCTCCTGATTTAGCATAAAATTCTCTCGTATAATAAGATTTGTGTTGTGGATTTTTTTTAAAATAATTCCATTTACATTCAAGCTCTCCAGTAGGAAAAAACGAATGTTTAGTTGCTGGTAGAAAAGGATTAATCGAAATAAAGGAACCTCCAATATATGTTGCTTGGATGATCCAGCTTGAAGTAGATTCATTCCCAAACGTTTTTAATTTAACCTCGCCATTTCCATAATAGTATTTACATGAATCTATTTTATTCCTTTTAGAAAAGTAAAACTTACACGAATCGTTTCCTTGCGAATCATAGATGTTAAGCATGTTCTCAATAAACTCTTGAAATACTGTACCATCTTCATTCCAAACGACGACATCTTTTTGTGGGACCTTAATGGTATTCTCTAACGTTTTTCCTGTAAGATAGGAGTATGCTGTGCTTCCTCGACCAGATTTTCTTTCAGGAAATTCGTAGGTAAAGTCTTTTAAAGTGCCTTTCATCCTCAGATTACCATTGGGAAAATAAGATTGAACTAGATAATTCTTACCTTTCTTTAGCAGTAAAGCTCCTCCCCAAGAATTACCCATCGAATAGTACACTGTATCCTGAGCACATAAAGAGAGCTTTAGGAAAACGAATACAAGAAGAAATAAATAGCCTTTCATGAAGATTAAATATATGGATTAAAACTCTTTTAGTGAGATTCTTGAATCAACAAAATCGACAGTTTAATCAAGGCTTAGAGAAAGTTCTGAGGTTAGTGCTGCTTAATGAAGTGTATAACACAATCTGCGCATCATCTCGCAAAAGTATTTTCGATCCCACATATTAACTGTAAATTCAGATACAATTTATGAACTATGAATAGCGATCAACGAATTCATTTAACGAACTCAATTGCACTAAGTGAGATGCATTGGGCTGTATTAGATAAAAATTATGAGCTTCTTGAAAACTTACTGAGTCAATGTAACCCAAGAAAACTTGATAAAACAAGCGATTGGTTATTTACAAAACAGAAACAAAGAGATTCACGCGTTTTTGTCGCGGGCGATTTTTTATTTCCACCTGACAGAGTCGAAAATTTTCCGTTCGATCTAAATTTTGATAAGGGCAGTTCTCCTCTCCATTTTGCAGCAGCAATTGGCGATACTACCGCGATTACATTGTTTATCAAATCTAAAACAAACATAAATGTAAAAGATGATGTTGGAGCGACTCCATTGCATCTTGCCTGTTTGTATGGTCACCTAGAAACAGCCAAAATTCTTTTAAATTCAAAAACAAAAATTGACGAGGGAACAAAAACTCGGAAAAGCTTGGTATTCTATGATACTGGAAGTACCGTGCTACATGCTGCACTCACCTCAGGAAATAAAGAACTAGTCCAATGGCTGATTGATAATGATGCAGACATTGAGGTTAAAACAAAATTCGGCTGTGATTCTTATTTTTTCGCAGGTAGAGGTGCAAATCCTGAAATCATTCAGCTCTTAGCAAAATTAGGCCTTGAATTCCCGAAAGTTGGTCTCTATTGCAACTTCCCCTTGCTTGAAGCCGTGAAACAAAATAGTTATGAAACAGTTGTGGAGATGTTAACTCTTTCCAGTCCTGTCAAGGAACCTCAGGGTAATCAGGCTCCATTAAACGAAGCAGTAAAAAATAATTTTTTAGACATCAGAGAGATTCTAATCAAACACGGCGCCGAACGTCCAGCATATGCAGGAAATTTATCGCAAGCAGCCAGTAATAATGACACCAGCTTTATTCGGGAATATCATCAAGCAAAAAACGATCTCAATAAGATTTTTGACAGAACAACTGGTTTAATGATGGCAGCTGCACATGGTAGAATCGAGGCCGTCAAACTATTAGTGTCGTTGGGTGCTGATGTCAATATTAATAGCGATGGAACTGCTTTACATTCCGCTCTAGCAAATAAATGGTATGACATCGCGCTAATTTTACTCGATAATAATATTGAATGCTCTTCTGTGGACGGGTATGGAAACTCAGTGTTATTCAATGCACTATCAGACAAGGTACCTAATCGAATTAATACATGTAAGAGAATGATTAAACTTGGCGCAAATCCACATTCAGTATCGAAACATGGAGTGAGTGCATATTCATTGGCAGAGCGATCAAATGACTTAGAAATGATCGCACTGTTTGATTCTGTTTCATCAGAGGGGGCAATAGACTTACGTTATACAGCCCCAACGAGCTCTAAAGTTCTAACCAATCTAGCCGACAATTACGAGTGGAACACTGTGTATCAAGAGCTATGGGATGAATTAGTTCCTCCAAGTGGAAATGCAAACTCATTGCAAGGGGAACTACTAAGGTCGATCGGAAAATTATCTGACGAGTTTAACCGAAATGGGAATATAAATTGGGATCATAATAAAGCCCTTTATATGGATATGATTTCCTTTTTAGATACCCACTTATTTGACGGAAGCATTACTGTAGATGAAAAAGAATTAAAAACAGCTCTGAAAAAATTGACCCATTTTAACGTTGTCTATTATGATAAAATAGACTCCCCTCATCGACAGATCGCCGAATCTCTAGTTGCATGGTGCGCGGCTCATAAAACACTAATTAACTATCATTAGTAAAAACCTTAACCACAAAATCATACTAGGCAAAACTTATGGCCTATCCCCTATTTAAATTACACTTTCTCAAATTTGAACTTATAGCTGTATAGAGCATTCACATTGTAATTTGACTCTATATTCATCTGAACCAATTTTTTCACAATCAATTTCTTTAATTCTACTTGTGTTCCAGAAATATCCTTGATTTCAATCTTTCCATTGACGATTTTAAAACTAACAAGGACGTAGTCTTCTGCATATTGATTCAATTCAACATCACTTAAATCAAGAATTACTTTTTCCTTTATTTCATCAACTAATCTTGGACCTCCTGCCAAACTAGAACTTATTGATAACACCCCTAAAACGAACACTACAATTAACTTTCTCATCTTTTCAATTATTTAATTTTGACTGACTTGTCTATACAAATGTATGGAGAGAAAAGTCCCATTTGGGTTAACGAATACCTAAAGAGAGTTAAAGATAAGTTAAGGTTTGTGTCAACGAATTATGCTAATGAAAACTGATATAGCGTCAATATAGGATACTGCCAATTCCACTACAAAAGACAAACTGAGG
This sequence comes from Crocinitomicaceae bacterium, assembly GCA_047621865.1. Lineage (GTDB taxonomy): Bacteria > Bacteroidota > Bacteroidia > Flavobacteriales_D > Crocinitomicaceae > UBA4466. The sequence continues at coordinate 10,313 of JBLHON010000054.1, read as the reverse complement.
CTACTGCAAGCGTTGTGTGATGATAGTTAACTTGACAAGCGAAAAAAAAAGGGCAACCTCTCGATTGCCCTCTATTCCTTTGTAATTAATTCACCTTTATTTCAACCTTAAGATCCAGGCTTCATCCGTAATATCTCCTCGTGCCTCTTTCAATTCAGGGTATACAGGCGCGTTATCAATGCTATAGAATGTATACACATAATGCAATGTTGTCTTCTTGTTCAAAATTACAATTGAACTGTTCAACTTCGCCCTGTATTTAGTCGCATTCGATTCGTTGGCAAAGACTCCTACGATCACATAGTTTCCTTTCTTCAAGGCATTTCCTTGCAGATCGAAATAATCCTCAGACAAACCAATTTTCACTCCTTCTTCAGGATTGGTCACTGGGTTAGTTCCTGGATTCGTGCCTGGATCTGTACCTGGATCAGATGGCATCACTCCACTCTTTTTGAGTTCCTCGATTTCCTTTTTAAGTCTCTCAACTTCCTCGGTCAATTCACCATTTGCTTTATTGGTATTGTCAAGATCACCTTTAAGGCCTTCAATCTCGATCTCGTTGATCCCGATTCTTGTATCATGTTCGCCTAGCTTCGTGTCAGTAGCAGCCGAATTCATCTCCAGAGTGTCAACGCGAGATTCAAGTGCTATGATTCTCTCCATTGCTTTATTGTTCTTAGAATTAAACGTATAGCCAAGCGTAAACTCATGACTCGTTTTAGCATACGCCCTCATATCATTGATCATTAAATCGTACGAATAGCCAACAGTCAATCTAGCATGTGGTTTAACCATTGCATTCAGAGACACAGCATAATCGCTCTTGTAGGAAACACCAAGTCCAATAAAATCCTTGTACTTCGCAAAAACTGTTCCTTCATACTGAATAGGTGCACCAGGAGCATATCGAAGTAAGAACATTGGCGATAAGGTGATGTCATCTTCCATTAAATGAAAATCATAGCTTGCAGAAGCCAACATGTGACGTGTGTTACGCATGTACATAGAAACGTCATTGTCGTTCTCATAATTAAGCCTTGAGGCCATCAATTGTTGTAGAGAAACTCCAATATTGAGGTCCTTCCAATTGTAGACGAAACCAGCATTACCATCAAATGCAGCCTTAGATTGCATCTGAGCGAGTAAATAGGTGTCGTACTGATCTTTGACAATTATCTTGTCGAAATCAACACGTTTGCTCACTACTCCAACCCCTAAGCCAAGTAGAAAGTGATGATCCTCATTCACTTTAACACGATACGAATAAGAGCCAAATCCTCCAACTTCATTGAGGATTCCAGTTCGATCTTGATAAAGAGACAATCCAAATCCAGCTTTATTATTCTGAATGCTGCCCTCGAAATTGAAAGCATTTGTGATAGGTGCATCTGGAATTCCAGCCCATTGTGTCCTATGAACAAGGAAGGCATTTGTATTTCCACTCGCCCCAGCAAAAGCAGGATTGTAAATGAAAGGTGTGTAAAAATATTGATTGACCATTGGGATCTGTTGCGCCCATGTTTGACAAACGCTACCCAAGGTAAAAATTGCTAGTGTGATAAAAGTTTTCATAGATTTTCTATTTCTTGGGTTATTTACCTAGTACTGTTATTGCTCCTTTGAAGATCTTGGTAGATCCGTCGAACGTTAAGACATAATAATAGCTTCCGTCTGGAACTGTTTCACCTTGATAGGTTGCATCCCATTCGTTGTTATATCCAAAAGCATTAAAGATTTCCTGTCCATATCGATTGTAGATCGCCACATGATTGTCTGGATAATTTTCAATGTTGATTATGTTCCAAACATCATTCGCAGCATCCCCATTTGGAGTGACCACATTAGCTGGTGTGAAGATGTAATCAATTATGACTGTTACGATAACAGAATCAATATCAGTACAGCCATTTAAATCTGTAACAAGTACTTCATAACCAGTTGTCACCAATGGAGAAGCAATTGGGTCTGCAATAAACGCATCGTCCAATGTTGCTGCTGGTGACCATAGATAAAAGTCTCCTCCCGAGCCATGCAAATCAGCTACCCAGCCTAAACTGATAGTAGTATCATTGCCAGCATCCGCAATTGGTAGCGCCAAAACTGTTACTGTGACTGTGTCCACATCTGAACATAGTGTGAGTGGATCAGTTACTGTTAAGGTATAAAGACCAGAAGTAGTTACTGTGATCGTTTGAGTAATCTCAGCTGTGCTCCAGAGGTAATTCAATCCCGGTTCACCTGATAGATCCAAACTTCCACCAATACAAAATGTCACTGGACCACTCGCAGTAATGGTAGCGTCTGGAAGTGGATTAACAACCACACTAATAAAGGCAGTGTCTGCACACCCTTGATCCGAGATAGCAATTAATGAAGAAGGATAGCTCCCTGGACTCCCATATGTATGAATTGGATTCAATGCTACTGACGAACCTCCATCACCAAACTCCCATAAGTAAAATGAAATTACTCCTGAAGCAATAGCTGATCCGTTCACAAAAGTTGATGATGCTCCTATACATGCATCAGCTACTGTATAAAGAGGAACAGGTTTAGGATGAACAGTGACAACTCCTATGCTTGAGAATGTAGAAGCACAAACGCCATTCGAGATTATTACGCGATACCAAGTGGTCGTAGTAAGATTGGTAAATACAAGGGTATTAGTGATATTTCCTACAGGTGTCCAAGTTGCACCAGAATTCACAGAGAACTCCCAATCAAGGATCGTTCCTGACTCTCCAGTTAGAAGTAGTGTACCTGTATTATAAGTGTCACAAACTTCTGTACTTGCCGTAACACTTCCTCCCACTGGAGCTTGATCAACAGTGATTATTGAGGGCACTGAAAATGCTTCTGGGCAAGATCCATTCTGAACTGCTACGCGATACATCGTGGTAGTCGTTAAGTTCAGATAATTTTGCACAGATGTTGCATTCGCTAGTGGAACCCATGTTACTCCTACATCAATTGAAGTCTCCCAGCGCTGAATAACTCCTGCTTCTCCAGCGAGCGTTAAAACTCCAGCATTTCCAGAGCTACATACAGTAGCTGATGCCGTAACAGTTCCTCCTGCGCTTGCAGGGTCCACAGTTACAATTCCTATAGTTGACGTTGGACTTCCACAGACTCCACCACTTACAATGGCTCTGTACCATGTTGTCCCAACTAAATTCAAGTAAGGCTCTGCATTCGTAACATTCGCAATTGGCGTCCATGTTACCCCACTATTTATTGAAAATTCCCATCCAATTATAGTTCCAAATTCACCTGTCAATACCATTGCACCACTGTTTGTTCCAGCACAGACTGTTACGTCAGGTCCAACAGTTCCGCCAATTGGCGCTTGATCAACAGTTACAATTGCAGGTGCTGAGAATACCTCGAGGCAAGCTCCATTTTGAACAGCCGCTCTGTACATAGTTGTTATCGTACGATTGAGAAAATTCTGTGTCGTTGTTGTATTCGTAATTGTTATCCAGGTTAATCCCCCGTCGATTGAATATTCCCATCGATTTACGGCTCCTGTATGACCAGCAAGTGTCAGTATACCTGCATTACCGAGTTCACAGACTGTGATTGACCCAGCAATAGCTCCTCCAATACTCGGGGCGTTATTGGTCACGGAATAACCAGTAATCAGATCATTGGATACGTTAAGATCGCCAATAAGTGTACTGAAACCATCAATAAGGAATACTCCCGGAATCGATAGATTTGCTGTTGTAGCAAACGAGTAAGAAATAGTGGTGTTTGGAAGAAATGAAGGAAATACCACTGCTTCAGGAACAGGAACACCAGCATTAACTATATAAGTCAATGTAAATGGTATAGCACTTAAATCAGTGATACCCACATTTTCAATTTCTATTGTTATGGTCTCCCCAGCAGTTAGACTGCATCCAGAGCTTGGATTTGTGATCGCATTTACTCGAACATCTTGACCAAAGGAAATAAATGCCAAGGTCAGAGGCAGTATAACTATAAGTAGTAGTTTTTTCATTTAAAAAAGTTGAAGGTAAGTAACAATGGTAATTTACACTATTTATTTGTTCAAATCAATAGTGCAATATCAGAATAAATAACAGGTCTCTTCAGAGTCAATTTCCCAACGTTGAACCGTTTTATTTCGTTTTGAAGTTGGAAGCCACTAATTTGACGGAAAACCGCATAATTGATGAGATGAGTGTCGAATAAAACAAACTTCCCAACCTACTTATAAACGACTATATTAATGCCAAAATCGACTTTTGAAAGGGCAGTAGGTTAGACAACTCGAAATGACAAAACTATTACCCCTTGCTCATCAAAAAACTTCCCTTAATCGATCTATTCGAGCACGATATTCATGCCCGTAATTTGACTTGTTTAGAGAAACCTCTCTCTCCTTTACATCAGAAAAATATCATAATCAACACCTCAACTAGTTAAGTGTTGACTTAACTGAAATACGCTGCCATTGATCGGAAAAGAGGTCGCTAAATATTGAAAATTATATTATTTAATCTACTTTAAAGGTGTGCGAGCCATTTGTTGATTTACTGTTTTATGCTTCTCACAAATTTTGTGGTGAATCCTCAACAATAGGTATGGAGAAGAGTTCAAGTTGTGTGATTTATTCAAGTATTTCTCTTGCCTATAGTGGCACGATGTGCTATTCATTGGGTTACTCTTTTAATAATTGATCATTCGTATGGCGAACTTAGAACTTCTAGAAATGCCCGAACTAATGTCTCTTGCTGATGGAGATGAGGAGTTCGTACTTTTACTTCTTGATTTGTTTATTGAGAGTGCAAATGACTCCATTGCATCCTTGGAAAATGATGCTTCCTGGGAAAATTTGGTGCAGGTAAGTCATAAATTAGAACCCTCCTTACTAATCCTAAATCTGGATAAACTGAAGACAGCTGCATATGTTATCAGAGATTCTTCAACTTCCCATGAACTAGTGGATGAAATGAAAGTACTCTTGGCGGAAGGAAGGGAAATAATTAAGAACAAAAGAGGCCAACTAGTGAATTAATTGTCACTTCATCTGGTTTTTTACTTCAGTCTATCTGAAATCTCTATTATTCAGCCTACAGCCCATTGACATAGGCTAACTTGGTCTCGAATGACCTCACAGAGGCGAACAAGAATAGGCATGTTAGTCAAAAATGTTTTTCTAATAGAAGACGATCAATTCTTCGCAAAAAGCTTCCTAAGAAAACTTGAACCTTTTAAAGATAAGGGAATTGTTCTTCACCATTACGAAAACATGCAAGACGCGCTCGAGGATTTAGTCAGATTGAAGCCAGAAGTCATCTTTCTCGACCATCATCTAAGTGGTATGTCTGGAATAGACTCAATCCCCATTATAAAGGTTCGACTTCCGTGCTGCGAAATCGCAATCGTATCAAATCAAAAAGACGTGTCAATAATGATGCAGGCCCTTGAAACTGGGGCTTTCAATTATTTTGCAAAAGATTCACTTGTAGGTAAAAACTCAACCTCTTTCATAGAAGAACTCCTTGACCGAAAATCCAAGTCTGAGGATTTTTTGACGAAAACTATTCTCGTTACTAGTTGCTGGATAATCGCTTCGAATTAAGATAAGAGATTCTTAATCATCTACACATGAAATAGCAACTGTTTGCTCAATTCCAGGCAAACTTTGTGAAACACTTCCCTGAGCTGGTGCATTATCGTATTCGTCACCACAATACTCTTGAGATGTTGATGTAGCAACTTCAGGAAGTCCTGATACAGTTTGACTAGTTGAAGTGGTGCACGTTTGGCATTTCTTACACGAGATAAATCCAAATGCTGCTACGAGTGCAAAGGTAAATAGTACTTTTTTCATTTTCAAAATTTTATAGTTATTGCCAAGTTTACAAATACCGAGCCTTAAATTCAACTTAGTTTCCTATTGACACCCAATTGATATACCATCCATTTGCCGTGGCATCAGCTGGGGTCAATGGCGAGCCGTCAACGTGTCTTGCATAAATAGTAAATCCAGTTGGAGATGCAGCATAGATTGCTGTAGTTCCAGTGAGTACATATTGACTTCCTGATCCTTGAACACTTGTGAAATAACGCGCACTTGATGAATAACCACACCCATTAGTTACAATGCTCAATGTGATTGTAGTTGGAGAAAAAACCGTCCAGCCAATGCCAGGTGTTGTATTTCCAGAACAAATGTAGGATCTTGAACCTGTATTTTCCTGAACTGGCCCTTCAAGTTGTACAGTCCCTCCCCCATCACTTAAAGTAATTTGATCTCCAGCAATTGATAAGGTCTGGATTTCGTTCAAAGGATCTGCATCTGCATCATTTACACCATCCTGAAGAGGGCTAAGATCAATCGTTTGATCTCCCCCAGTATCTGTGATAGTTAATGTTGTACCCGACAGTGAAACTCCAGTATTGTACTCATTTGTTGGATCTGAATCAGCGTCATCTGGGCTTGTGATAAAACCAGAATCATTTACTAAATCTGATGTATTGGTTGGAATCGTTGGCTGATTTGATAAATCATTGTAATCTCCACTAAATACGTTTTCAGCATTTTTTGCATACAACGCGAATGGCACACTTTTCAATTTCTGGAAACCCAATGATGCATAGCTAGTTCCTCCAGTCACATCTGCAGAAACCTCCATGAAATAAGGCCCATTCGTCCATGTGATTGTTGGGAAGTCTCCTGAGATCAAGACTCCCTCACCCAATATAAGATTTACGAGTCCATATGCGTTTGTTGTAGGCGTGAATGATTCTTCATAAATTGGAGTTGTTGCCGTGCTTACTTCGTAGATCGAAAGTTTCATTCCAATTGGAGAACTTACAATGACAGCTCCAAGATTGTCTCTAACAACAGCTTGATAGTTTACACCATCTGGGGCTTGCCCATAAGCATTGATAGCAATAACTGACAGGATAATTAGTAGAATATTTTTCATGATTTATTCGTTTTTTGAATTTTAAATGTCTTCGAAACAGCTTTCGATAAATTGACTAAATGAAGGTAGTAAGTTCCCATACTGTACTTGGAAAAATCAACGATTGTTGACGTTGCATGAAGCTCCTGAACCAGGATTATACTTCCTCTAGAGTCAACCAATTGAATTGTAGACCCCAACTCAGCATCAGATATCTCTATGTTCAATTGATTTAAAACTGGATTAGGGAAAGCACTAAAAACAATGCTTTCGTCCAATTCATGAAGCGCCACTGAAGATAAAAACGTTTGATGGAATCCTTGAGTAAGTGTATTCGATCCGTTCGTCACAGTTTCGGTAATTGTTTCGCCCAATGTCCAACTCATTTGCATGGTTGCATTTTCAAAGTGACTTCCAGAAGAGGAGATCACGTCGCGCGAGACAGACTGTGCATTCACTGTAACAGTAAGACCTATAAACCCAATTAATAGTGATTTTTTCATTTCATTCTAAATTTGAATTGATTAAATATACGGAATCGTGAACGCTAAATAAAATTAAGAGAAGGATTTACACAAAATCTATCCGAGCATAGACCTTGAAACTTTAAGATTTTATTACCTTTAAGCTGCAAAACTTAAACTAAAAAAGAATGTTCAAGCACCCTCTCTATCTCGTTCCTTTTGATTTTACTCCTGTTTCTGAAAGTGCTATGCGCCTTGCTCTTGATTTGGCTGAGGTAAATCAAGGATCAGTCTATCTACTGCATATTGTTGGTAAAAGTTCAGAGAAATCAGATGCCCGAAATAAATTCAAAGAGACTCTTGATGGCCTAAATGAGATGGAACAAAAATTGACGACGACAAAAGTAATCGTTGGCGATTTGTTCGAAGACATGGGGAAAGCAGGTGATATATTGAAGGCATCATTGATCGTAATGGGGACACATGGTGCAAAAGGAATGCAAAAAATCTTTGGCAGTAATGCAGTGAAGATGATTAGCAATGCTAGCTCGCCATTCATTATAACTCAAGGAAAAAAATCAATTGACAAAATCAATACCATTGTAATGCCTTTCAGCTTTTCGAAAGAATCAATACAGATTTCGACATTCGCTGGACGTATGGCTCAAAAATTCAATGCGAAAATTCACCTGGTAGCACACCATGCTAAAGACGAGTGGATCGAGCATAAAACACAGTCAAATCAATTGGTTGTTCGGAAGCACTTTGCTGATGTCGGCGTTGAATGTGAGATTGTGAATCTTCCTGGAGTCTCGGGTTATGAAAAAGAATTGTTGGATTATGCGAACTCTATAGATGCTGATGTCATAGCTGCAGCTTACTATAAAGAAGGGATTCTACCTTCGCCTAACTCCTTTATCCAAGCAATGATTGAAAATGAACTACAGGTTCCTGTTTTGACTGTAAATGCTGAAGAGCTTTATGTGATTAACTCGAATTATAGCTTTATGTCTGTATAGATTTACTGCAACAACTTCTTTTTTCCTGCTTCGAATTCCTCTTTGCTTAGGGCACCAGATTTGAACAATTCATTCAGACGCTCCAAAGAATCTATGGTATTTCCTGTGGGGACAATAGGTGACGATGAATTATTCTTGGTCAAGTAAAGGATTAGAAACACAATTCCTGTGATGATTCCTCCACCTAGAATGACCACAACTATTAGCTGTAAAGGTCCAAATACTCCTAATAAATTCATCGATTTTTAGATTTGTGATTCGTCGCTTAAATGTACATTAAAAATTACTTCCTGTGAAAAAATCGTGGATTATCCCCTAATAGCCGTAAATTTGAATTCTAGCAACACTAATTCTAACGAATGAATATTAAACTTATCATATCAACAATGACACTCTTCGGACTTTTTTCTTTCATGTTCAATCCTAAAATAAAGGAATTGAAAACGCCTGTTCAACCTATTTACGAGATTGAAATTAATGCACTCAATGGTGATGCCCTGGATCTAAGTGATTATTCAGGAAAGAAATTATTGATCGTCAATGTGGCTTCGAAATGTGGCTTTACTCCACAATACAAAGGTCTTCAAGAACTTCAAGAAGCGTATGGTGATCAATTGACTATCATTGGCGTACCGTGCAATCAGTTCATGGGACAAGAGCCAGGAACTTCAGAGGAAATAGCAAGTTTTTGTCAAGTTAACTATGGAGTTACATTCCAAATAACAGAAAAGGTAGACGTGAAAGGAAAAGATCAGCATCCACTTTACCAATGGTTAACGAAAAAGGAAAACAATGGTTCTGAGAATTCTTCCGTGAAATGGAACTTCCAGAAATACCTGATCAGCGAGAATGGTGAATTGGAAGCAATCTTTTCAACGAAGACAGTACCAATGAGCGAAGAGATCACAAAACACTTCCAATAGGTAGTCGTGAAATTTCTGATTAACTTTAGGGGAATAACAAACGAAAAAATTATCGGGAACGCACTCAGCGTTTAACGATTGAAATACTAATGACCTCAAATTAAGCGAGGGTAGCACGTTTTAGTGCTGCAACTAACACAAAATTTATGGATTTACGACTAGCTGTGCTAATTGATGGAGACAACATTCCATCTGCACGCGTCAAAGAAATGATGGCAGAGATTGCAAAATATGGCAATCCTACGATCAAACGAATATATGGTGACTGGACGAATCCTCACCTGACAAAGTGGAAAAAAGTTCTACTTGAAAATGCAATTACTCCAATTCAGCAATACGGCTATACTACTGGAAAAAACGCAACAGATTCAGCAATGATTATTGATGCTATGGACATCCTCTACTCAGAAAAAGTAGATGGCTTCTGTTTGGTGTCAAGTGACAGCGATTTTACGCGTCTTGCAACACGTTTGCGCGAAGCGGGCAAGGCAGTTTATGGTATTGGAGAAAAGAAAACACCAGAGCCCTTCATTGTGGCTTGTGATAAATTCATCTACATCGAAATCCTGAAAAATCAGCAAGATGAAGAAGATGAAGATGGATCAGAATCTCCTGAAAAGAAAAAATCAAAACAGGAAAGTGTTGACAAGATCACACCAAAAATTATCCAATTTATCTCTTCAACAATAACAGATGTTGCAGATGATGACGGCTGGGCTTTCTTGGGAGATGTAGGTAGTTTAATGCAAAAAAAACAACCTAATTTTGATGCACGGAATTATGGCTTTCAAAAGCTGACACCTCTGATCAAATCGATTAAGAAATTTGAAGTAGAACCAAGAGAAAGTCCAAAAGGACGTTACAAGCTCATCTACGTGCGTATCATTGAAAAGAACAATCAGAGAAAATAGTATGAGAATTATCGCACTCAGCTTCGTTTTTGGATCCTTCTTCGGAATTGGACAGAGCAATATAGCGAGTGAC
>JBLHON010000053.1:0-16145 GCA_047621865.1 Crocinitomicaceae bacterium | reverse complement strand
AGAAGCACTTTAATTCAAATCTATGAGATTACTACTGACATTTGTACTTGTTTCGTTCACCTTTGTGAGCACTGCTAAATCGAGAGGTATTTCCCAAATTGAATACACCCTCGAAAGCTCTGAATTGGACGCAAATTTACCAGAATCTGAGAGCGTTTATGAGTTCCAATTTTCAGGAATCGTAGATACCACTTTCACTATTCTCTATAGTGTGGATGGAGAAAATGGACAAACTAGTCTAACTCAGGATGGTAAATTAACGATCTGCGCGAAGCCCGGAAAGCATATTTTCCAATTTTTCACCTGGCACTACAGCGAAATTTTCACTGATTCTATTGAAATCAAACCTCAATACAGAGATTTGTACACAGTGAATATGACCTTTTCTCAGGTTATCCAAACCACTGCTAAGCCAGTTATTTATCTCTATCCAGAAGTGTCAACGCAAGTAAGTGTTCAAATTGATATTGTTGGTGCAAATCCCTTTTATTATCCAAGTTATGATGGACGCTGGGAATGCATGGTACTTCCAAATGGTAAAATTCACATGGGTGATAATTCGTACAATTACTTATTCTGGGAAGCAGAATCTATTGGAACTACACTTCTTCATAGGGAAGGCTTTATTGTCCAAAAGAACGATGTTGTTTCGTTTCTGGAAAAACAGCTTAGTAGTATTGGATTTACTTCAAAAGAACAAGCCGATTTCATTACGTATTGGGCGCCTAAACTCATTCAGAACGATCAGAACTTTATCCAATTCATGTTCAATGATGCATGTGACGAATTGGCAGAATTGAACATCTCACCAACACCTGATAATATCTATCGTATCTATATGCTTTGGCAGCCAACTGAAACAACTTTTGAGGTTAAGGAACAAGAAATGCTTCCAATAAATCGTGCGGGCTTCAGTGTTCTCGAATGGGGAGGGATGGAATTAGCGCCACTTACACTAAATGAATCACTTTAAATTATGAGACTATTACTCACCTATACTGTCATTTTGTTTGCCTTCTCTAGTACTGCTGGCGAAATGTTAACTGTTATTCCTTATCATCTTCTTTCTTCTGAACAGGATGATAAATTATCTGAATCCGAAAGTATTTATGAATTTGAATTCCATGGAGTCGCAGATAGCAACTTCACGATCTTATACAGTATAGATGGAATTGATGGACAAACAGAAATCACACCTGGAAGTCGTTTAACAATTTGCACAAAACCTGGGAAGCACATCTTTCAGTTTTTTACTTGGCGTTATACTGAAATTTTCACGGATACTTTAGAAATAAAGCCTCAATATAGAGATGTATACCAAGTCAATATGACTTATTCTCAAATGATACAGCTTAAAGGAAAACCCGTAATTTACCTCTATCCAGAAGTACCAACTCTGGTAAATGTCGAACTAAATAACGTTGGTGAGAATCCCTTTTATTATCCAAGCTATGATGGGGGTTGGGAATGCACTGCACTTCCAAATGGTGAAATTCACATTGGCGATAATTCTTATAACTACCTATTCTGGGAAGCAGAAGCAATTGGAATCACGATACTCCATCGCGAAGGATTCATTGTCCAAAAGAACGACGTTGTCGCATTTCTAGAGAAACAGTTAACTATTGCTGGGTTTACCTCGAAAGAACAAGCAGATTTCATCACTTATTGGGCCCCTCGACTGATTCAGAACGAGCAGAACTTTATCCAATTCAAGTTTAATGATGCCTGTGATGAATTCGCCGAATTGAACATCACGCCAACACCAGACAATATCTATCGCATTTATATGCTTTGGCAGTCAACAGAAACGATCTTTGAGGTTAAAGAACAAGTAATTGTTCCATTAAATCGTGAAGGTTTCAGCGCTCTTGAATGGGGAGGAATTGAATTGGCACCATTGACAGTAAATGAATCACTTTAAACGTAGATTATGAAAATCGTACTTACATATACGCTCATTTTGTTCGCCTTTTCTAGTAATGCTGGCGTATTTATACCTCTAATCCCATACGAGCTTCGTTCTTCTGAGCAGGATGCTACATTATCCGAATTCGAAAGTGTTTATGAATTTGATTTCTCTGGAGTGACAGATGATATCTATACTGTCTTATACAGTGTTGATGGAATTGATGGACAAACAAAGCTCACACCGGGAAGTCGCTTAACGATTTGTACGAAACCAGGCAAGCACATCTTTCAGTTTTTCACTTGGCATTATACGGAGATTTTCACGGATACAGTGATCATCAAACCACATTATCGAGACGTCTATCAATTAAATATGAGCTATTCTGTCTCAATGATGATGATGAATAAACCTGTCATTTACCTCTATCCTGAACTACCCACATTGGTGAATGTAGAAATCGATATTGCTGGAGAGAATCCTTTCTATTACCCAAGCTATGAGGATGGTTGGAACTGTAAAGCCTTGCCAAATGGAGAAATTCAATTTGGGGATAAGACGTACAATTATCTATTCTGGGACGCGCAAGCAGTTGGAACTACCCTTCTCCATCGTGAAGGATTTATTATCCAAAAAGATGAGGTGGTTCCATTTCTGGAGAAACAGTTGACCACAGCAGGATTCACCTCGAAAGAGCAAGCCGACTTTATCACGTATTGGGCTCCTCGAATGATCCAGAACGAGCAAATTTTCATCCAATTCATGTTCAATGATGCTTGCGATGAATTTGCCGAATTGAAGATCACTCCAGAGCCAGATAACATCTATCGAATTTATATGCTCTGGGAACCTACAGAAACAGTCTTTGAAGTGAAGGAACAAGTAATTGAATCCATTAATCGGGAAGGATTCACTGTTTTAGAATGGGGAGGAATGGAGCTACCAAAACTCGAGAAAAATGAAGCACTTTAAAATCAGTACAATGAAAATAGTCCTTGCAATCTTGCTCGCATTTGGCTCATCCAATTTAATGGCAGTGGAAGATGGGAAGCCAGGAAGCAGTTATTGGTTACTTTCCTCTAATCAAGATCTATCACTCGCTAAGAAACGTTCAATATATGAATTTGACTTCGCTGGAGTTGAAGCGAACAAATTCACTGTGAGATATAGCATTGACGGTCAAAACAAAACATTCGCGGCAGATTCTGGCAAAAGACTAATTGTGAACACCACCCCTGGCGAGCATGTATTTCAATTCTTTGTTAGTGGTTATGGTGAGGTTGAAACGGAATTACTCACCATACAGCCTCAACATCGTGATGCTTACAAAGTATACTTCGTCGTACCTCAGATTTATAAAGTCACGCTAAAACCTGTCATTTACCTATATCCTGAGAAAGAAACGGAAATGACTGTCGAGATGGATATTAAAGGAACAGACGCTTTTCTTTATCCTGCATATATAGATAGCTGGAAATTCAAAGCTCAACCAAATGGCGATCTGATTTTTGGAGAAGAAACGTACAACTATCTCTTCTGGGAAGCGAATTCAAGTCATCCGCATACGTTGAGTAAAAACGAATCTGGGTTTATTGTCTCACGCGATGAGGTCGTTCCATTTTTGGAAGATAAATTGACCCTGGCCAACTTAAGTTCAACTGAAAAAGCTGATTTCATTACGTTCTGGGGACCACAACTTGCTCAAAACGACTTAAATTTTGTACATTTTATCTTCAATGAAGAATGTGACGATTATGCTGGACTCGAAATTAACCCTGCACCAAGCAATCTTTATCGAATTTATATCGTTTGGTCGAAGGTAGAAGAACGATTTGATGTTGAAAAACAAGTGATTAAGTCTGCAAATAGAGATGGTTTTCACATTATCGAATGGGGTGGACAGGAACAAGTTCTTCCTAAGAATATTGCTTTGATAAACCATTAAAACTGATTCCATGAAGTCATTAAGTTTACTAATCTTTAGTGCAATTCTTTGGAGTTCGGCATATGCCAATTCTGGGAATAGTGACGACTATTCTCTTAAAAGTGACTGGTCATGGACTGCGGGAAGTTACTGCATACTAAAGTCGAGTAAAGTTGATTCGCGCATCCCAAAGAACAAATGCAGTTTTGAGTTCGAGTTCAAATTCCCCGCAAATGAGAACACTAACTATTCCCTGAAATACAGCATTGATGGGAAGAGTATGCAAAAAACAATGAACACGGGAGAAATCCTTAAGTTTATTACAACTCCCGGAATTCACGCCTTTCAATTCTATGTAGAAGGATACCAAGAAGCGTTTGCAGATTCTCTATTAATTAAGACGAGCTATTGTGACGTCTATGAAGTGAACATGGCGATCCAAACAGAGAGTAACAATTCTATCTACAAACCAGTAATCTATCTCTACCCTGAGAAAGAAACTGAGGTAAAAGTCACCATTGATATTAACGGAAACGAACAATTTTTATATCCTCCATCTGATGGTATATGGGAGTTTATTGCTCAACCAAATGGAGATTTGATTTTTGGTGATAACACATATAACTATCTCTTTTGGGAAGCGAATTCAACAAACTCCTTCCCAATTGATAAAGCTCAAGCTGGATTTTATGTTTCGAAGAACGAAGTTGTCTCCTTTCTAGATGAGAAATTAACTGAGGCCAATTTCACGTCAAAAGAAAAAGCTGATTTCATCACTTTCTGGGGACCAAAGCTTATGCAGAATGAATTAAATTTCGTTCATTTTCTATTCAATGAGGACTGTGATCGTTATGCTGATCTAGCCATTGATCCAGCTCCTGAAAATAGTTATCGTATTTACATGCTTTTTGCTCCAGTTTCTGAAAGATCTGATCTTCCCGAACAAGAATTGAAAGCGATCAATCGCGAAGGATTTCACGTCTTGGAATGGGGAGGACAACAGCAACTAATGCCAAGCAATCTGGCTCAATTAAAATCGAAATGATGCGTATAGTATTTTCCATATTGATTTGCCTGTTCAGTTTACAAACAAATGCTCAGCTAACACCAATATCTCTTCATGGAGATAATCTTCCTAGACAAATTATCGATCCAGGGAGTTGTAATTTCATTTCTTCAAAAAAAGACAAGAGTCTTTCTGTTGGCACCAGCATCTACAAGTTCGATTTTGAGATGGAAGGGATTGCAACCGTCAATTTTGATCTTTCCTACTCTGTAGATGGTGTAGGGCATCAAGTTAATTTGGGATTGGATGAAAGTCTCGTTGTTCATTCAACACCTGGCGCCCATGTTTTCCAATTTAATTATATAGGGTACAATCCTATAATCACAGATTCAATTCCAATTGAGGATCAACACGAGAATAGCTATAAAGTCACATGGGGAACTCCTCAAATTTTAATGCGTGCTGAGTTCTGCAAACCCGTGATCTATCTCTATCCAACGAGCGAGACAGAAGTTTCTGTAGAGATGGACATTAAGGGAACGAATCTCTTTCTCTATCCTGAATATGAAGATAAATGGGAATTCACAGCTCGTCCAAATGGTGATTTGAAATTTGGAGATGACATCTACAATTATCTGTTTTGGGAAGCCACTCCATCAGAAGAATTTCAATTGACTGAAGATCTTGATGGTTTCCTTGTCGCTAAAAACGATGTTGTCTCCTTCCTAGAAGAGAAACTCACTCTCGCCAATTTCAGTTCCAAAGAGAAGGCAGATTTCATCACTTATTGGGGCCCTCGACTAATTCAAAATGACCTCAATTTCATCCACTTCATCTTTAATGATGATGGTAATAAATATGCTGAGCTGAACATCAATCCACGCCCTGATAACGTCTATCGAATTTATATGATTTGGTCGGCAGTTGCTGAACCATTTGACGTTCAAGAGCAACAAATTCCTTCTGCAAATCGAGATGGATTTAACGTCCTCGAATGGGGAGGACAAGAACAGGAAATGGATAAAGTCACACAAACACTAATCAATTAAAAACACGATATGCACTATCTAATTACAGTATTACTATTGAGTTCAATCGGAAATGTGGCACTGGCAAATTCAAGTACAGCTATTCATAAAAGTTGGCTTGTTCCAATTCCCTATACTAAAGTTTCTGCCAAATTAGATGTCAATCTACCAGAAGAAAGAAGTCTTTTTGAATTTGACTTTGCATTAGCTGAGATAATAGACAGTTCTTTTGTTATGCAGTATAGTGTTGATGGGAATAACCTTGAGGTCTTCATCGAAAGGGAGGAAAAGTTAAAAATTCTTGTCACTCCGGGATTACATATTTTCGAATTCTATGTAAAAGGTTATATTGAAATAAGGACTGATTCAATTTTGATCGATCCCCAATACCGCGACACTTATGTCCTCAATTTTCAGCAGGTACCAGATCCAGTATTATTTCTTCAGCCCATGCTAATGGATACTGTGAGTCCTCCAGCTATGGTCTGGAAACCTGTCATTTATCTTTATCCAGAAGAAGAAACGAACGTAGAGGTGACAATGAATATCAAAGGAAAGGATGCCTTCCTCTATCCTGCTTACGATGAGAATTGGAAATTTACTGCTCATCCAAATGGCGATCTAGTATTTGGTGATAATACCTACAATTACCTCTTCTGGGAGGCAAATGCTACTAATTCAATTCAATTGGATCGAAACCAAGATGGATTTCTGGTAAAGCGAGAAGAGGTCGTTTCATTTCTAGAGAATAAATTAACTGAAGCCAACTTGACTTCGAAAGAAAAGGCTGATTTCATTACTTTTTGGGGGCCAAAAATGACACAGAACGACTTGAATTTCGTGCATTTTGTTTTCAATGAATCATGTGAGCAATATGCAGATATAGCTATAGATCCAGTTCCCAAAAGCGTTTACAGAATCTATATCCTCTTTGCCCCTGCTTCAGAATCATTTAACGTCAATCCACAGAAAATGATTGCTGCAAATCGCGATGGATTTCACGTAATTGAATGGGGAGGACAACAGCAAACCTTACCGCCATTTTCGGCACAATTAATGCATTAACATATAGTCTATGAAATTAGTAATCATTCTCATATTTATTGGAGCATTCTTTTCATCCTTTGCAGCAAGTAGCTGGGGTAAGCCAATGTTAACTTATCACGTCTTATCCAGTGAAGCAGATTCTACAATCCAGAGTGGGATGTCTCGCATCTCCATTACAACTCCCTATGTTCAAATCTTGAAGAAGGATAAATTACTCTACGGCTATGATGGTAAGAGTTACACAACTTCACTAGATGACGAGGGGCGAACTAATTTTACATTGGCACCAGGGAAATATATCTTTCAATTTTATCTAAGTAGTGTTTCAAACTATGCAGAAATCGAAACGGACACAGTTGAGATCATAGAAGGATTTAACACGACCATTCAGCTGAATTTCAGAAAGGTCTCGATACGGCCGTCAATACTCCGAAAACCCGTGATTTACCTTTATCCAGAAGAAGAAACTCAAATAACTTTGGGGATGGACATTCATGGAACTGAGCAGTTTCTATATCCCAAGTATGAAGACCAATGGGAGTTTACTGCTCATCCAAGTGGTGATTTACAGTTTGGCGAAAACACGTATAATTATTTATTCTGGGAAGCGAAATCGAATGACGTGATGCAACTGGATCGATCACAACCTGGTTTTATCGTTCAGCAGAATGAGGTAGTTTTTTTTTTAGAGGAAAAATTGACATTGGCTAATCTCAGCAGCAAAGAAAAAGCAGACTTCATTACTTTCTGGGGACCTCTTCTCGTTCAGAATGACCTAAATCTTGTGCATTTCATCTTTAACGAAGAGTGCAATCACTATGCTGAGATGAACATTCAACCAACTCCAAGCTCGATCTATCGAATTTACATTGTTTGGGCTCCAATTTCTGAGCATTTTGAGATTCAGGAACAAACTATTCAAGCTGCAAATCGCGATGGATTTCACCTAATTGAGTGGGGAGGATTTGAGACAACAATTCAATCGAAACTAGCTGCACTTGAGCACTAAAATATGAGTAGTATGAAATATCTTATCTTTTTCGTCTTCGTAAATCTTATTGCCCTCGGGTCATTCGCCGAGTCAAAAGGCCCACAAATGGCTGAGTGGTGGATTGAGTCAAACGCAGCTGACTCAACAGTTCCGACTGGTAAGGCAGGAATTACACTTAACGTTCCATATATAAATGTACAGGCTCATCCAGCTATACTTTATGGTTATAATGGAACATCATTCTCTGGAACTCTTGATGAGAACAATCAGGTTAGATTTGAACTTCCTCCAGGAAAATACACGTTCCAATTTTATCCACAAAATGGATCTGAGTACTACGAGATTCAGACGGATTCAATTGAGGTCACGCAAAATTTTATGTTAACGTTGAGGTTAAACTTTAGAAGCAATGCTCCACGTAACAATTTGGTTAAAAAGCCTGTGATTTATCTTTATCCAAAGAAAAAAACAGATGTAACCGTCCAATTAATTCCAAAGGGAAAATTGACTTTTACCTATCCTAATTATCAGGATGGATGGAAGTTTTCAGCAGAGCCAAACGGGGACTTAAGCATTGGCGAAAACACTTATAATTACCTGTTTTGGGAAGCAGCTCAAACAAATTTAGAACAGTACATTGATCCTACTAAAGGGGCTATTATTCAAGGATCAGAGATCACTTCCTTTCTTGAGAAACAATTACGTTCATTTGGTTTCAATGGCAAGGAACGAGCTGATTTTATTACATTTTGGGCTCCACAGATTGTCAATCAAGGGGAAATATTTATCCATTTTAAGGTGAATGAAGAATGCAAAATTTTCGCTGACTTAGAAATAACTCCAGCACCTGATAAAATTAACCGTTTCTATATGCTTTGGGGGAAAGCACCCACGGATTTTCAACGGAATAATCTGAAGCCTCAAAATCTGCCCTCGATGAAAAGACAAGGATTTACTGTCCTTGAATGGGGTGGCGCAGAAGTGAATATCTCGGCTGAAACTGCTACATTGCATTACTGAACCAGACAACCATAAATAAAGGTCTATGAAAAATTTACTGATTCTTCTCGCAATTTTAGTTGGTCATGGTGCACTAGCAAAGGAAATTAAGTCAAAAAAATATTCGGTCAAATCCTCAGTTCGAGATGAAAGTCTGAGCATGAATGAGGCAGCTTATACCTTTATAATCCAGAATGACGATGTCTATGATGGTTCTACGATTCTCTACTCAGTGGACAGGGGTATACCAAATATAAGCGTTGAAGGATTGAAGCCAGGAGTAGAAGAAATTGCGCTTATTGGTAAATCATTCTCGCATAAAACAACACCAGGAAAACATCGATTTGTACTCCAATTGAGATCGAATCATAAAGAATTGAAAACACGTTCTATTGAAGCCAAAGGAGGTTATCGAACAACTGTCATTATTAACTTCAAGTCCAAAAGAACGAAAAGGCGTAGAAGACCAATTGGAATACACCAAGTCAAGAAACCCATAATATATCTTTACCCAGAGGAACAAACGGACATCTTTGTTCAATTAAATGTTCAAGGCGAGCTTACTTTCAGTTATCCTTCCTATGAGGATGGTTGGAAGGTTAGCGCAGATGAGCATGGAACAATCACGCACAATGATTCAGAATTTAATTACTTATTCTGGGAAGCTGATCAAGAATTCTCAGATGATTTTGTTGATCAAACAGAAGGCTTTGTAATTTCTGGGAAGGAAAGCACAGCATTTCTGGAGAAACGTTTGACAGAATTTGGATTCAATGGAAAGGAACGAGCAGATTTCATCACTTTCTGGGCACCAATGATGGTAAGTCACGAGAATATCTTTGTTCATTTCAAGGTAAATCAGGACTGTGATGCATTTGCAGAATTGACTATTGTACCAACCCCAGATGAAATTGCACGATTCTATATTCTTTGGTCACCTATTGACGAAAAATTTGATCGTACACAGGTAAAAGCTCAGAAATTACCTACAATGAATCGGGAAGGCTTCACTGTTCTCGAATGGGGAGGTTCAGAAATTAATCTTCAAAACAATCAGAGTCTGTAGGAATAAATTCAATTGATTTATGAAACTTCTACTTCTACTACTCACGCTTATCGTTTCCGAATTCTCGGGAGCCTATGTGGTTGATGAGAGCAAAAAAAAGTACACGATTGATTCAATTGAGCGAGTAGAGTCAATCCCTTTGGATCAGGCTGAGATTGTCTTTACCATCCTGAATGATGGAATTTTTACTAATGCGACCATCACATATGCTGTTGATAAAAATCCAGTAAATGACGAATCTGGCTTAGATGTGAATAAGACATTTACATCAATGGTTGTTCCTGGTGACCATCGATATTCTTTTTATGTCAACTCTAGGTTCAAAGAAATGAAAACGGGTAAGATAGAAGCGAGAGGTGGACATCGAACAACAGTTATTCTGAACTTTAAGGAGAATCGAATTAAAAAATCTATTTATCGAAAAGGAAAGGCGCGACGTCAGGCACGAAAGTATAAGCGAAAAGGACGAAGAAGGCCAGATGTTCGGATGAAAAAACCCGTGATTTATCTCTATCCAGAGGAAAAGATAGAGGTGTCGATCAAATTAGAAGTGAATGGTACACTCACATTTAGCTATCCAGAATATGACGCTGGCTGGAATGTAACTGCAGATGAGAATGGAACAATCACGCACAATGATTCTGACTACAATTATCTATTCTGGGAGGGCGATCGACAAGCAGATAAAGATCTTGTGGATGAGTCTGAAGGATTTATTATTGAAGGCTCGAAGATCACATCATTCCTTGAAGAAAAACTATTAATCTTTGGCTTTACAAGTAAGGAGCGTGCAGATTTCATTACCTTCTGGGCACCAATGATGGTAAGTCACGAGAATATCTTTGTTCATTTCAAGGTAAATCAGGACTGTGATGCATTTGCAGAATTGACTATTGTTCCAACCCCAGATGAAATTGCACGATTCTATATTCTGTGGTCACCTATTGACGAAAAATTTGATCGTACACAGGTAAAAGCTCAGAAATTACCAACAATGAATCGCGAAGGGTTCACTGTTCTCGAATGGGGAGGATCAGAAATTAATCTTCAAAACAACCAGAGTATGTAGGAATAAATTCATTCAATGAATTTCAATTCAACTCGTCTGTTTTTAGCTTTTCCAGTTTCGGTTTCGTTCGATTCAGCTGGCTTCGATTCTCCATAACCAATCGTATGAACTAGTTCAGATGGAACATCCAATGAAATAAGAAATGCCTTAACTGATTCCGCTCTTTGCTCAGATAAAAGTTGATTGTGCTCCTCGGTTCCAACATTATCTGTATGACCAGAAATCTCTACATTTAGGTAATGTATCTTGATGATTTTTGCGACGCGTTTCAGCTCAGGTTTCGACTCTGCTAGGAGAGTAGATCGATTTGTGGCAAAAAACAAATTGTTTATTGGAACTGCTCTTCCATCGTTAATCATTTGATCAAATGAAATTATTTCAATGTCTTCTTCAACCTCTATAGAAGTCTCCTCTGTTCTTAAATCAATATTATTTGAAATGGGATAATAGTCACCGTTTTCTATATAATATCCATAAATTTTACCAAGAGGAAGAACGATAAAATAACTGCCATCTTCAGGGTCACTCTTCGATTCACCTATAGCTTTCCCCGTTTCCAAATCTTCCCATTTGATCGTTGCTGAGATGGGATTATTGTCAATGTCAACTAGTTTCCCAGAGACGGTTGCAACGAATCCAGGTCGTAAATAATTGGGTAAATCCAATACATGAATGTCACTGTATTCATTACTGCCAATTCTTGCGTAATAGGCTTTCTTTCCATCCGTTGAAATTTTATATCCCCAATCTTCATCATATGTATTTATTTCTCTACCAAGGTTGATTGGTTCGCTCCAATCTGTCCACGTCGAATCGCAAAGACGAGTTGTTTTAAAAACATCTAGACCTCCCAGTCCGCCATGACCTTCTGATGAAAAGTACATCGTTTTCATGTCTGGATGAAGGTATGCCATCCTGTCTCTATATGGAGTATTTATTGTACTCCCAAGATTTATTGGATCACTCCATCCGTCCTCTTCTTTTAGGCAAATAAAAATGTCCATCCCTCCTATTTCGGGATGATCACAACTTCGCTCGGAAGTAAACAATAAGCCTTTACCATCACTCGTCATCATTGCGTCTGCATCCCAATCGTCCGAATTTATTGGATAGGGAAACTCCTCCAAAGATCCCCAACCATCAAATTCCTTTTCCGAGTAAAATAAATCGCCATTTTTAAATAAAAACATCGTGTTCCCATCTGTAGAGACAGACAATGGAGCGTCGTTCTCATAGGTGCATAAATCCATGAGTAATTCGGCTTTTTGCCAGGTTCCATTTCTATATTTTGAAACATAAATATCCTCGCCGTAATAATTATCAGATCGATCTCTTCCACAGAAATACAAATACGCGTTATCAGCAGAAATGACTGGAACATACTCTCTTCCTTTTACTGTATTTACATTTCTATTTAATTTCTCGGTTTTAATATTGCGATCTGAGGTTGACAATAGTTCGATTAAATCGTTCATCTTTTTATTTCTTCCA
The DNA here is from genome assembly GCA_047621865.1 of Crocinitomicaceae bacterium. Lineage (GTDB taxonomy): Bacteria > Bacteroidota > Bacteroidia > Flavobacteriales_D > Crocinitomicaceae > UBA4466. The sequence continues at coordinate 3,615 of JBLHON010000053.1, read as the reverse complement.
TCGAATTCTAATTGCAATTCATTGACCATACGTAGGGCCTCCTTCCAGTTCTTCCTTTTTAAGGATGGTTCAATGATCTTCAACACCATTAAGTATCCCAGGTCTTTATCTGGGGAGGATCGAATGTATTTTCGCAAATCTGGATCACTCAACTTAATTCGATTCTTTCTTAGAATAACTTCACCATTGAATGCATTGGCTCGTTCTTTTTCTAACAATTTTTCATAGGGAAAGTCATAGGAATGGGCGTTGTCAAATGAAGAAATGATGTTAGATGCGCCACTCTGAGTATAATTTTTGTAATAATGAAACCAAGCACTATCTTGCAGCGATTTGCTGCGCGCATTTTTTGTTAAATACCTTAATCCATAAAAGTCGTCTCTGCGAACAGAGATAGAATAAAGACTATCAGTAATGGTATTTTCATACTTGTTTTCAGGGTTGTTTTTTAAGAAATTGACATGACTAGAAGGACTTCCTGGGATGATTGTTTCTAGATAGAACAGACGATCACGTTCATAATAAGCAGCAGTGATTTTTCTGCTTTGCGGATAACGATGGATAAAGTCATCAAAGGCAGATACTGTATTTTCCTTTCTTGCTGTTTCATATGCCAAAGCATCTCTCAAGTCCTTGGCTGACTCAATTTCTTTTGCTTTGGGGTACTCATCAATAAAGTATTGAAATGACGCCACAGTGCTTATTTCTTCGGCTTGAGAAAATGCCAAAGCATTTCTCTTATCTTTTGCCAAATTGATCTCTTTGGAGTTCGGATATTTGTCAATGAATTGCTGCAACGTTTTGACTGTATTTACATCACACGCGTTCTTGTAGGCGATAGTATTTCTGAGATCTGTAGCTTTTACAGTTAGTTCGGGTAGATCTTTGAACGCCGATATAAAATGATTGTACACCTCAATTGAATGGATCGCTTGACTCTCTGTAAAAGCCGTAAGGCAAATGTCCGTTTTTACTTTTTCAAGAGCATGAGATGTTATTCCCTTTTTACCCAATTTATCGAGGTCCTTTTGCTCCAGCATTCCATAATATCTATATGCTTGCTGGGCGAAAAAGTATGCTGTATCAACATTATGCGATTTGAATTCAGGGAAGTTATAGAGTACAGCAAAATCAAAAACCGTTTCTACAGATGAAGGATTCTTTACATATTCTTTCAACGCTTTCTTATAGACCTTGTCGTATTTTCCGGCATCTGTAAGTTTTTGATAGCTGAATTGCCCAAGAAGACCATAATTCACGATAAATACGAAGAAGAAAAGCAAAGTAAGTACTCTACTAATCTTTAACAATTGTCCTGATAGGCAAATTTTCATTCGTGTCTAGGTCATTTAAGTACGCAGTAGTAATTATGTAATTTTAAGAATTTTCTAGGTAGAATCCCAATTATTATGGCTGCCATTAATAACTGAATTCCTCAAAGAAGAGGTCCTACTATTTGGATTGTCAAGTACAAAATGTAGCGATTTCAATACCTTCTTGGCTCCTAAGAGGAAAAACAATTCAAATTTGTATATTTGTTTTAAGTTTAACGACGATTGTAAAGCATTCGCTGACCTACAAATTACTCCCGAACCAGATCTATTGGCTCGATTTTATATGTTGTGGTCACCAATTGATGTAAGCACTGAAGAATCGACCGTTAAGGCACAGAAAATTCCAACGATAAATCGAAATGGATTTGTTGTTCTGGAATGGGGAGGGATGGAAATTGGATTAAATGCATTGACAGATTTAAATTAAAAACCATGAAAGTAAGGTTGCTATCCTTATTATCTGTCGTGTTGGTTTTATCGATTAAAGCGTATGAAACCACAGCACGAGAGGCGAATGAACAGAATCGATTGGATATATACCAACCGGACATTTCGTTTTTGGAGGGAGAGCAATTCAACCCTATTTCAACAGTTGATAGCCTAGTGCGACTACTAAGTGAATCTAATACAGTGAAAGAACGACACGTTGGATTTGCAGGAATTACTCCTGAAGAGTATGGCATGTTCGAAATATTGAAGGAAGTCGGCACGCAAGAAGAACTCAATGGTTTATTAACGCACTACTCTCCTGTTGTACGTGTGTATGCGTATCGCGCACTCTTAGCGAATGAAATGCAAATCAGCATAGAATATGAAGAAACCATGTTCAAAGACACCTCTTCAGTAGATTGGTTTTCGGGCTGTATCTTGATGACGAGTTCAGTGAAAGAATTAGTATCCCAAGGCTTTATTGACTAAAAAAGCGCTCCTATCCAAGATAGAAACGCTTCTTTCGTAACTCGCGCATTTTATTTGCGCAATGTCATTTTCCATGTTGCATAAGATCCAACAAGCAATACCAAGACTCCAACTGCCATCATGTGTTCACCATCTTTTGTTGAAAGATGAGCCATTGCCGCAAGAGCTGACAGAAAGAAGAAACCCGCATAGGCCATCTCTGTTAAAGGACGGTTGAATTTCGTTAAAAGCATTACCACCCCTGCAATTTTTGCAATTGCCAATGGATAAATAAGATACGTAGGATAGCCCAGATTAGTGAAATTCATGACTATCTCTTCATGTTTCATGAAGTACATTCCAGCAACCATTAACATCATTGCACACACAACTCCTGTCAATATCCAATGTACTAATTTTCTAATTTTCATAGTGCTTCAGTTTTAATTACCATGGTAAATATATAAATTCTTCCTTAGCAATCGAGGTATTTATGAAATAATAATTATTTGGCTGCTGCCCGTGGATTAGAGAACATACGCACTTCCTCAGCTGAGATAGAATCGCCTCCAAGAATAATCAATCGTTCAACAATATTGCGCAATTCCCGAATATTTCCTGACCAGTCTATTTTTGTTAACTCAGACAGAGCTGCATCTTCGAAGGACTTTCGAGCCACACCATGCTCGGCACAAACCATAGTCATAAAGTGATTCGCCAACAATGGAATATCTTCGCGACGATCATTCAATGCTGGTACATGAATTAAAATTACAGCGAGACGATGGTAGAGATCTTCTCGAAAATTACCTTTTTCAATCTCTTCTCGTAAGTTTTTGTTCGTTGCAGCAACAACACGTGCATCAACTTTAATATCTTTCTCTCCTCCTACTCGTTGGATCACATTTTCTTGAAGTGCTCTCAAGACTTTTGCTTGAGCACTAGCAGACATATCTCCAATTTCATCCAGAAATATTGTTCCACCCGAAGCCATTTCAAATTTCCCCTTTTTCTGTTTGATAGCAGATGTAAAAGCACCTTTTTCGTGACCAAACAGTTCACTTTCGATCAACTCAGATGGAATTGCTGCACAGTTCACCTCTATAAAAGCCTGTGATTTTCGTTCGCTAAGGTCATGCAATGATCTTGCCACGAGCTCCTTCCCTGTTCCATTTGCACCCGTAATTAATACACGAGCATCAGAGGGAGCAACTTTCTCAATCATCTCCTTAATCTGGATGATTTCATCTGTTTCACCTATAATAGATGATCCTTTATAGCGTGTCACTGTCTTCTTAAGAACTTTCTTTTCCTCAATCAATACTGTTTTATCCTTGGCATTTCTGATTGTAACAAGAATTCTGTTCAAATCAAGTGGCTTTTC
>JBLHON010000052.1:0-16406 GCA_047621865.1 Crocinitomicaceae bacterium | reverse complement strand
AATTGTCAAGCAAACAAGATAGGTTCCAGTAGCCGCGTATGTATGATTTGGATCCTCTAGGGTTGAAGTGTTTCCATCTCCAAAATCCCAGAAATACGTTGGCGTTGATGTGACCGTTGAAGTATTCGTGAAGACAACGTCAAAATCAGCTGCAACGAATGTGTAATTACTCGCAGGGTTGCAATCAACTATACAATCGTCCATGCTCAAGATTGCTCCTGGCGCAACGAAATCTGTTTCCAGTAGAGTCGCATCATTTCCAAAGTACCAGAAAGCACAAGGTTGAAGGTCATCGTTGGCGATCATGTCCATGGCTACAATAGGCAATTTGTAATCTCCAGTTGCACTCGTATCAGAAAGTACTGTTGGAGCCATTGTTGGGAAGAGCATTAATCCTCCCCAAGTGATATCTCCATCTGAAATAGATTTTGGACAGGTTTGGTAGCTATCAGAAATTCTCAAGCCAGCAATTCTCAAATCAGGAAAATCATTATTGCTTGTTACGGCAATATTTGAAGTATCACTATCTGTCCAACTGTAGAATATATGACTCCCGTTGGACGTTCTTGAGACTTGAGGATAATTATCCATTGTTAAGCTATTGATACCATGAAGACCTCTTAATGTATTGATTGTAGCGATTTTTATTGCTTTCCATGTGATTCCACCATCGTCACTTGTGACATCAATTCCTAATTTAGTCGCTCCTGTAAAGAGAGAATACGCGGGTGTTCCACCTGAAGCTAATGTTGCATTTGCAACACTTAGAAACATATGCGGGTTCCCATTTGCGTCCACTGTTAAGTCACATTCAAATGAGCCTGTTGCCAGCCCCGAACCAAGTCCACCTGCAGGTTCAAATAGCCGTTGTAATTCAGCGCTTAATGAGATCGAATCTCCTACATAGGTAATTGCGTTCAGGTCAATTTCGGTAAAGGGTCCCCATGTAACACCACCATCAGTGGATTTCATGAAAATTGGATTGTACGTCGAATCTTGCCCACCAATAAGATCTCCTAGATAAGCCATCCAACCAGTAGTTCCATCTGGCGAAAAGCCCATATTTTCTCCAACAATCCTTGAATTACCATCAAATCCTAGGTAATGATTTGGTTCAACTGAAAGGTATTTAACCCAATCAATATCTGTAGAACCTCCATTGTAAGTTCCTTTATAGAGACGAACTGAATCACCTAGAATTGGATCAACAAAATCTCTTGAAGTCATCCAGAATTCGCCTGGAAGCCCTTGGCAGAGTCCACCAGTGATATAACTTTCATTTCCGACTTCAATGTAATTTTCTGTAGAAGTAGGGGCTCCAACAGTTACTGCATTCGAAAGCCCAGTTACATATCCATCCCATGAAGGCACAGAAACAGTAGATGCACTCCAAGGAAGCAGGATCTGTAAAGGATTTGTAGATTGTAAGATGTTATACCCTGTAATTTGCGGGTAGCGAGCAGGTGTTGTGTATGTATTATTCAAAACCCCAATGTCATTGCTAAAAGTCAATCCTCCATTCGTCGAAATATCGTAACGAAGTTTGCCACTTTCAGCACCTCCTCCTCCCCAAATTGTTACATCCTGTCTATGGATGAATGCAACAAGCCCAGAAGTATCATCAGCAACAACTTGATTTTGAGATGATCTGGTTATCGTAAATGCATTACTTGCACGTCCTAATTGTACTGGAGTTACTTGACTGTGCACTAGAGAGCTGCCTAACGTAGTAAACAGCACGAAGATGAGGTGTTTAGTTTTCATGTGGAGTATGATTGATTATGCCGCTAAAGTACGGTATTTTCAATGCATGAAAAAGTTTCGCAGTGTTATCTCTTGATTTATTCAAATTTGTCAAGATTGTATTGGAGCCGATATCAGTGGGAAATTGTTAAATATTCGTTACTATCGTTCTAGTATTGTCGTAAATCCACGGATCTGGGCATAATTATTGGTATCTTTAGTATTGAATTAACTCTGTATTATGAAAAAAGCCCTTTTTATTTGTTTGGCATTTGCTGCGTTTGGAATGGTCTCTATGACAACTGAAAATGGAAGTAATGCCTTGATAGATGTCAACTCATCAGCTAAAGAGTATGTTTATATCTATCTCCAGAATGAGTGCGATCATTCTGTGAAGTATGAATATAAATATCCCGGTCATGGTTCTTCAGGATCTGTATCTGCCAATTACAAGCAGAGAGTAACACTCCAAACTGGTGCAAAGCTCTACATTGACGGAAGTTTTTTGACAGAAATCACCTCTTCAGATGACAAGAAAATATTTGTCATTTGCGAATAAACGAAATTCAATAAATTGGAAATCCTTGTGTTCTGCACAGGGATTTTTTTTGCCCTATAGTTCTGCTTAGACCTAAAAAAAGGCTGGCCTGTTTTTCATATCTTTGTTAAAACACACTACTATAGTCATCAGATTCCTCCTGGGATTGTCTATTGCTCTGAGGATCAAGACAACTTTCACCAAGTTCGTTAGTATTTCTATGACAGTTGGAAGTGTTCTAGCTAGATAATGAGATAACGAACTACACTGAAGATGAAATTTTCGAAAGTCCTGTATGTTTTATTGACGTTGACTTTAACTGCTTGTCAATCAGAATCCGGACCGGTCAAATTGACGAGATCTCTTCAGAAAGAAATTCCAAGCCTTCGAATTAGTGGCGATATTGATTACATCAAGTATGGAATGTCATTTGGTGAATGTTCTGGTTATTGTATCACGGAAAACACACTTGAAGAGTTGATTAGAACAAACGTCAGAATTACCTGGCATGAGATCCCGAATCATCCTCGATTAACAGAAGTAACTGATCTTAATCAAGCTTATTGGAATTCGTTTAACGCTTCTCTGGACTTCAAGTCATTTTTAAAATTGCCTAAGAGAATTGGTTGTCCTGATTGTCATGATGGTGGCGCAAGCTGGATAGAGATATCTAAATCAGGGGTTATCCACAAAGTTACTTTTGAGTACATGCACCCTCCCAAAGAATTGCTAGGCTTGATAGAGTTGCTAGAGAATTGAATTAAGAGCACATTAAAACACTTCGGGAGCAGTTAATTTCCGATCATCATTTTTATTTAAATACCTAGGTATTTATCAAGCTTATTTCTACATTAGTTGTACGAATTAATTACTTCGTGTTTGTTATGAAATTAGCAGTATTTATTTTTCTTTTACTCCCCATTTTTTGTTCGTCTCAAGTATCTGGCACAGTCTACGATAAATCTGATGGCGTGCAAATATATGGGGTTAAAGTCGTGAGCTCAGAAGATGAAAAGATCATCACTGAGCCAGATGGGAAATTCCAATTGAAGGTCACAAATTATCCTGTCTGGATCTATTTTGGGGCCGATGATTACATTTCTGATAGCATTTTATTAGAATCGAAAACGATTGGATTAATGATTTGGCTGGAGCCTGTTTTTCAAGATGTGAGTACAATTGTAGTATCAGCCAGTAAAAGAAAACAAGAAATTGAAGAAGTTCCCATCTCCATGGAGGTGTTGAAGCCTGAATTCATCGAAAATAAAGGCTTTGTAAATTTGGAACAAGCAGTAGATCAAACTCCGGGTGTTTACGCCATGGATGGGCAGGTAAGCATTCGAGGAGGTGGAGGTTATGCCTATGGAGTTGGAAGTAGAGTACTCGTATTAACAGATGGAATCCCGCTTGTTTCACCCGATATTGGAGACGCGAAATGGAACTCAATTTCCCTTGAATCACTCTCTCAGATTGAAATTACCAAGGGAGCATCTTCGGTCTTATATGGAAGTAGTGCATTGAATGGAACGATTTCGTTGATCTCAAAAGAACCAAGTCTAAACGGCGATCTCAAGGTGAAGTTCCAAACGGGAATTTATGATAATCCCAAGCGAGAATCATTGAAGTGGTGGAGTAAAAATCCGATGATGTATGAACTCAGTGTCTATTATGGACAGATGAAAGATCAGTGGGGTTATACAGTTTCTGCTGATGGCTTTACTGATTCAGGTTATAAAGATGGTGAGGACGAAGACAGGGCACGTGTGTCGGGTTCGTTCTTCTTTCGACCCAAAAAAGTTGAGCGTTTAAAATTTGATCTCAAGTATTCAGGTCAGGTAGAAGCAGTAAACAAATTTATTGTCTGGGAAAGTGATTCGTTAGGATACACGCCAGCTGGTGGGAACGACAATGATCCCAATAACAACTCATTGACCTTCCAGAAGTCAGTTCGACTAAATATTGATCCATCCATCAGGTATTTCACTAAAGATGGAAGTAAGCACGAATTGAAAATGCGCTACTATCTTGTCACAATTGGTGGTAGTTCTTCCTATTTTGAAGCCAGTGATGCCCGAATGTTCTATGCAGATTATTCATATCAGAAGAAATGGGGGATAAGCCACAATCTAATTGCTGGTGCAACTGGATCTGTCAATTCCGTTAAGGGTTGGGTATTTGGAACGCATACATCTGATAATATCGCGGCCTATTCTCAATATGATTTTAAGTACAAACGTTTCAATTTCTCAGCTGGAATGCGCTTGGAATATTTCCAAATGGATACACTGAGACCAGATTCTCAATTTGAATTATGGAATACAAAATCGGAAATCCCAGTGTATCCAATCTTTAGAACTGCAATGCATTATGGACTTACGAAAACAACCCATTTAAGAGCTTCGTTTGGACAAGGGATTAGATTCCCGTCTGTTAGTGAGCGTTTTGCCAACACTGAAAATGGCGGAATTTATATTTTCCCAAATCCTTCTTTAACACCAGAGAGGGGATGGGCGGCAGAAGTTGGTGTCAAGCAAGTTTTCAAAAGTGGAAATTGGAAAGGTGTCCTTGATGTTGCGGGATTCGTGAATCATTATTACGATATGATTGAGTTTGCGTTTGGATTCTATCTTCCCGATTCTATTCCCGCAAGTCTTAATCCTGCAAGTCCTGGGTACGTCAATAAATGGATTGGTTTTAAAGCGAAAAATACCGAAGAAGCACAAATCACTGGATTGGAATTTTCATTTAATTCCGAGGGTAAAATAAAGGTGCTAGAACTCCAGAGTTTAATAGGATATACCTACATGAATCCAATATCACTCAACACTGATCCAGCATACACACAGACATTCTCAGATTCTGGATCAACCCTGCTCAAGTATCGTTTCAATCATCTTGTACGCGTAGATGTTCAAGCAAGCTATAAGAATATTTCGCTGGGCTTTTCATCAAGATACAACAGCTTCATGCACAACATTGATAATGTCTTTGAAGACCCAATCAGTGGAACGGAAATCTTGCCAGGATTAAAAGATTACCGCGCGGAAAATCAGCAAGGAAGCCTCGTTTTTGATTCGAGGTTGATCTACACAATTAAGGAGCATTACACGATTGCATTTATCGTCAATAATATTTTGAATACTGAGTATTCAAGTAGACCGGGGGATATCCAACCTCCACGGCAGTATATGATGCAGCTGAGATTTAGTATATAAGTTGTTAGCAGCCTTGTTAGGTGAATATTTTACTTTCTCATATGAATTCTGTTTGTGCAATAATTAGGGCGTTAAAAGTCATTAAATCTCCCATTGAATTACTAAATTTAGAGTAATCATACTTGGTGGCTAAACGTACTGGTGCGTTTAGCTACTTGTTATGCTTAAAGAACTGTAATCATGTGTTACTTTTGAACGATTCTGCGTTAGACTTTATATGAAGACGCTATTTATTATCCTTATTTCAAGTTCCTTCTGTTTTTCACAAAAATCAGGCGATAATTACATCATCTATAACAACTATGCGAGCGAGGCAGAATTCTATTTTCACGAAGGGAATTATGATACTGCTATCTATTATTTCGAACTAGGGTTTGAACGTGTCTCTGAGCCTCATCCTCAGCATCATTATAAATATGCGAAGGCACTATGGAAAGTTAACGCACAAAAAAAAGCGATCAAAGAAGTTCGAGGCAACAGAGGCATTTTCGCAATTGACACAAATTGGTTCTCTGGGTTGACTAAAAAAGAGTACAAATCGATTAACGAATCAATGATTAAAAACTCTTCAAAGAATGAGCAAAAACAGTTTTATCGAAATTTTATCGACTCTATAATGATTCTCGACCAATTTGTTAGAAACGGTTTTGATAGAAATGATACACTAAAATTAAATCGCTTAATAACTCAAGATAGTTTAAATGCATCTGCACTGATTCAATTCACGGAAAAAAATGGATTTCCTGCTGGGAAGAATGCAGGGTGGAGCCAAGATGCCGCTACCATACTTCTGCACATGCCACCAGATTGGTTTATTCAAAATCACAATCTCCTTATTCAACAGGTAATTAACGGAAATCTTGAACCTTGGATGCTCGCCAGAGGTATAGACCGTATGTTCACCTTGGAAATCGATGATGTCAAAATTTGTCCATACATCCGATATTGGACTGAAAGCGCAATTAATCCATTTCTAATGTTTCAAAATTGCATATCGATGGGAGTATCACCTTACTACGATTTTAATTGGTCCTCAAGCCCAAAAAAAACCATTCATTTTGACTATTACCGAACGAATAAAAAATACTATAATGCTAGTGTAATGATTCGATGAATAAGCATAACACGTCCTACAAAACAGCGCCAAGGTCACTTTCGCTTCAGAAGTTCACTCTTGAATAAAATCAAATGTTTATTTTTAAGAAAACAACTTCGGGTGGCGCCGTTTCGTAGCCCTGCTCGTTATAACCAATAGCCAACTCCCGAAAATAGAACACAAAAAAATCCCTCCTACTCGGAGGGATTTTGCTTTGCATAAAGCCCATTTTTCAAATCAACCGCTTACTTCGACAAGCTTAGCACAAGTCGCGGTAAACCACCCATTATAAAAAATAGTTAAATTGATAAATAGTTAAAAAGCCCGAACAGCCCGAACATAGCCGTAGAAGCCGTAGCCGTCCTTAGAGGTGACGGTCTGGACACCATTGCCGAAACCCTGTACCCACGCATCGTACTTATCGTACTCCGTAGAACTCCAATAGTAGTTATTAGCAAAACCGCCAACATTTCCTAACCCAAGTGCGTTTCCTTGACCAATGTTTTGATACATTAAATTCAATTCATCTTTTGAAGGTAAAAACCAGTCGGTATAGCCCGCTAATGCACAATTTGCGCAAATATCGGCAGCAGTACCCGGAGTAGAACATCCAGCTTCTATGTCAATAGTGTTTTGATTTCCTGTACTTATTGCAGTTCCGTCGGCTCCAGCAAGTAAAGTTTCATAACAACCCCATATAGTCCCTGTAGATTGGTCTGTGACAGCTGCGATAAGACCGTGACAGCCAGATGCATCAATATAAAAAACAATTCCTCCCGCGTAATAATCTCCTATAGCAACACCACAAGGTGATTTTGTAATCCAAGTAGGCGTAGTTCCAACCATTGTCAGTACTTGTCCATCTAAACCTCCAGCAGGGAGTTCAATTTCATTTGTTGGGTCATTGTCCGCATCGTCAGGACTTGTAATGTATCCATTATCTGACACAAAGGCATCAACTGCTGTTTCGTCCAATTGCGTATCTGTGTTATCTAAATAACCGCTTAAATCAATTGAAGTCGCCGTTCCGTTATTCGTAATCGTTAAAATATTTCCAATAAGTTGTAGATCCTGTATTTCATTTGCTGGATCTGCATCCGCATCGTTCGGTGAGGTTATATAACCTGCATCATTAACAAAGGCACTTACGTTGGTAGGTACAGTTGGTATTGTAGGCTGATTGGTTAGATCGTTATAATCTCCACTGAAATCATCCGTTGCATCAATATCTATATTGGCAGGGATACCCGGTAAGTTACTCCAATCTTGTAACTCATTTGTTGGGTCGCTATCAGCATCATCAACTAAATCTACTCCATATGAACCTAAATAGACCTGACCGCCATTCGATAAATAAAGCGTGTCATTTGAAAAAGAAACTGCCTGGATTTCGTTGTTCGGGTCTGCATCTGCATCGTCTACTAGGTCATTCGTTACGTTCTCTGCGGTTTTCGCATAGAGTGCATAGGGCACACTCATTAACTGGCTAGTACCCATTACTGCATAGCTTGTTCCACCGGTTACATCAACCTCCGTTTCTATAAAATATGGTCCCGCTGACCAGTCTATTGCTGTGAAATCATCTGTGGTTGTTCCTGTTCCTATTTCTAGATTCACTAGCCCATAGGCATTGGTGCTTATTGCAAAAGTTTCAGTATAAACTGCCGTACCAGCTGGCGAAGTTTGAATGATTGTCAGTTGCATCCCAACAGCTTGGTTGTTTAATATTAGGTTACCTGCGTCACGAACTACGGCTTGGTATTTAAAGCCTTCTGGTGCTTGACCGAGGGAGCTTAGTGAGATTGTTGCTATTGCAACGAGTGATAGTATTAGTTTTTTCATGCTTAATGCGTTTTAACTAGTTTAAATGTCTTTAGATTTTGTGTTTGGTTATTCAAGGTCAATGAATAGCTACCCGGAGCTATTTGACTTACTTGAATAGGTGTTTGCTCGGCAGAAAGAATGTCCTGCATTACAAGTTTTCCCTGTGCATTATAAAGTGTATACGTCACATTCTCGAAAGTGCTTGTTCTGATGTTCAACACATCTTCTGTTGGGTTGGGGAAAATCATTGCTTCATAGTTGGGAGCAAAATCCTCCACTCCTAAAAAGTTCCAGTTGGTTTGATGAAAACCTTGCGTTAGGTCGTTGGTTCCATCGGTTCCTGTGTCTATAATCACTTCGCCTAGGGTAAAGTCTATGCTTCCACTTCCATTGGAGTAAGAATCTCCTTGCGTGGATACAACTTCCTGCGCTGAGACATAGATAGTAGCAAATAGCGAAAATAACACGATTGTGCTTTTCTTCATTGAGTTGATATTTTACAGATTCGTCTAATATCGACTCAAATAAAGAGAGGGGAAAATGAACTAGCCTTGGTTAATTTTGGTGAATGTACGTCTAAAAATCCAGTGTGTGTGTATGTATGTATGTATGTATGTATGTATGTATGTATGTATGTATGTATGTATGTATGTATGTATGTGAAAAGGAAGAAGGATGGTTATAACAATCGCTAAAAAATCATATCTTGCTGAAGCAAGAAACGCTTTTTAGCGTAATCGTTAGTAACAATCAACAATATCTATGGACAAAATAATCCTTCTAGTTCTAATTAGTCTCTGCTCACTCAATAGCTTTGCGCAAAAAGAGCAAAAGAATTCTCTGAACACCTCATTAATTCGATTTGAGAAAAATTCACAAACACTACGCGGTAATTACAATATCAAATATATAACTGGCATAGAATATCAAAGACATGTCAATAATTGGAGCTTTGGAATAAAGTACGAACATGGCTTAAATAAAATTAATGAATCTTCGTCAAGTTGTTATGATTGCTTTTATGGAGAAGGCTATTTGAGAGAGGACAATACCTATATCACAACAAATTATACAATATTGAATTTGTTTGATTCAAAAATCGAATTAAATACTGGTCTTGGACTGTACTATTCTAACCTCAGTTATTCGGGAGACTTTCAGGGCGGATTTTCAGGATCAGGCACAAGAATGAACTCCACATACAACACATTGGGCCTAACCGGAAGTATTTCAATTATTTATTATCCAATATCTCGATTGTTCTTATCCTTAAATACTGGTTTGAGATATGGGCGGAGCAGAGGATATAATCATACTTCCAATCAATTTATTTATGTGAACGAAAATGTCCTAACTGTACCTGAATTTAAAATTGGAGTGAGTTTTTAAATCTAAATGTGGTTAACATACACTAAGCGTAAGCATAGGTTCTATTCTTCGTGTTATCATTTAAGTGTGGAAATCTATCCTTATCTTCGAAAAAACAATTTTGGTTGAAAGCTATGCCGTACGCCTAGTGCCAGCCGTTATGTGTAATGCCCCCTATCTCCTCAAATAATATATCGACAACCACAGCCGTGTGACCATTTGATTAATAGTAGGCGCTTTGATCCATAGATAGAAACGACTCACGTGTTATGCTATCATTAAATAAAGCTCAGTTGAAATGAAAATTGAATTTTATACCAATTTTTGGTAAATTTGGGTTAAACTTTCGATAATGAAGAACACATCAATATCACTTGGCAATTATTTTGAGCAATTTGTGAGCACCCAGGTCTCTGCTGGACGCTATAAAAATGTAAGTGAGGTTATCAGGGCTGGACTGCGACTATTAGAAAATGAAGAAAGTAAAACCATCACGCTGAGAAATGCCATTCAAGAAGGATTAAACAGTCCAAAAGTTGAAAATTTCGATTTTGACGCAAATCTTGAAAAATTAAAAGCTGAGAACAGAAAGAATGGCTAAAGTTATACTTCGCCAAAAGGCTATTGATGATATAAATAATATTTGGGTCTATACTTTTGAGAAATGGTCTGAAAATCAAGCTGACAAATACTACTCCCTAGTCAGGTTTGCTTGCAAAGAAATTAGTAAAAATCCAAATCTCGGAAAAGTCTACAACGGAATAAGTGAAAATTTATTAGGTCTGAAATCTGGAAAACATATAATATTCTATCAATTAATTTCAGAAGATGAGATTGACGTTATTCGAATTTTACATGAAAGTATGGATTTGAAAGACAGAATGTTCGAGTAAATAAATACACCTAACACAAGTCACTGTTGCTCAACTCGAAAAATTCAAGAATGGAGTAATTTATACATTTCCCTAAAAGTGTAAGTTGCTAATTATCTTCGTTTTAACTTTTGGTGTTTTGATCAAATCAGACGATTTCTCAAGAAAATTGGGTTGTGCAACAGCCACGCAAGCTATATTTCAGCGCCACTAATTGCTTCGAAAAGCTACTTTTTTTAAAGGACAAAAGTTCTTCCTTTTAGAAACGGTCTTGGAAAGCGCCGAAACATAGCTTTGTCCGTTAGGCTCAATTGAGAAGAATGAAAGAAGAATTGAAAAATTATAGGAATAATATTCAGGAATTCATTTCCACAGTGATGAATAAAAGGTTGGACAAAATTTCATTTCTTCTTGATTTAAATCCAACTTTCGAATTAAATGGTGTTCCATTTCAATTCAAATACGCTCACTCAATTTGTTTTCATATTGAAGAAAAAAATTATTTACTCAGTTCAGCACAAACATCTTTAGCTTTTGAAACATTTTGGATTGAACAAATTCAGAACTTAAATGATTTAGGGACATCAGACTTCACAGCGGAAATTAATGAACGTATTGAAAAAATTGAAGTAAAAGAAGGCATAGAGCATTTTTACTACAAAATGGAAGTTGAAACAGAAAATAAGAAATGGTGGTTTATTGCAGGTGAAATATACGATACACACGAAGGAAAACTTGACTGCACGTTTAATGATGAAATGATCCTTGCATTTAACGATCCTCTGGAAGTAAATAAATTTGAATAAAAAATAAAAGGGCCTAATTTCGCCACCATACGGACGGACAATAAATGAAAACAGAACTTGAAATAAAAGACAAAACCAGACAGACCGAAGGACTAAAAATTGCTACGTTCAAACAACACATCAGAAAGACATCACCACACAAACACAACAACTATTTTGAAATTATTTACCTGACTAAAGGTCTAGGTTCACATAAGATTGACACAATAGAATACGCACTAAAAACGCCTGTAATATTTACGATTCGTAAAGAGCAAGTTCATTATTGGGACATTAAAACAGAACCAGAAGGCTTTGTACTCATCATAAAAAAAACCTTCATAGACAACTGTTTGGACAAGGATATCAAACGTCTGATTTCAGAATTGAGTGCACAAGCTTGCCTCTTTCCAAAAGACAATGCTGCAAGTGATATTTTCAAGCTTTTATTAAATGAACATCAAGAAGAGAAAACGTCAAATCGACTGATAATTGACGGATTATTAAAAGCACTTTTGGCAAAACTTCTTGAGTCCGCAAAACCAAAAAAATCTAAAAACGGCAACAGTACAATTTTTCAAAAATTCATTGAGCTTTTGAATAGAGAAAATGAACTAACAAACAGGGTATACCACTATGCGAGTTTGATAAATACAACTCCACAAAATCTAAATGTGATTTGCAGAAAAGAAACAGGACAATCTTCTGCAGAGATACTTTCAGAACATATTATCAACGAAGCAAAAAGGCTTTTGGTTTACACCGATTTTACGGTAAGTGAAATTGCTCACAGACTTGATTTTAAAGATAATTCCCATTTTTCAAAATACTTCAAACGATACGTTAGCAGCACGCCAATCGGTTTTAGAAACGACAATAACTAAGTACCATTCAATATTCAAATAGACCATTAGTTCGTGTTTTCATTGTATATTTTTGCACCATATGGGAGCGCAGAATTTGAAAACACCTAAAGAAATAAATACCTTTACTGAAATTAAAAAACCCTCATTTAAGGAAGCCTTTTGGTTTTGGTTAAAGCTTGGCTTCATCAGTTTTGGTGGTCCAGCGGGACAAATCGCCATTATGCATGAGTTTCTAGTAGAAAAGAAAAAATGGATTTCAGACAGCCGTTTTTTACATGCACTTAATTTTACCATGATACTTCCTGGTCCAGAAGCTCAGCAACTGGCGACTTATACAGGATGGTTGTTACACGGAACAAAAGGAGGCTTAGTAGCTGGTGTTTTCTTTATTCTACCCTCCATGTTTATTTTACTTGGATTGTCTGCTCTGTACGTTACATTTGGTACTATTCCTTGGGTATACGCACTGTTCGCAGGGCTAAAACCTGCTGTAATAGCCATTGTCATTTTGGCACTCATTAAAATCGGGAAGAAATCACTACAAACCAAATTTCATTTTCTGATTGCAGGAGCAGCCTTCGTTTCCATTTTCTTTTTCAACATTCCTTTTCCTATAATTATCATTGGAGCACTTATATTAGCGTTTGTCATGAGAAAATTTGCTCCCAAATTGTTTAACCAAATAGCAGCAGCTAAACGACAATTGGCAAATGATGAAGAAAATTATTACATCAATGATACTACTGTTTTACCCGACTCAGGTTTTAAATTGGGCAGATTGGGAAAGCAGGTACTGTCGGCTTTTTGTATTTGGGTAGTGCCTCTAGGACTTTTTTACCTGCTAACCAATGATTTTGCTTTCTGGAAAGAACTTTCCATGTTCTTTACCAAAGCAGCCTTTGTAACATTTGGTGGAGCTTATGCGGTTTTGCCTTATGTGGCTCAGGTAAGTGTCGAGAAATTAAATTGGCTTACAGAGTTACAAATGATTGATGGATTGGCATTAGGAGAAACTACTCCAGGCCCACTTGTTATGGTTTTGGCCTTTGTTGGTTTTATGGCAGGGTATAATCATTTTGAAGGCTCTCTACTCATGGGTTCAATTGGTCTTTTCGCAACGACTATTTATACTTTTGTGCCCTGCTTCCTATTTATATTTGTTGGAGCACCTATTATTGAGAGAACAAGGGATAATGAAAAGATAAAGCAAGCTTTGAGTATCGTTACAGCTGGGGTAGTTGGGGTTATCCTTAACCTCAGCATTTATCTTGGTAAAGCTGTGGTCTTTCCAAAAGAACTTATCTTTTCTCAAATTGATTTTATAACGCTCGGATGGATTGCAGTTTCCTTTGTAGCCATGTATCGCTTCAAAGTCAATATGCTAATCTGGATAGGTATTAGTGCTTTGTTTGGTTTGACTCATCATTTAATAATGTAAGGTTGTCAACATTCAATAGCCACTCAAATCAGCCGCACAATCCAAGCGTGTCAATAAGTGTCTTGCTTATCCATCGGAAGAAAAAAGCACTACCTACAACATTGTATAAGCGCAATGTGGGTTGAATAGTTAAAAACGAGCATTTTTGCTTCTAATTAGCTTTACGGAAGGCAGACAGTGAATTGCTCCAAAATCCCGCACTACGTTTAGAATTGATCGTTCTAACCAATTGCAATTATTACTGAACAAAAAAACAACGATTCTAATCGGTAGTTTTAAGCATTAAAAGCAGCACATATTCATTGATTCCCTATCTAAATAGGCTTCGGACTTCTCATTACTCAATAGTGATCGTATAATCCTCTGTAACGCCAAAGTTGCCAAAATTAACGTTAGCATCCTCAGGTCCATTTGGATAATGTGCCACTCGTGTTCGAATGCGCATTTTGGTTTGACCGATGACGGCATTTTTTGGAACCGTGAAGCTCATAAAATTCGGCACTTTATAATTAGCTACCCAAACTACTTGTATCCATTCATTTGCCTCAAATTCTCCATTCTGATTATAGTCTATCCATGCTGATATGGTTGCGTTTGCGTTCCAACTATAGTGAAGAAAACTACTGATTTCAAATTCGTAGGTTTCTCCTTTCGTTAATAGTGCAGTAGTACTTTCATCTATTGGAAAATCATGATAACTGCTTGTTTGGTTCGAAGTATCCAACGGATGATAGGTGTTGTATAGTGTTGTACCCTTTATGGCTACAAGATCTAGATCATTTCGACCTCTATATCCTCCCAAATTGTTAATTCCGTCTAACACCACATCACCAGTAGTATTTCTTATGGTATCGATGAAATATTCATCTTCAAGGCGCTCATGTCCGTCAATTTCAGCCCATGCTTTAATAATGAACTCCTTCCCTGGTTTAGAAAGGTCTGCCATGGCAGTAAACGAGTGAATCCCAGATTGAAAACCTCCGAGTGGAACTATCTTTTCAGAAACTGCTGGACCGTCATTAATGGAATAATACGCAGTTCCAAGAAAGGCATGGTGAAAGCCACTATTAAAGAGGTTGATTTCTATTTTTTCATTCTCACTTAATGCCCCATCAAAAAGACCTTTAAAACCGTTTACCTTCAAATTATTTGCAGGCACAGGGACAGACTCGAAGTAATAGTTCCACCCATTGTTCTGCCCACTATAATCGGAACCAAATTGGAATGTTAAGGAACGGCCAGAAGATTGAATTTCATTTGGAATATTTCCATTATGGAAGGGGCTGCCCTTGATAGCTGGCGCATAAATATCATGTCCATCATAAACAATCAAATAGTCACCATCACCTCGTAAATCGAAGAGTTTCTTTGTAAATCGAAGTCTTGAATCACTACTTTCTGATGTGAATGTTTTTACTATATTTTCCTTCGCCTCGTATCGTTCATCTGGTCCTCCTGAATCATAAAACCATCCAGCATCTGCCACGACTGGAGTTGAATTCATGGTATAACTCAACGGAGTTCCAGATTTGTTTTGGGCGCCACTGAATAAAGTATCATTTTCTCGATTCTCATCACGTATACTGTTCGACCACGCTTTTATGTAATAGTTGACACCTGGCGTAGAAAGATCCGAAGTCGTTTGGAAATAGAAAAGCGTATCCGACATAGCTGGGAAGATTCCATGTATTGTTTCTGTGATCGTTTCTTCTTGATTGACAACATAGCTCACTGTGATATCGTTCTGTGCAAGAGAACCAGTATTGTACACCCAAATTCCAATTTTTTCTGTACTTCCAAGTTCTCTACGCGTGATTGGTGCTTCTAAGTATTTGACTGCAATATCACTTTTGGGAACTTGAACACCTTTCAGATCAATTTTCCACCCTCCCAGATTGAAGGTCTTACCTGAGATGAATTTAAATGTCAATGAACGTCCCATGCTCTCATGACTTAAAGTTCCTCCTCCATGATAGGGTCCACCAATCAAAGGTGCAGTCGTGTCCTTTCCGTCGTAAATGGAAAGAATCTCATATCCTTTTTCCGTTTCCAAGTCCATGTAAAATGCATATTTTTCATTCGCTCGTTCAGTTGTAAATGTTTTAATGAAGTATTCGTTTCCCGAGTAATTATTGTCTGGACCACCTGTATCATAAAAAGTACAATTGGATGAAGTGACGCTCTCGTTACTCATGAGAAACACAGTGTCTTTTAGTGTGTTTCGGATTACCACAGAAGAGGTGTCATTCGCACGATTAGCGTCATTTAGTATACTCACCCATGTTGTGATTTTGTAATCAGATCCAGCTTCAGAAAAATTCACTCCTTTTGAAAAGGTGTATCTCATCAGTTCACCAGGCTTTAGAATTCCTACTACCTTTTCGGACACCACATCATTATCATCGAGTAGGTAGGAAACCGTGAAATTTTGAAGATCCAAAGAACCTTGGTTCCATACATTAACAGATATTGATTCGTTAGAACTGAGATATGGATAGCTTTTCAAATCACTTGATATCAATATCTTACCATCTATCTCTGGGAGAGCTTGACAGTTTACGCTTGCAAACCAACCACTTTTAGTAGCTGCATGATCCGAAACAAATTTAAATGTCATTTGGGATCCGCTCGAAAGTATGGAGCTAGGAATAATCACCCCAC
>JBLHON010000051.1:0-16411 GCA_047621865.1 Crocinitomicaceae bacterium | reverse complement strand
TTCTCCCAATGGGCTTAATTTTCTGTATGACCTGCATATCAATTGAGAACCTGTTTCAGAATAGCTGAGTTCAGAACTTAATACGGCCAAAGTTTGCTTTAATTTGGTCTCACTGACATAAGAAGTATCCATGTCAAGAAATCCCAACCTTAAAACTGAATCTGTTATCTGCTTAGGGTTGACAATACAGATTAAATCAGTTGAATCTGCAAAAGATAAAGTCGGAATTTCAAATACAAGTGGCTGACTTGTATAGTATCTAGCTTCATAGTTGATAAGAGAATCAAATTCTGCAATAGAATCGTTAGGACGATTTAGCACGAAATTCAAGTATTGCTCAAATTCTTCTTGCACTCTCGTCTTTATTGGGGTCAAAATAGGTGTATGATGCTGATGTGTTATTAACCACCAATCTTTATCCTTTTCTTCTATTTCCAAAAAATGTCCGTCAAAACTTGTGAAATATCCTGATCTAAATTTACCCTCAGTTCTTAGCTGACTGTTAGCTCTTCCAACATCAGGGTAGTAATTTCCATAAAGAACGATCATCCTTTTATCATTCTTTTCGATGATCAGAGTAGCATCCTCTCCTCCCATTGTCATGAAAGAAAACTGAATAGTTAGAGAATTTGTGTCCAAGGATATTTCATGTTGGTTGGTTCGTGAACCTTTCACCACATAAAACGACAAGTTGTCTATCTCTTTTGTCGATTTTACGTCATCAAGCTCAATAGAATATGTTTGTTTATACCAATTTTGAGTAAATCCAAACTGAACAATTCCAAAGAAGAATGCCGTGAGCAACACAATTGAATTACGCATGATTTATAATACAAATAAAGCTCGTTTATGTTCAATGAAAAGGATAAAATAGTTTTGACTAAGGTCTAGCACCATCAATAACTCTCCACACCATTCTTTTTCAGGTATACTTCAACGATGAGTCTAGATGCCAATTCTATACTTGCTTGTGCTTCATCAAGTGTGCATTCAAAGAACTTCTTTCGTCCGCGCGAATGAACTTCTTTAATGATTCCCATTTTTAGCAACTCTTTTCGCGCGAGAAGCTTTCCACCATAACCTCCCTTGAAACTATGAATAGTCAGGCCGTCCTTCCGAGACGAAATTCGAACAAGCATCCTCTGCGACTTGACCAGATACTTTTTGTATTGCTTCACTCTCAATGCTGGAGGATCGTCCCCTTCGAGCAAGAAAGCAAGTTCTTTTGCAGTCGCATTCAACTCCTTCAGGAATTTCTTTCGCTCTAATTTAACTTCTTCTTCCGTCATACTAATAGCGCAAAGATACTTACTGCAAGCGAGATGCCACAGCAAGTTTCTTAATTCGAAAGGAATATTTGCATTAAGTGTAAGATTTGGCTCAACTCTCTGTCTTATCTAGAAAAAGATTCAGATCATAATAGCTTAAAAACGTGATTTTTGGGAGTTACCATAGGTGTTCATTGTGTAAGTGTACTCTTAAAGTATGCTAAAGAAAGAAAAGAGACGCTAGGATTCCTTAAATTTGCTCAGCTACACTTTTGTATAAATGAGATTTAACGTCCCCAAAAACGTCTGCCTACCACTTTTATCACTACTTCTCCCCATTTTGGGCTGGTCTCAATTGACGTACGATATAGGGCGAATTGACGAGGAGTTGAAAATCGATGGTGAGCTCTCTGAATCGATTTGGGCGAAAGCAGATATTGCGACAGATTTTACCACGAGTTATCCAGAATTTGGAATTAAATCAATCCACGAATCAATTGTGCGTCTCTGCTATGATGATAATGCTTTTTACGTTTCTGGAGAAATGCACGACAATCCCGATTCTGTAAGTTACACTTTGGCTCAACGAGATGACTGGGGAAATGCGGATTGGTTCGCAATAACAGTTGATCCTTATGCAAATAACATTGGCTCGTTCATGTTCAGTGTTTCTTCAACTGGTGTAGAAATAGACGCTCTACTTTCTATTGATGGCACTGACTTTTCATGGAATGCTGTCTGGAAAAGTACCGTAAAAAAGCAATCCTATGGATGGTCGTTTGAAATTAAGGTGCCTTTTTCCGCAGTGCGATTTCCAAACAAATCTGTACAAGAATGGAATATCAATCTTATTCGACAAGTACGACGTGATCGAGAGAAATCGTTTTGGAACCCAGTAGATCCTCAAGTTTTTGGAGAAATTACACAGGCTGGGAAAATGACTGGGATCAGCAATGTAAAATCTCCAGTTCGTTTATCATTCACGCCCTACGCAACTGGATACGTAGAAAATGCCTACGATGAAACCCTCGGCGCACAAGCCTGGCGACAACGAATAACGGGTGGTGTTGACTTAAAATATGGCTTGAACGATGCCTTTACGCTGGATATGACTTTGATTCCAGATTTCGGGCAAACAACTTCAGACAAGCAAGTGCTCAATCTAGGACCTTTCGAGGTGATGTTTAATGAAAATCGTCCTTTCTTTCTAGAGGGAACAGACCTATTCAGTATCGGGAATGTTTTTTATTCTCGAAGAATTGGAGCACAACCCTATAATTATTCTAGCGCATATTCTGACTTGAACGCACTCACTGGAGAAACTGTTGTAAGTAATCCTGATTTGGCACCACTTCTGAATGGAACGAAGGTATCAGGAAGAACAAAAACGGGACTTGGGATAGGTGTTTTTAATTCGATTGAAGGGAGAAGTCAAGCAATTATAGAAGACTCAAGCGGAAATCAACGAATCGTGAATACCCATCCTGTAAGCAATTACAATGTTTTCGTTTTATCACAGAATTTAAAAAATAACAGTACTGTTTCTTTCGTGAATACCAATGTAATGCGTGAAGGTGCTAATCGCGATGCGAATGTCACTGTATTAGAAACTGCCTTATTTTCAAAGGATGGAACTTACAAATTGTCTTCAGGTCTAAATGTGTCTTCCATTTTTGAGGACGCCGATCAGGTATATGGTTACCGGGTGAAAGCTGGATTGGCTAAAGTCTCAGGAAAATGGAGATATGGATTCGATTATTCTGAAGAAAGCGACACGTATGATCCAAATGATCTTGGATTCTTGTACAACAATAATTCACGCGATTACAATGCTTCACTGGGCTGGAACAACTTCAAAACAGGTAAGATGTTCATTCGGAAATGGGCCAATTTCAGTATGTATTATGGTGAATTGTACAAACCTCAAGTATTTGCCTATACCGGAGTTGAGTGGAATGTTGCGGCAACCACAAAGAAATTCATAACGAGCGGTTTTAATGGTGGTTTCAAGCCCTTTGGAGACGTGAACCACTTCGAATCAAGAGAATTCGGAAAGGAAGTTCTCTTTGGTCCTAGTTTCAAATTTGGAGGATTTTTCTCATCTGATTATAGCAAACGTTTCGCGCTCGATTTAAGAACGAACATGAAGCAGTTCATTAGCAAAGCACAAAAAGGCTACAGTTTTAACGTAAGTCCACGTTTGCGTATATCTGACAGAATGTCAATGATACTTAGATCCACATGGGAATACATCATTCACGATTATGGGTATGTGAGCTCGCAAGATGAAAATTACTCTGATGAAATCCTTTTGGGTTATCGCGATCGTCAGATCGTAACCAACTCGGCATGGATGGAATTTATTTTTACCAAACGAATGGGAATAGATGTCCAATTCCGTCATTACTGGCAACAAGTGGAGTATAGATACTTCAAAGAACTACTTGATGAAGGAGAAACAGTATCCAGTGATTATTATCCATTGAACGCTGAAGGGGCTTCTTCCCACAATACAAATTACAATGCATTCACGCTGGACATAAACTATCGCTGGATTTTTATCCCAGGTAGTGAATTGAGAATCGTTTATAAAAACAACATCTTTAATTCTCAAAACGGATTGGTATCCTCCTATTTTGACACGTTCAATTCCTTATTTGATCAACCACGAGTGAACAGCATCTCAATGAAATTACTCGTATACATTGATGCTGTTTACTTTAAAAGGAAGAACCAAAGAATCTAGAAGTAGACGAAAAGCTGGATCATTGGATTGTTAGATTATTGGATTCAAGAAATGTCAGTTCGAGTACTTCTTTTTATGGAGTATCTGCTCCTTTGCCATAGCTCCTGCGCAGGCACTCGAGAACAACATTTCAAATTAGATGAATAAAAAAAGACCGTGCTTCCACACAGTCTTTCAGTGCTCCTTTGCTGTAGCTTTCTCCGGCGGCCGAAGCCTCTGGCGAAGGACTCGGCGCAAGCATTCTTAATAACAAGATCATTGGATTGTTAGATTTTTGGATCATTGGATTCGACTAGACTTGTTCAATTATTCGAATTAGATGAATAAAAAAAGACCGTGCTTCCACACAGTCTTTCAGTCTTAATATCTTGTAATCTGGACATCTTTCAATTAAATCATCTCTAACAATCTAACAATCCAATAATCCCCCTCCTACTTCTTCGTTG
Source organism: Crocinitomicaceae bacterium (assembly GCA_047621865.1). Lineage (GTDB taxonomy): Bacteria > Bacteroidota > Bacteroidia > Flavobacteriales_D > Crocinitomicaceae > UBA4466. Next base: position 11,951 of record JBLHON010000051.1, on the reverse strand, counting down.
CCTTCATCAAATTAGAAACTCCTTTATTGAACTGGTATCCAATTCCAAATGGTAAATCCTTAATTCCTTCACCAAGGTAAACTTCTTTTAGATCAGGCTGATGACGCGTGGCAAATAAAGAAATTGGAAACTTATAATTTCCATAAAATGTCAAATCCCATTTTGTTCCATCGAAATACTTGATTGGAATTCCCGAATCATCTTGAAGCACATAATCACACTGATCAAGAATTAAATTTCTGATGATACTGAACGATTCATCTCGATGCATCAAATAAGATGCAGACTTTAAATAGGTCGATTCCATGTTCATTGAGTTCAGGTATGCTACAAGATCTTTACGATCCTTCAATCCTTTCGCTACAAGTCCTCCTCTACTCACATATGCATCATTTGCAAGGTTCACAGCAAAATAAGTCAATGTTCGAACCTGATCAGATCCTTCACGTTGGAAATAATATCGATTTCCGAAGTAGGTAGAATCTGCCATCCCATCAATTTCTGTTGTCAATTTACCATCAGGGGTAACACCAACAACTTCATGATATAGCACTTTATGCCCTGTTCTATTCATGAACTGCATCAATACAGGAAGTGTTCCATCAACTTCGCCGTTAAAATCAGATGCCATTGCAATTGTACGGAAGAAGCTTTTACCAAGTATCATATGCATTGATCTTCGCACACCATTCAAGTATACTTGATCTTTCCCAGCTTCAGATTTCGCGAGCATATCAGGATATGTTCCAATTGGTTCCAAACCAATCATTACAATATTTTCATATTCTGGAAAAAATGCATCTGCATGTAGGAAATCAGGACCGGAAAACGGATAAAAAAGTGTTCCTCCTCCTTCATTTGCTGGAGCCATTTCAGTCTCAGCCCACGTGCGCATTGTTGGAAGTTTCTCATTCGTCTTCGTCCACATTGCATCCATGGAAGTTTTATACGTCTGCCATCCACTCTTCTCCTCCAAGGCTTTCAAGGTCGATTCAACATCGCCAGGGACTCCTGCAACAAAATTTGCGAGATCATTAAATTTTCGATCCTCAGGGATAGTAGGTGTGTCTTCAACAATTACTGCTGTAGTATCTGCACCAGGTCCATCTAATGGATTGACGATATCACTTGATTCAGTAGTACATGCTGCAAAAAGAACAGCAATAGAAAGATAAGCTAATTTTTTCATATCAAAGATTGGTCTGTTTCTACAAATTTGCTCATTTAAATTCACTCTCAATTGTTTATCATAAAAAAAAAGTACTTTAGGCCGACAAGTACCAATAAACTTACTAAATGGCAATAAAATATACACGCTCCGTTGCAACGAACATGGTGATCGCCAATATGATCGGAACCGGAATTTTCACCTCACTTGGCTTCCAAGTTGTTCCTGAAATAGGAATTCCTGACCCATTTGTGATACTAATTATCTGGTTAGTTGGTGGAATTATCTCTTTGTGTGGAGCAACTGTATATGGTGAAATCGCGACAAGCATTAATAAATCTGGTGGTGAATACACCTTTCTCACAGACCTCTATCACCCGCTTCTGGGCTTCGTTAGTGGATGGATTTCAATCACCATTGGGTTCTCTGCAGCAATTGCAGGTCTGTCTATTGCCACAGGAGAATACTTCCTACCAATTTTAGGTATGGAGAGTGAAGCCGCCTTTTATGGAGTTTCAATTGTCAAGATCATTGGCTGTATTGTGATTGCCTTAATTGCAGTCATTCAGCTGGGAGGAGTAAAAGTTGGTGGTGCAGTTCAGAATTATATGACCTACATCAAATTGGCACTTGTAGCAGTTTTCCTTGCATTACCGTTCTTCTTTGGAACAGTTGAAAATACATCTGGAATCAGTTTTGCACCTTCTGAAGGTAGTTGGGATATGATCTTCAGTCTATCATTCGCGGGATCTCTGGTATGGGTAATGTTCGCCTATAGTGGATGGAACGCTAGTTCATACATCGTCGGAAATTTGGAAAATCCTAAACGTAACCTCCCCTATTCGCTCATCGCTGGAACGTTAATTGTAACTGTACTCTATATATTATTGAATACAGTATTTATGTACGTTGCAACATTTGAAGAACTCGCCTTCCAAGTTGACCTTGGAAACGTGGTCTCCACTAAACTTTTGGGGAATACGATAGGCTTGATCTTTAGCGGCGTCTTCTCCTTAGCATTGATCTCTGGATTGAATGCTATGTTCATTGCAGGTCCTAGAGTTGCACAACAAATGGGAAAAGATCATTTGCTCTTCAAAGCACTCGGAAAAGAAAGTAAATCGGGTGCACCTCGTGTTGCAATTCTAACGATGATGATCATCTCCATGATCCTTGTCTTCACATTCTCATTTTCAGACTTAATTAAATTCACAGGATTTACACTCTCAATATTTGCACTCTTAACTGTTTGTGGAGTTTTTATACTACGATATAGAGGTAATCCTGGTGAAAATGTTGTGAAATCTTGGGGCTACCCTGTGACACCAATCATCTTTATTGCGTTAACACTATGGATGATTGCATATTTCGCAGTGGAACAACCAGTCATTATCCTTTGGTTCTTCATTGTGATATCCCCTGCAGTACTCATCTATTTTATCTCAAAAATGATCAATGATAGAGCGGACAATAATTCTTTGGATCAGCCTGATTAGTTTCTCGCTGAACGCACAGGTAGAAATTGAGTCGAACGAAGACTTGATGGAATATCTGCATGGAAAAGATCCACTTGTGAATACAGTACTGGACAGCTCAAAGTATCGTTTACAATTTATGTATACCCGAATTGAGCGCGATTCTACAGAAACCCATTTAAAAACATTCGACTTCTCGAACGCGGATAATTATTTCTATCCAGCGAGCATGGTAAAACTTCCAACAGCCTTAGTTTCTTTCGAGAAATTGAAAAAGCATGGTGTTTCTCGCGAATCCTATTTGAAAATCCATCGTGATCAGGTGTGTGGCAACATGGGTTATATTGAAGAAACTGAAAAAGGTCGTTTGACGTTCACAAAAATGACGCGTGAACTGATGGCAGTTAGCAACAATACTTATTACAATACCTTCTACCATCTTGCTACCCCAAAACGATTGAATGATCGTTTGATAGAGCAGGGATTTGAAAAAACTAAAATTTACAAGAGTTTCACGGGGTGCGAAATGCCGTTAAATCTTTATTGTAATAGCTTAACGATTACTGATGAAGCCACAAAAAAAACAGTGATCCAAAATGGTGAAATGCTTCCACTTTCAGAGGTTGGAAATCGTCTTCCATACACAGAATCAAAATTATTGGGCTCAAGACATGAATATAGAGGTGAAATCGTAGAAGGTCGTTTCGATTTCAATTACAACTTAGAATATCCATTGTCAGATATGCATTATACATTAGCGCGCTTAGCACTTCCTGAGCAATTTCCGCCAGAAATGCGTTGGGATATTCGAGAAGAAGATCGTCTGTTTATACTTGATGCAATGCAATTGGTTCCGAATGAGTTGGCTAATAAAGATTATCACGACAATAAAAATTATCCAGACAATGTCTTCAAATATTTGGTGCTGGGAGATGACAATGAAGCTTATAAGGATGTGATTTCTCATGGCAAAATGGGAATCTCCTATGGATTTGTGACTGAATCTACCTATATCGTGGACACTGTTAACAATGTCGATTTCATATTAACAGTGAATCTATATGTCAATGCAAATGATGTTGTGAATGACGGAAAGTATGAATATGAAGATGTTGCTCGTCCGTTCATGGCAAAATTCGGTCAGCTAATCCTAGAGTACGAGCGCCAGAGAAAGAAGTAATCTCAATTCAATGAACTCATTTCGTATGTACTTGTACGGAAGATTATGAAAACTAGAACTGCACTTCTCCTCGTATTCTTTTCTCTTTTCGCATTCTTCAATCACGCGCAAGACTCGTACACGGAGAAAACAGATTCAAAATTAATTCTTGAACAAGTATCATCTTCCAAAGAATTGGATGTAAGCGTTGAAGCCCTCAACGATTTGCTGAACATAGTAATTGGCCGTGAATATCTGTCTCCTGCTCAACTCGAACATGAGATCCTTGAAGCTGACATGCTTTTTGCAAATCATGAGTATAGAAAAGCTTGGGTGCTGTATAAAAAACTAGTGACGAAGACTGATAATGTCTATTGTCGCAAAATGGCTGATGAATCGAGAACATCTCAAGGATGTGGTTCATGTCATGGAGGCCAGTACAAAAAACTTATTCAAGTTGCCGATAAATTATATAGTGAATGTACTTTAGATAAGGCCTTAGAATTGTACCAAAGAGCTGCAAGCATTAGACCCAGTGATGTTCATGCCAAGCAACGCTTATCAGAAATTAAATTTTCAATCCTACAAGAGCGAAATCTATGAAAACTATAACTGCACTCCTCCTCGCATTCTTTTCTCTAGTTGGATTCAATGCTATCTCACAAGAAGTTGCCGCTTCAGTTGATAGATCAGCAGAATATATGGCTGAGATTAACTATGCTGAATACTTTTTTATCGCGAAACAATATGGGCTCGCGAAAACTGCTTATACTGAAGTTGAGCACAAGTATAGAGATAAACATAGTCGAAAAAGGATTATTGAAATAGATAGATTCATAGCGCCTAGTTGCAGGGGCTATCATTCTAATTGTCCAGATGCTGGAATCATTCGACTTGCGGATAAATATTACAATGAATGTAATTTAGTCAAGGCTTTAGAATTGTACCGACGAGCAGTATCTATTAAACGTAGTGATGTTCATGCCAAGCAGCGCTTGTCGGAAATTAAATTATTAATCCTTCAAGAGCGAAATCTATGAAAACTAGAACTACACTTCTTCTCGCACTATTTTCTCTTTTGGCGTTCCACAATTTCGCTCAAGTTTCTTATCAAGAAAAGACAGAATCAAATTCATTGGCGGAAAAAATAGCAATTGTTCAAAAAATGGAAGCAAGGGCTCAAAATTTATTGGCAAAGTGTGAGAAATCTAAGTTTTATTGTGGCCCCAAGATAAAGCCTCAATTCGACACTGAACGGCTTAAAGCAGACAAGCTTTTTGCAAACGAAGAATATGCTATGGCCAAAGTAGCCTATGAAAACTTGGCGAAGAAATCAGAGAGCCCATATTGTCGCAAGATGATCGACGAGTGTATTCGATATGATGGAGAAGGCCGTAATTGTTACCAGGATATATACGCCAAGGTTATATATTCGGCTGACAAATATTATACTGAATGTAAATTGGAGAAGGCATATCTTATGTATGAACGAGCAAATATTTTAAGGCCATGTAACGAACACGTGGAACAGCGTTTATCAGAATTAGAAGATAATCCTGAAGCAAACAAACCAGAATTGAACGAACTCTAAATCGAGCTAAAGAGACATCTATGAAAATTAGAGCATCACTTCTTCTTGCCATCTTGTCTCTAGTTGGATGTACAGCTATCTCACAAGAAGTTGCCGCTTCAGTTGATAGATCAGCAGAATATATGGCTGAGATTAACTATGCTGATAGAATCTTTGAGAATAAAAATTATCAATTAGCAAGGAGCGCATACGAGAAAATTTATCTCGATTATAAGGATTTGTATAGTCGATACAAGAATCTAGAAATAGAGCGTATACTTGATGGCTCCAATAACGACATGCAGTCTGAAATTAATTATCAATATGCCAAAATGATCATAGCTGCAGATGACCAGTTTAATAAAGGCAATTATGAAAATGCCACTCAGCTCTATAAGCAAGGAATTTCAATTAAGCCCACAGAACAGTTCCCTTACCAACGACTCGAAGAACTGAAACATTATCGCTAAATTTCCACTTATGAAATTCATTATCTCCTCCCTTATTTTATCTATCCTTCTTATTTCCTGTTCAGAAGAACCCAAAATTAACGTCGAAGATGTCATTTACGCGTGTGTATTAGAGCGTTCCACAGATGATGGTGTTGATCTAGCAAAACTCCTGGATGAATTTGAGGCGCATTTAATCAAAGAAAAGGTACTTACTTCTAGCGAGGGGAAATCCTATGTGGCCATCTACGAGTTTGCCATTGAAAATAATAAGCTGCCTTCTACAATCACAAATCCAGCTCAAGAAAAGCTTTGGCGTTTTTCAAAACCAGATTCGCCTTTAAATAGTTGTCTAGGAGATACAACACTCTTTAACGCCAAGGATGGACAGGATTCTAAACTCTTGCTCTTGGCCGAACAATATGAATCACTTTACTTGTCTGGGAACATTTCAGTACGAACAGTTTCGGAAGCAACTTTGGCAATTTTAACAGCTGATGACTTTGAACTCCCCCTCTATCGTGCCAACGCACTGATTTCCTTGGCGCAATCAATGGAATTGATTAGTCCACTCGATATGAAAGAGCCTAAGTAGAAATTATCGATTTTTAGGCTGTAAAATTGGCCGATTTCATGATCGAATCTTTAAAATTAGGATTGAATCATCAAAAAGTGAATATTTTCACATGCATTTACTATGCACGCATAACCCTTTTAGCGTAAAGGATTCCGCTAAAATTTTGTTAAATTGACCTAGTTTTATTAAGTTTTTTTGTGATTTGCCATATACCTAAATCAGTAAACTTGATCACTAAACCTATTATACGAGGAGGATGCAATTCGTATACTATACACTGAAAAGTGTTGATATGACTGCATTCTACAAATGCGCCTTCGCTGTAGCTTCAGCATAAGCGTTCGGGTAATACATTAAAATAAGGATTATGGAGTCAAACAATGAATTAATTCAAGAGCTACAGATGAAGCTCGATATTCTGCTGAGAAGGCAGAATGGGTTTGAATCGGAAATCAAAGAACTTAAAGAGCGAATTAAGTTTCTCGAAGGGCACATCGCCTCCGAACCCACAACAAAACCAATTGAGCCACTTACCGTGGTTCCAGTTGCCGCGGAAACCAAGAAACCTGACGTTATTCCACTTAAAAAGGAAGAGGTTCCTGTTCCAAAACCAGTGGAAGAACCAATTAAAAAGGTAGAACCAATTCCGGTTCCAGAAGTAAAAAAAGCTCCTCCAGTAGTGGCAGCGACACCCACGCCAAAACCAGTCGCACAAAAACCAGTCGCGCCAAAGCCCGTTGAAAAGAAATCCTCAGGGCCATCAAGCTTTGAGAAGTTTCTTGGTGAAAATCTCGCGAATAAAATTGGGATCGCCATTATTGTTATTGGAATTGGTATTGGCATGAAATACGCCATCGATAATGATTGGATTGGTCCTACAATGAGAATAGCAATTGGTTATTTAGCTGGTGCCATTCTTGCTGGACTTGGATTTCTGCTCAAGAAGAAATACGATAATTTCAGTGCCGTTCTTTTTGGTGGTGGTATGGCAGTCGCCTATTTCGTGACCTACTTAGCATATGATTTCTACCCCATTTTCTCAAAAATAGGCGCATTTGGAACAATGCTCGGATTAACTGTCGTCACAACTGTTGCTGCAATAAAATGGAATAAGCAGATCATTGCAGTAATTGGACTTGTTGGAGCCTATGCTGTGCCATTCCTCTTGAGTGATGGTACTGGAACAATTAAGTCACTTTTCATCTACATGACGATCCTGAATCTTGGTGTGCTCGCTTTAACTTTCTTTAGAGGTTGGAAAGCACTTCAAGCAGTTGCCTTTGGATGTACTTGGTTTATCTTCCTCGTTCTATTATTAGTTGGGATCGTTAGAGATGAGCCTAATTATGACGTGTTTCTACTATTCTCTGGTGCATTTTACATCATCTTCTATATGGCAACAATTGCATACAAATTGCGCCACAATGAAGCCTTTGATGCCGAACACATCACGATTCTATTGTTGAATACCATGATTGCTTATGGAGTTGGAATTTTTCTCGTAGAAGAACTTTACAATAGCAATGTCTCTTCAGGACTCTTTACAATTGGATTTGCCGGAACTCATATGGCGGCTGCAGCAGTAGCTAAATTGAGGACAAAATCAGATATTCGCCTCTTTTATTTCACGTTTGGAATGGCGCTCGTTTTTACCACGATTTCAATTCCTGCATTACTTGATGGACATTGGATTACCATGATGTGGTTCTTAGAAGCAGCCCTCCTTTATTGGATTGGTAGAGCAAAGAATACTGGATTTTTCGAAAAAATCGCGTTCATTCCCCTCGGGCTTGCATTGATTAGTATTGTAATCATGTGGTCGGGCATAAATGGAGGCTCAGAAGTTGTTGCACCTGTTTTGAATAATTATTTCTTGACTGGAGCTTTATTCTCAGCAACATTGTTGGGTATGGCTATCATCAAGCATCAGACAGATGACACGTGCGATCTCGAGAAGACAAAAGGCGCATTTAGCTTTTTCGGAAACTCTTTGATGTATCTTTTCCTGATCATTTTATACTTCACCTGTTTTAATGAGATCAACACCTATTGGTCGCAAAAAATACCAGACTTAAGTATTTGGGATGGTGGATATTCCTACGATGGAGAATCAGATGTGCGTTTCTTTAAATTAAATTGGACGTTGATTTTCACCATGTTCTTTGCAGCATTTATTCACATGATCAATGTGCTTAAATTCAAGAATAAGAACCTAGCAACACTCATGGGAATCTTGAGTAGTATTCTCTTATTTATCTTCCTCACGCTTGGACTGTACAGCTTAAGTGTACTTCGTGATCGTGGAATGGATGGAGATAATATGCTAGAAGGATCTGAGGGCATGTATTTCAATATTCGCTATTATGCATTGATCGCACTTGTTGCAATGTCAGTTGCCACTACATATGCGTTGAAGAAATTGTTCAACGATCGTGCTCTGCACAAAACCCTCGAAATTATCCTTCACGGTACTTTCGTGTGGTTCATGAGTTCAGAGATTGTTCATTGGAGACACATGCAGGCTGATCAAGATTATTATCGAACTGGTCTGTCAATCCTTTGGGGAGTCTACTCGTTTGCATTGATTGCCTTTGGAATCTGGAAGCGAAAACCACATCTTCGAATCATTGGACTGATCATCTTTGGGGTTACATTACTGAAGTTGTTCCTCTATGATATTGCTTACTCGGGAACAGGCTCAAAAACAATAGCCTTTATCTCGTTAGGAATTCTGCTCCTAGTAATTTCGTTCTTGTACAACAAATACAAGCACTTGATTAGCGATGAAGAGGAAGAAGCCAAAGAACCTGAGAAATCTCAGGAATAACTCGATTTTCAAATCCCAGTGTAGTGATGCACTGGGATTTTTTTATTCCGTGAGAAATTATCTGCTATTTTTGTCGCAAAGCGATTTATATGTCCGCATTTTTTGAAACCCTTCTGCACGATATTCTTCTCACATCAATGTGGGAATGGATCGCAGTTATTTGTGGAATTAGCTACGTGATTCTTGCCATGCTTCAAAAAAATCTCTGTTGGATCTTTGCCCTAATTTCCTCGGGAATCTATGTTTACCTCTGCATTAACACTCAGTTGTACATTGAATCAACACTTCAATTCTTCTACGTAATTATGGCTATTGTTGGATGGGTCACTTGGTACCAATTGAGCAGGAAATCTGCTGGATCGACTTCGTCAAATACAACTAAATCACGTAAAGCTGGTGTACAAGTACTCTCGCCACAATTTCATATTGTCAACATTGTGCTTAGTGGAGTCGGGGCATTTCTGATTGGACTTTCCTTTGATCTATGGACGAATCAGGCAAATCCTTACATAGATGCATTTACAACAGTTTACAGCCTGGTAGCAACCTATCTTGTAGTGAAAAAAGTCTTAGGCAATTGGATTTATTGGATTGTCATTGACCTCGCCTCTATCTTTCTGTATGCTGATCGAGGTTATAGCCTTACTGCTGTGTTGTATGCTTCATTCACAGTACTTGCAGTTATTGGGTTCTTCAGCTGGAGAAAAGCATATAAAAATCAACTGAAATGATTCGAATTGCACTCACTGGACCTGAATCTTCTGGGAAAACAACCCTTTCCGAGGCATTGACTTCTGAATTAAAAGGAATTCTTGTTCCTGAATTTGCGCGTGCTTATCTCTCGAAAATAAACCATGAGTACAGGCAAGAAGATCTCAACAAGATCGCTCATGGACACTTAGAATCCTTTCTCAACCTTGATAATTCAGTGCAAATCATAGATACAGACTTCATCGTTCTCAAAATTTGGTCTGATGAAAAATATGGAACTTCATCGGCCTACATCGAAGAACTCGTCGGGAAAAATCATTTTGATCTTCACATTCTGTGCAGCCCTGATATTCCATGGGAAGAAGACCCACTTCGAGAAAATCCATTGGATCGAGATCGACTTTTTAAGCGTTACCAAGAAGAATTGATCGCTTCAAAGAAGACTTTTATCACTGTATCAGGCCCTTTGGAAGAAAGAGTTCAAAAAAGTAAAGAAGCAATTCTCACTATTCGGAAATAAACCTATAAATTTGTACCGTCTCTAAGGGGTGCTTCGATTTTTTCGCGGCTGAGATTACACCCATTGACCTGATCAGGATAATGCCTGCGAAGGGAAGTGACCGACATAGCTAATTTATTTATCACAGAGGATTAGCCCCTGGTTCTTGTAACATTTATTAAAATGAAGACAAGACTAATTTCGTTTATCTGCGGCCTAATGGTATTATTTCCACTGGCCGCGCTCTCACAAAGTTCAATTAATGGTATCGTTGAAAATGAGGAAGGAATTCCAATTAATGGAGCAAAAGTATCCATTCAAGGAACCTATTTGATGGTCTACACTGGTAGTGATGGTCGCTTTCAGTTTGAAAAAATTAAGGATGGAACCTATGCATTAGTGGTAAGTTCCAAAGGCAATGAACTCTTCAAGAAAGACTTCACGATTTCTGGAGAAGATCTTGCCATGGAGATCATAGCTGAGAAAAGTCCACAGTTGATCGACGAAGTATTAATCGAGAGTTTGAAGATCGCAATCAAGGACATTCAACCAATTGAACTCAATACGCAAAACCCATTAGAGATAAACAATTATGGACAAGATCTCCCTTATTTATTGCGTTACACGCCGTCTGTTGTTGTCACCTCAGATGCAGGAGCAGGAATAGGCTATACTGGAATTCGCATTCGAGGAGTTGATCCTACGCGTACAAATGTTACGATCAATGGAATTCCCTTGAATGATGCAGAATCACATGGTGTTTATTGGGTCAACATTCCTGATATCGTTTCATCCACGCGTACAATAACTGTGCAACGAGGTGTTGGAACATCTGCCAATGGTGTTGCCGCATTTGGAGCATCTATCAATATTGAGACGAATGAGGTAAAAAAAACACCCTATGCTGTTGTTGCAACAAGTGGAGGATCATTCAATTCGCTTCGTACTTCTGTGATGGCTGGGACAGGATTAATCAACGAAAAATTTACACTCGACACGCGCTTATCAAGGATTGTTTCAGATGGCTATGTTGATCGTAGTTCTTCCAACTTGCGCTCACTTTATGTGTCAGCTGCTTGGCTCGGCAAGAAATCGAATCTTCGCCTCAACGTATTTGCAGGAAAGGAAAAAACGTATCAATCATGGTATGGAACACCAGAATCTGTGATTAATGGGGATATAAGTGAAATTAACGCATATGCAGATCGCAATTATGTCGACAGTGCAGATCGGGCAAATCTTCTGAATTCTGGTCGTACCTATAATTTCTACACGTATGAGAACGAGGTAGACGACTATCAGCAGGATCATTACCAATTAATCCTCGGACACAAATTCAGTCCAACTTTGTCTGCTACAATTGCAGCTCATTATACCCGTGGACGAGGATTCTATGAGCAATACAGGGCTAATGATGATTTTGCAACGTATGGCTTCACACCTGTCATATTTTCAACTGATACGATTACTACAACGGATTTAATTCGTCGCAGATGGCTCGACAATCATTTCTACG
>JBLHON010000050.1:0-16542 GCA_047621865.1 Crocinitomicaceae bacterium | reverse complement strand
TTGTCGATATGGGCTTGTTCCCAAAACGACCAATTCGTTTGCCAGAAGTACGTTACCCATTGGATAAATGGACATTGCTTGTCGATTCTACCATCAATTCACTGGATTCATTGAATTTCGTGTTCGACCTTCTAACTGCACGTCCTGAACTTGTAATTGACCTAAGATCACATACGGATTCACGTGGTTCGAATGAAAGAAATCAGAAACTTTCTGAAAACAGAGCAATTGCTTGTTACAAATACTTGGTTGAAACAAAGGGGGTTGATCCGCGAAGAATTGTTCCAATTGGTCAAGGAGAAGACGAGGCTAGAACAGTTTATATTGTCGATGGTGAATACCTTGTTGATGAGCCAAAATCAGGTGAATATGAAACTCAGATATTGACAGAGAAATACATCAATACCTTTAAGAGAAGTTCGAAAAAGACATTTACAATGTTGCATGGTCTGAATAGACGAATGGATGGAGCAGTTAACTCGCTTGATTTTGATCCAGAAACAGCACCAGCAGCTGATCCTAAATATTCTGAATTTATTCCATATCCTTAAACGGATTTAAAAAAAGATTTAAAGCGTTCTTCTGAGACTTCTCGGGAGAACGCTTTTTTTTGTATCTTATATTACGAACCTAACCTTTTCGTAATGAACGAAGAATACTTACAACTAATCTGGGATCGGGCACGATTGCCCATGCCCCAACTGAAGTTAAGAGACGGAAAAGAACTTATCGTCAAGAAAACAGGAAATCATAATCTCCAATACAGTGGTCCAGACTTCTACAATGCCTGTATCCAATACGATGAACTGGAGTTTCATGGCGCCGTTGAAATTCATGTGAATGGATCAGATTGGTACAAACACAAACATCATCTTGATGCAGCCTTTAATAGTGTAGTCCTCCATGTGGTCTATAATGATGATGTGCCAGTCACACAAAATGGATTAATCCTTCCAACTCTTGAGCTCAAACCTTACCTCGATCAAGATCATTTCATCAAAATGTCGCGGGATCAAATTCAACAAAAAGAATTTCCATGCGAACACTTGGCCACTCAAATTGATGCCATCTACTGGTCGTCCATGAAAACAAAAGCACTAATTGAAAAGCTCGCGGAGAAAGTCAAACCACACGAAGGGGATTCTGATAAACAAGTCCTCTACAGTCTAATTGCAGCTTCCTTTGGAATGGGGGTAAATAAAAAACCGTTTGAGGAACTGGCTAGAAAAATTACGTGGCGAGAATTAGAAGCTCTCGACCCTGCTCAACGTCATCGACTTATCCTTGCCCGAAGTGGTTGGATGCAAAGTGATTTCACACATGGGCAAGGAAGTGATTACCGTTGGCATTTTAAAGGAACTCGCCCATCCAATTTTCCCTCAAAACGACTCCCTCAATTTGCTGGATTCATCGCTGAAATGGACATGGCCGATTTGATTAATATTATGAGATTGCCAAAAGCCTATCTCAACTTCCATCTACTATGTGCAGAATTGAAAATGGACAATGGACGGCCGCTTCTTACAAATAAAATTATCGAATCACTGGCCATCAATGCAATAGTGCCATTTCTTTGGAGAATTGGTGAACAGGAACAGCGCGATTATTATCATTCGCTCGCCTTGGACGTGTTACAGGATATCCCCGCCGAGAGAAATGCCGTAATTTCAAAATGGAATAAACTCGGAATTCCTGTAAAAAATGCATTAGACAGTCAAGGACTTTTGGCGCTCCATAGGTATTATTGTTGTGCCAAAAAATGCCTATCTTGCGAAGTCGGTTTAAAGGCACTTGATCGAATTATATGATCCAGAAAACTATCTTCTTTTTTGAGATGAAATCCTTCGGAGTTTGCAAATGGTGGGCTCGTAAACTGGGTATCAGTACTTCAAAGGTGCGGCTAGGATTTATCTACGCGTCCTTTATCGCATTAGGATCCCCTTTATTGCTCTACTTGATAATGGCATGGATTCTTGATCACAAACACTATTTTAAATTTCAGAGGAGACGAAGAAACACAATTTGGGAACTGTAGCGTGTTATGTATAGATTAAAATTGTTCTCCAGAATATACTATTTCGTACTACTGATCTTCATAATCATTACAGGAGGTACAATTGGGTACATGACTATCGAGGGATGGGGCTTCGTTGATTCATTTTACATGACCATCATTACAGTATCTACTGTCGGATTCAGAGAAGTTGCCGATCTCTCGATTCAAGGAAAATTCTTTACCACCTTTCTAATTATCTCCAGCTTTGGTAGTTTTGCCTTCGCGCTGAGCTCAATTACTACTTATGTGGTAGGAGGACAATACCGTAAACACATTAGAGAACACAAAATGATACAGCAATTGAAAAAGATAAAAGACCATGTTATCGTATGTGGTTTTGGACGGGTAGGAAGACAAGTCGCAGAAGATCTTCGTGCAAATGGCCTAGAATTCATAATCGTTGAGATGGATGAGCATGTAATTGCTGGTGAAGACGAAGACGAATTCAATTTTGTTCAAGGCGACAGCACGAATGATGAAATCCTGATGCGCGCTTCGATTAATTCAGCCAAAGCCATTATCACATGCTTGCCAAAAGATGCTGATAACCTATATGTCGTTTTGAGTGCACGCCAGATCAGAGAGAATTTGACAATAGTCAGTAGAGCATCTTCTCCATCATCTGTTTCAAAATTGAAATTTGCTGGAGCCAATAATGTAATTATGCCAGATGCCGTTGGAGGATCACACATGGCATCGCTTATCGCGAATCCTGATGTGATGGAATTCCTAGATAGCATTCGAGTGAAAGGATATCTAGGAGCCAATGTCGAATCCATCAGCTACCATGAACTTCCGCCCGATTTACGCGATAAGACGATTGGACACTTAGAATCACGGGAGATCACGGGAGCTACCATAGTAGGATTCAAATCTCCAGATGGAGAATACACAATTAACCCATCCATGGATAGAGTTGTCATTGAAAATTCGAAGATCTTTGTTCTTGGAAATATGGATCAAATACAACAACTAATTGCCCATTTCAAAATAATTCGTGAATGAAATTATTAATAACTGGAAGTAATGGCTTGCTCGGGCAGAAACTCGTGAGCTATTGCCAGCAACACAACACTGAGTTCATCGCGACATCTAAAGGAGAGAATAGAAATAGTGCTTGCTCTGAAGATGTTTATACTCAAATGGATATCACGGATGCTAATCAAGTGATGAAGGTCATTTCGGACAATCAACCAACGCATGTGATTCATACTGCGGCAATGACCAATGTTGATCAATGTGAAAACGATCCTGAAGGTTGTAAGGCTATAAATGTCACAGCAACAGAGAACTTGGTGCTCGCTTGCAATGCAAATGGAAGCCACTTCCAATTGCTCTCAACTGATTTTGTGTTCGATGGAGAGCAAGGGAATTACAAAGAAGACGATCAGATCAATCCACTGAGTGTTTATGCTAAATCAAAAGTGGATGCAGAGAAAATAGTGACAGAAAAATCTAGCACTGATTGGTCTATCGTGAGAACTATTATCGTTTACGGGAAAGGGGAAAACCTATCAAAATCGAATATCATTCTTTGGGCAAAGGCGGTTTTGGAGAAAGGTGAACCTCTAAATATTGTTGATGATCAATTTAGGGCGCCAACATGGGCCGAAGATCTAGCTGCGGGATGCATGGCAATTGCAGAACAAGAAGCGACAGGTGTTTATCACATGTGCGGACCAGAAACAATGTCAATTTACGAGCTTATTACAAGAATTGCTGAGCACTTCAAGTACGAAACGAAACAGATCTCGCGAATCTCAAGTACCACGCTTAATCAAGCAGCAAAACGACCACCTAAAACAGGGTTCGACCTCACGAAATCCATAACCACTGTGGGTTACAATCCCCATACCCTGGAAGAAACATTGGACGAATTATTTTGAGAATATACTGCATTAATTGCATGAAATTGATCGTCCAGCGAGAGTAAAGAATATTATTATCTTTGCTAGCGTTGGAAACCCACTTAACAAACACTTTTTATGAAATTTTTACTCGGGGCTTTTGCCGTTCTTCTACCATTTTTTCAATTCGCTAAAGAAAAAGGCATTGATGAAATTATTGACAATAAATTCGGTGATGCTACTGGTTGGTTCGTAAAGGCAATTTTTTATAAAATTCCTTTTACGGAAAGCATACAAGTTCCTTGGGTACTTATTGTTCTAGTGGTTGGGGCGCTGTTCTTCACGATCTACTTTAAGTTTATTAATATTACTGGATTCAAAACGGCAATTAGAATTGTACGTGGGAAATATGACGAAATTGAAACAGGAGGTGCAGATCACGTTGAAGCTTCAGAGAGCGTGCATACAGTTGATGGAGATGTGATTGATACAATTCGCGTTGAACAAGATTCTGAACATATAGGTGAGGTGTCTCACTTCCAAGCATTAACTGCAGCGCTTTCTGCTACTGTTGGTCTTGGGAATATTGCTGGGGTTGCCGTTGCAATTTCCATTGGTGGTCCTGGAGCAACTTTCTGGATGATCATTGCTGGGATGATTGGTATGGCTTCGAAATTTGCCGAATGTACCTTGGGTGTTAAATACCGTGAAATTGATGAAAATGGAACCGTTTATGGCGGCCCGATGTACTATCTTTCTAAAGGATTAAGGGACAGAGGACTCGTAAAGATTGGACGCGTACTGGCAATCGTATTTGCGATTATGTGTATTGGTGGATCATTTGGTGGTGGAAATATGTTCCAATCCAATCAAGCCTTTGCCATGTTAGAGTCATATACACAAGATGATATCACGGACGATGCTAAACTCGAAGCTGCAAAAGACGCACAGATCCTCTACGATTACCACGTAGCAACTGACTATAAAGTTCTGGATGTCAAAAAGGATTCTATACGCGTAGTTTCTACAGTAGATAAAAAGAAAGTGACTGAAGCGTTCTTGAAGGAAACATTGCTGGAAGATTCTGTAATGATTTTGAATGGTGCAGCTAAGCTCACGAAGGCTGATCTAAATGAGAGTCTAATAGGAGATAAAATTGCCTACGTGAGACCCGAAACATATTTGGGCGACATTAAAGCTATAACTGCTGATTCAGTTACTTTGAACGATGGTCAGGCAAATATGACTGTAGCAAAAGCTGGATTCATTGGAAATTCGAAAACCACTCCATTAAGTGGTAATGGTTGGATCTTCGGATTGATTATGGCAGTATTTGTTGGAATCGTGATCATCGGAGGAATCAAGAAAATCGCGAGGGTGACAGATAAGATTGTTCCATTTATGGTTGGGATTTATGTCGTTGCAGCACTCATTATTCTTGGAATGCACTTCTCAGAAATTCCAAATGCATTCGGTCAAATTTTTTCTGGCGCATTCACAGGATTAGGGATTGCAGGCGGAACCTTTGGTGTCTTAATTCAAGGTTTCCAAAGAGCCGCATTCTCGAATGAAGCTGGAATTGGTTCTGCGTCTATTGCCCATTCAGCAGTGAAAACAAAGTATGCAGCAAGCGAAGGTTTGGTTGCATTGTTGGAGCCTTTCATTGATACTGTACTAGTATGTACTATGACTGCTCTCGTCCTCATTATTAGTAATGGAGATGGGTCGATTATGACGTATGGACAAGGAGTTAATGAGGGTGTCGAGGTGACGTCGAGAGCTTTTGCCTCGAATATCTCCTGGTTCCCAATCGTATTAACTATTGCTGTGGTGCTCTTTGCCTTCTCAACGATGATCTCATGGTCCTACTATGGATATCAAGCTTGGTCCTATTTATTTGGACGCTCAAAAAGAACTGAGTATACCTATAAAGCCCTTTTTTGCATATTCGTAATTGTTGGAGCTGCCGTGAAACTTGGATCTGTATTGGATTTTTCCGACGCAATGATCTTTGCCATGCTCGTACCAAATATGATTGGATTGTTCTTATTGGCACCAAGAGTGAAAGAAGAACTCGCACGATTCAGGACTGCTATAAAGGAGAAAGTAGGCTAGATGCCAATCTCTAAGCGAAATAGGAGAGGAATTCTCTCACTTCTAATAATAGGAGTGATGATTTCTTTCACACCTAGAATTATTTCCAAGGTTAGCGCCAGTGAAGAACCAATGATCTCTTATAAAGAGGCTAAAGTTGTTGAGGAGAAAATTCTTGAACGCAAGCACTCTTGGAAGAAAAAATCCAAGCAGTGGAAGCCGAAAAAGAACAAGTTTAAAACGCCCGAACGTCGCTTTGATCCCAATCAGTACTCTGAAAGTGATTGGACCAAATTAGGGCTCTCACCAAAACAAGCCCAGGTAGTTGTTCATTTTGCTGAACGTGGACTCAAATCAAACGATGATCTTCGAAAAATTTATGTTTTGTCAGAACAATTCATTGTTACGATAGAGGATTCGACCTATTATCCTGAAGGATACAGTTACATCCGTGAGAAGGACGCTTTAACCAAAGAGGACAAGTCGCAACTATTGGTACCTATTAACAGTGCTGATGTGGAAGCTTTGCGCAAAATCCCAGGAATTGGAGCTTATTTCGCAGATAAAATCGTGTTCTATCGTGACGAGCTTGGTGGATATGTACATAAAGAACAGTTGCTCGAAATCTGGAAATTCGATATTGCTAAGTATCAAGAAGTGCGAAATTTTATCGAAATCGACGAGATTAATTTTACTACAATATCAATCAACACAGCAACCATAGACGAACTGAAGGAGCATCCATATATTAATTTTAAAATTGCAAGATCTATCGTAAGAATGAGAGAGCAAATTGGATCCTATAAAACGCTCGACGAAATAAAACGATCGAAATTGATCGACGAAATCACCTATCAAAAGCTTAAACCTTATTTATCAATATAGCATGACGCTACAAGCAAAAATTAAAGACGCAATTCGGGACGTTCCAGATTTTCCTAAACCTGGAATTATTTTCAAGGATATAACGCCCATAATGCTGAATCCAGAATTGTCGAATGAAATCGTGGAGGCACTTTACGAACAATATAAAGATCAAGAAATTGACTTAGTGGCAGGAATTGAAAGTAGAGGCTTTCTTTTTGGATACCCATTAGCGATGCGATTAGGCCTTCCATTTGTCTTGATTCGCAAGAAAGGAAAGCTTCCATATGAGAAAATTAGCTATGATTATGACCTAGAATACGGAAGTGCAACTATTGAAATGCACACAGATGCTGTAGGCAATAAGCAACGTGTTCTAATTCATGATGATCTACTTGCAACGGGTGGTTCAGCCACTGCCGCAGCCCACTTAATCCATAAAAGTGGTGGGGAAGTAGCAGGCTTTAATTTTCTAGTTTCACTCGATTTTCTAAATGGAGAAGAAAAACTAAAGCCGTTTTCTAACAATATTACTAATTTTGTTGCCTATTAAGCCAGTCACGTAGATATCGAATCAAGATGAATTTTGAGTTAAACGAGAACCAACAAATGATCACGCAAATGGTGCGTGACTTCGCCGAGAAAGAGATTCGACCCAATTTGAATAAATGGGACGCGGATGAACATTTTCCTGTTGACGTCATGCGAAAGATGGGCGAACTTGGATTGTTGAGCATTTATGTACCCGAAGAATATGGCGGAAGCGGATTCGGATACTTCGAATATGTAACCGCACTAATTGAACTTGGTAAAGTCTGTGGAGGAATTGGATTGAGCGTAGCCGCACACAATTCACTTTGTACAGGACACATTTACTACCATGGTTCAGAAGAGCAAAAACGTAAATACCTTCCAAAACTCGCAACCGGCGAATTTATTGGTGCATGGGGATTAACGGAGCCGAACACTGGATCTGACGCTATGCGAATGAAAACGACAGCAGTGAAAGATGGTGATGAGTGGGTTATTAATGGTGCAAAAACATGGATCACACACGGGTTATCAGGAGACGTTGCCGTAATATTGGTTCGAACAGGAGCGTTACTTGATAGTCGAGGAATTACGGCATTTATCGTCGAAAAAGGGACACCTGGATTATCGGCCGTAAAGATTAAAGATAAATTAGGAGTGCGCGCCAGTGAAACGGCAGAGATGATTTTTGACAATGTGCGTGTTCCTGCAGCCAATATGATTGGTGAGGAAGGACTTGGATTCGTGCAGTCAATGAAAGTTCTTGATGGTGGACGAATTTCAATTGCAGCTTTAAGTTGTGGAGTAGCACGTGGAGCATACGAAGCTTCTGTTAAATATGCCAAAGAGCGAGAGCAATTTGGAAAACCAATCGCGCAATTTCAAGCAATAGGTTTTAAATTAGCTGACATGGCTGTTGAAGTTCAAGCAGCCGAATTATTGACGATGCAAGCTGCTGATCTGAAGAACAAAAAGTTACCAATGACCAAAGAAGGTGCATTCGCAAAATACTTCGCAAGTGAAGTATCAGTGAAATGTGGCAACGAAGCAGTTCAAATAATGGGCGGTTATGGCTATACAAAAGAGTATCCGGCAGAGAAGTTTTTAAGAGATTCTAAATTGATGACAATCGGTGAAGGAACCTCGGAAATACAAAAGATTGTAATCTCCAGAGAAATTTTAAATCAATAATTGCAATTAGAATTAATAGTAGTATATTTGTCGCCCGTACACGGATAATGTACGGATAAATAGATAACAATAAGAAGATAAGATATGTTGATTATTCCAGTAAAAGAAGGCGAAAATATCGAGAGAGCGATTAAGAAGTACAAGAAGAAATTCGAGAAAACGAAAGTGATGCGTCAACTTCGTCGACGTAAGGAATTCACAAAGCCATCTATTACAAAACGTCAGGAAAGAATCAAAGCAGGTTACAAACAACGTTTAGCTTCTGCTGAATTATAGATGTAACATTCAACGATAGATATCGTAAAAGGAGCTGTATGGCTCCTTTTTTTATGCTCGATAGTTTCATTGATTACCTCACTACAGAGAGACGTTTCTCTGAGCATACCTGCATTGCCTACAAAAAAGACCTTCAACAATTCCTAGAATTTGCAGCGATCGATAAAGAAGATGAGCTGAAAGAAGTCAATGCTCGGCTGATCAGAGGATGGATGGTGCACCTCATGGAGAATGACTACACACCACAATCTGTTAATCGAAAGCTCTCAACCCTCAGAACCTACTTTAAATGGCTTCGCAGACACAATAGTGTTGACGGTAATCCTATGGAGTTGATCAGTGGCCCCAAAAGTGCTAAGCGACTTCCTTCTTTTGCTCAGAAAAAAGAACTCTCTCCAGAAAAATTAGATCTTATTTTTGAAAATGATTTTGATGGAGCGCGAGATCGACTCATGTTCGAGTTCTTTTACCAAACAGGAATTCGTCTGAGCGAGCTAATTGGATTAAAAGATACAGATGTTGCTGCAAATCAGATTAAGGTACTTGGGAAGCGCAACAAAGAGCGCATTATTCCGATTGCCAAAGAGTTAAGTGAACTTGTTCAAGAGTACCGAATCAATCGTGATGAATTGGGTCTGCCACCTACAAATTTCTTCTTGTTAAAGTCTGGTAAAAAATTATATCCCAAGTTTGTTTATAGGAAAATTAATAGTTACCTTACTAGTGCGACGGACATGAAGAAAAAAAGTCCGCATGTGCTTCGACACACCTTCGCAACGCACATGTTAAATAATGGTGCGGGATTGGAGGTGCTAAAGGAACTACTTGGGCATGCGAGCTTGTCAGCAACACAAGTTTATACGCATAACTCCTTCGCAGAGCTGACATCAATTTACTCACAGTCCCACCCAAGAGGACGAAAAAAATAAGTACGATGGATTTCAAGGTAAACTCAGTACATTTCACAGCAGATCAGAAGTTAGTAAATTATATACACGGAAAAGTGAGAAAGCTCGAGTTGATGTCCGATGACATTATCTCAAGTGAAGTCTTTTTGAGAATTGGTCAAGCAGGTGATAAAGAAAATAAAATAGCGGAAGTGAAGATTCACGTTCCCGGAAGTGAGCTGTTTGCAAAAAAACAATGTAAAAGCTTTGAAGAGGCAGCGGATTCAGCTGTACAAGCTTTGAAAAAACAAGTAGAAAAATACAAGGCGAAAGTGGCCTAGGAAATAATAAAAAGCTGAAAATGAGGGTGATCTTAAATTACCCTCATTTTTTTTTGAAAAAATATTTTAAAAGTCATTGCCCTAAAGGATTTGTTTCATACATTTGCACTCCCTAAACGGAGGGGACACTTTAAAAGTTCTTTCAAATATTGAATAAGTTATTATTAAAGCCGATGTAGCTCAGCTGGCTAGAGCAGCTGATTTGTAATCAGCAGGTCGGGGGTTCGAGTCCCTCCATCGGCTCTAAAACAGGGGAGATACTCAAGCGGCCAACGAGGACAGACTGTAAATCTGTTGGTTTATACCTTCGAAGGTTCGAATCCTTCTCTCCCCACAGTAACTTTTTCAAATTTTAGTTTAAATAAGCGGGAGTAGCTCAGTTGGTAGAGCGTCAGCCTTCCAAGCTGAGGGTCGCGAGTTCGAATCTCGTCTCCCGCTCTTATTTTTTTGAAGAGCTTTTTTCGCCGGTGTAGCTCAGTGGTAGAGCGCTTGCTTGGTAAGTAAGAGGTCACGAGTTCAATTCTCGTCATTGGCTCACGAGAGAGTGTATATAACGTTTCACCTTAGTGGGTGAATTTTGCATATATAATAGTTTTATTATTAATTAAGTAACAAAAAACAGAACAATGGCTAAGGAAAATTTTGATCGTTCCAAACCACACGTTAATATTGGAACAATTGGTCACGTCGATCATGGAAAAACTACCTTGACTGCAGCTATCTCTAGTGTATTGGCGAGTCAAGGTCTAGCGGAAACGCGTGATTTTTCTTCTATCGATAATGCACCAGAGGAAAAAGAACGTGGTATCACAATTAATACATCTCACATTGAGTATTCTACTCATAACCGTCATTACGCACACGTTGACTGTCCAGGTCACGCGGATTACGTAAAGAACATGGTTACAGGAGCTGCACAAATGGATGGTGCTATCTTAGTAGTTGCGGCTACTGATGGACCAATGCCACAAACTCGTGAGCACATCCTTTTAGGACGCCAGGTTGGTGTTCCAAGAATGGTTGTATTCATGAATAAGGTGGATATGGTTGATGATGAAGAGCTTCTTGAGCTAGTTGACATGGAAATTAGAGAATTGCTTTCTTTCTACGATTATGATGGTGACAATGCTCCAGTAATTCAAGGTTCTGCACTTGGTGCATTGAACGGTGAAGAGAAATGGGTTGCAGCTATCAATGAATTGATGGAAGCAGTTGATACTTATATTGAAATTCCACCACGTGAAATCGATAAAGATTTCTTGATGCCGGTAGAGGATGTGTTTACGATCACTGGTCGTGGAACAGTTGCTACAGGACGTATCGAAACTGGTGTTGTCAATACTGGTGATGCTGTTGATATTCTTGGGATGGGAGATGAGAAATTGTCTTCAACATGTACAGGAGTTGAGATGTTCCGTAAGATTCTTGATCGCGGAGAAGCTGGTGATAATGTTGGTCTTTTACTACGTGGAATTGAGAAATCTCAAATCAAACGTGGAATGGTTATTTGTAAACCAGGTTCAACAAAACCACACGCTGATTTCAAAGCTGAGATCTACGTATTGAAAAAAGAAGAAGGTGGGCGTCACACTCCATTCCATAATAAATACCGTCCACAGTTCTATTTCAGAACAACTGATGTTACAGGAGAAATCTTCTTAACTGACGGACGTGAAATGGTAATGCCTGGTGATAACGTATCAATAACAGTTAAATTGATCGTACCAGTAGCAATGGACAAAGGACTTCGTTTTGCAATTCGTGAGGGTGGTAGAACTGTAGGTGCTGGTCAAGTTACTGAGATCATCTAAGCAGATAATAGTTGAAATTTAAGAGGGGAGTTCGCTCCCCTTTTTCTACGGGTGTAGCTCAGTTGGTAGAGTTGCGGATTCCAAATCCGTCGGTCGTGGGTTCGAATCCTACCGCCCGTGCAAAATATAGGAAATGTCAAAAGTGAAAGATTATTTCAGTGAAACAGCAACGGAAATGTTGCATAGAGTCACTTGGCCTACTTGGAGAGAATTGCAAAGTAACACGATTGTTGTCGTTGTTGCTTCTGTGCTTATATCCCTAGCTATTTTTGTGATGGATTTTACATTCGGAATTACAGGAGATGCTGATTCGTTCTGGCAAGGTGCCTTAGGATTTATTTACAAAATGTTTTAATCGTCACATCTGATGGGAGAGATCAAGCAACGTTGGTATGTCGTAAGAGCTATCAGTGGTAAAGAGAAAAAAGTTAAGGAATATCTCGATTTGGAGATTACGCGACTTAAACTCGACGACTATGTTGGTCAGGTACTGATCCCAACTGAGAAAGTATTCCAAATTAGAAATGGAAAAAAAGTCAGTAAAGAAAAAGCGTACTTACCCGGTTATGTCCTGGTAGAAGCTTGTCTTGCTGGTGAAGTTCCTCACGTAATTAAAGGAATTCCTAATGTCATTGGTTTTCTCGGAACGGAAAAAGGTGGTGAGCCATCTCCAATGCGTTTGTCAGAAGTAAATCGAATCTTAGGTAAGGTAGATGAGCTTTCTGAAACGGAAGAGGAAATGAAAATTCCATTCGTTATTGGTGAGGCAGTCAAAGTAATCGACGGTCCTTTCAATAACTTTAGCGGTGTCATTGATGAAATCAATGAAGACAAGAAAAAGCTGAAAGTAATGGTAAAAATATTTGGTAGAAAAAACTTGTTGGAGCTGAGCTACATGCAAGTTGAAAAAGAAGTTTAAAGAGTATATTAATCCGTAGGAGTGACGAAAGCTACTAAAGCTTCCAGTTAGTACTCATGTTTGACTACACAATTTGAAAACAAATGGCTAAAGAAGTAGCAGCGTTGATCAAATTACAAATCCGAGGTGGTGCAGCTAATCCTGCTCCTCCTGTTGGCCCAGCACTTGGTGCAAAAGGGGTGAACATCATGGAATTCTGCAAGCAGTTTAATGCTCGTACGCAGGATAAACCAGGTAAAGTTCTTCCAGCAGTTATTACCGTATACGGTGATAAATCGTTCGATTTTGTAATTAAAACTCCACCAGCAGCAATCCAAGTAATGGAGCAAATTAATATCAAGAAAGGTTCAGCGGAATCTAACCGTCTTAAAGTCGGTACAATCTCTTGGGATAAAGTGCGCATCATAGCAGAAGATAAAATGCCGGATATGAACTGTTTTACTGTAGATTCTGCAATGCGCATGATCGCTGGTACAGCACGTAGTATGGGAGTAAATGTTAAAGGTGGTGAAGCACCAGCAACTAAATAAGTAGAGTTATGGGAAAATTATCTAAAAAGAGAAAAGAAGCTCTTTCGAAGATTGATTCTGAGAAAGTGTATTCCTTGACAGAAGCTTGTAATTTAGTGAAGGAAGTTTCAACCATGAAGTTTGATGCCTCAGTTGACATCAGCGTTCGTTTAGGGGTTGATCCTCGTAAAGCGAATCAGATGGTGAGAGGGACAGTTGCATTGCCTCACGGTACAGGTAAGGACATGAAAGTTCTTGTATTGTGTACTCCAGATAAGGAGGAAGAAGCAAAAGCAGCAGGTGCTGATCATGTTGGTTTGGATGACTACATCCAGAAAATCAAAGGAGGTTGGACTGATATTGATGTTATTATTACAATGCCAGCAGTTATGGGTAAAGTAGGTGCTCTTGGACGAATTTTAGGTCCTCGAGGATTAATGCCGAATCCGAAAACTGGTACAGTAACAATGGACGTTGGTAAAGCGGTAACTGAAGTAAAAGCAGGTAAAATTGACTTTAAAGTTGATAAGTACGGAATCATTCATTCAGCAGTTGGAAAAGCAAGCTTCGAAGGAAGTAAGCTTGAAGAAAATGCAGATGAATTGCTCCAGACGATTGTTAAGCTTAAACCATCATCTTCTAAAGGTGTGTACGTTAAGTCTATTTACATGAGTTCTACCATGAGTCCTAGTATTCAAGTAGACGCTAAGTCTCTAATTGTTTAAAACGAATTGAAATGACAAAAGAGGAAAAAGCAAAATACGTAGATGACTTAGCCGTACAATTGAAGGAAAGTAATGTTATCTATCTGACAGATACAGCAGAATTGACTGTTGAAGTAGTAAGCAGTTTGCGAAGAAAAGCATTCAATGCTAATGTTTCAATGCGTGTGGTTAAAAACACATTATTGGCAAAAGCAATGGATCGTGTTGAAGATAAAGACTTTGGTGACCTGAGAGGAGTACTTAAAGGAGCAACGTCAATTATGTTCGCAGAAACTGGTAATGGACCAGCTAGACTTATCAAGGATTTTCGTAAGAAAAGTGATAAGCCTATTCTGAAAGGCGCTTATATTGATGCAGGTGTTTACATTGGCGATGACCAATTGGCGGCACTTTCTGATCTGAAGAGCAAAGAAGAAATGGTAGGTGAAATTATCGGATTACTTCAAAGCCCAGCTAAGAATGTTATATCTGGACTTAAAGGTGCTGGCGGAACTATCGCAGGTATCCTTAAAACACTCGAAGCAAGAGCTTAGAGACAATAAAATAATTAATTAAGAACCCTTTTTTAAAAATAAATACAATGGCTGATTTGAAAGCAATGGCAGAATCGTTAGTAAACCTTACAGTTAAGGATGTAAACGAACTCGCTACAATTTTGAAAGATGAATACGGAATCGAACCTGCAGCTGCTGCTGTAGCAGTTGCTGCTGCTGGTGGTGGTGGTGGTGAAGCTGCTGAAGAACAAACTGAATTCGAAGTAATTCTTAAAGCTGCTGGAGGTGCGAAACTTGCAGTAGTAAAATTAGTGAAGGAATTAACTGGAGCTGGTTTGAAAGAAGCTAAAGAATTAGTTGATTCTGCACCTGCAACTATCAAAGCTGGAGTCTCTAAAGACGAAGCTGATGGTCTTAAAACTTCTTTGGAAGAAGCTGGAGCAGAGGTAGAGGTTAAGTAATCTTTTATAATTTATCATGGAAAGGCATCCCGATTTATCGGGATGCCTATTCCTGTTTTTTCGCACGAGGGTACTTTTAGTACTCAATTAATTTCACTAAAAAACGTTTGGCCTTGGCAACATCAAGCAAATTATCAAAACGAGTGAATTTTGCGTCGAGCAAAAATCAGTTCGCGTATCCAGATTTTTTGGATATCCAACTAAAATCGTTCCAAGAGTTTTTCCAACTGGAAACTACTCCTGAGAACAGGGAAAGTGAAGGACTGTTTAAAGTATTCGCAGAAAACTTCCCAATTACAGATACTAGAAACCAATTCGTATTGGAATTTCTGGACTACTTTATTGACCCACCTAGATATACCATTTCGGAGTGTATTGATCGTGGATTGACATATAGTGTCCCTCTAAAAGCGAAATTAAAACTGTACTGTACAGATCCAGAACACGAAGATTTCGAAACAATCGTGCAGGATGTGTATTTAGGTACAATTCCATACATGACCCCAAAAGGATCATTCGTAGTGAATGGAGCTGAACGTGTTATCGTTTCTCAGTTACACCGTTCACCAGGAGTATTCTTTGGTCAAAGTAGACACGCAAACGGTACTAAGTTGTACTCGGCACGTGTCATTCCTTTTAAAGGATCTTGGATTGAGTTCGCAACTGACATTAATAGTGTTATGTATGCGTATATCGACCGTAAAAAGAAATTACCTGTTACAACATTATTCCGCGCAATCGGATATGAAAGTGATAAGGATATCCTTGAAATCTTCGACCTTGCAGATGAGTTGAAGGCAACAAAAGCCAATCTTAAGAAAGCACTTGGACGTAAACTTGCGGCAAGAGTACTTAAATCTTGGGTAGAGGATTTCGTTGATGAGGATACAGGAGAAGTAGTATCGATCGAACGTAATGAGGTATTACTAGATCGTGAAGTAATCTTGGAAGAAGAGCATATCGAGTTAATCGTTGACTCTGGAGCGAAAACAGTTATTCTTCACAAAGAAGATATCAATAGCGCTGATTTTACGATTATCTACAATACTCTTCAAAAAGATACATCAAACTCTGAAAAAGAAGCTGTTGAACATATTTACCGTCAACTTCGTAACGCTGAACCACCAGATTACGATACAGCAAAAGGTGTTTTTGAGAAATTATTCTTCTCGGATACGCGTTACGATCTAGGTGAAGTTGGACGTTTCAGATTGAATAAGAAATTGGGAGATAACATGGACGAAACGTCTCGTGTATTGACCAAAACAGATATGATTTCGATCATCAAGTACTTGATCGAATTGATTAACTCTAAAGCTGATGTCGATGATATTGATCACTTGTCTAACCGTCGCGTTAGAACAGTAGGTGAGCAATTGTATTCACAGTTTGGAGTTGGATTGGCACGTATGGCGCGTACGATTCGTGAGCGTATGAACGTTCGTGATAACGAAGTCTTTACACCAATTGATTTGATTAATGCGAAGACACTCTCTTCTGTGATCAATTCATTCTTTGGAACCAATCAGCTTTCTC
>JBLHON010000049.1:0-16543 GCA_047621865.1 Crocinitomicaceae bacterium | reverse complement strand
TTCGTTTGGGATAATGGATTCAATACTTTCGGCAATACAACGTCTACAACTACTGGTTTAGCCATGGGTAATTACGCAGTAACTGTTACAGAGACAATTACAGGTTGTAGTGCAACTGATAGTATCGATGTATTCCCTTCTCCAACTGCACCTGTGGTATACGTCCAAAGTTTAACACCTACTTGCTCTGGTTTCAGTGATGGTTCGGTAACAGTAAATACTTCTGGAGGAATAGCAGTATATACATATGTTTGGAGTGATGGTCCAGTGGGAGCATCTAGACTTGGAATGGCAGCAGGATCTTACACAGTAACTGTAACAGATGGTGCAGGTTGTTCATCTACACTCACTTTTGACATTCCTGAGAATGAAAGTCCTGATGCATCAGTAACTGCAAACGGCCCAATCTGTTCTGGTGATTCTGCCGTATTTACACTTGTCGGTCATGATGGAGCAACAGTTATCTATAATTATGGTGGACTGGATTCCACGATCGTTCTTACAAGTGACACAGTGATTATTACTGTACTTAATGTCACGGCTACTCTAACGATGACTTTAGTGTCAATTGATGATGGTACTTGCTTCACTACTCTTGCAACTGGAGCTACCGTTGTTGTCCTCCCAGTGCCTGGGGTTGTGATAACCAACAATGGACCTATCTGTAATGGTGCTGACGCAATTTTCACGTTGACAGGAACTGTGGATGCCATTGTTACTTATTCGCTTGGTGGTGGACCCTTACTGAGCACAACTTTGACAGGCGGCGTTTCCACCATTACGATACCCGCGGCTACAGTGGATCAGACGATTGCTTTAGACTCTATCTTTGATGGGGCATGCCCTGTGTCGTTGGTTGCTTTCGACACGATTGTCGTGAATCCAGTTATTGCACTTACAGTAAATGACGCTGTTTGTGAAAACACCAATTATATCTATCCTGACGGATTTGCTGAGGTGATTATAGCAAACTCATCGCATATCAGTAATCTTCTTACAGCACTTGGCTGTGATTCAATTATTACAACCAATGTGGCGATGAACCCTGTCTACAACATTGTTGACAATATTAATGCGTGTGAAAATTCAGTAGTTATCTATCCAGATGGCACGAATGAAACGATCACTGCAAGTACTTCAAATACGAGTAATTTGTTAACTTTCAGAGGATGTGATTCTATTATCGTTACAAATGTGACAATGTTCCCAGTGTACTCGATTCCAGAAAACATTGCACTTTGTTCAGGAGAAGATTATACCTATCCAGATGGAACGATTCATGTGGATATAACCGCAAATGAATCATACACCTCGTCCTTCTTAACAGTGAATGGATGCGATAGTATCATCATTACTTCAATTGCGATTATACCATTGCCAATTGTTAGTGCTGGTGCAGACGTTACAGTCTGTCAAGGAACAGATGTTACGCTCACGGCGACCAATCCAAGTGGAGCGGCAATCGCTTGGGACAATGGAATTTTAGATGGTGTTCCTTTCACACCCGTAGCTACTCAAACATACACGGTTACAGCAACGAGCGCATTTGGTTGTATCAGTACAGATGATGTGACAGTGACCTACAATCCAAATCCTGTGGCGAACTTCTCAGCGAATATCTTGCAAGGTTGTGCTCCTCTTGAGGTTATATTTACGAATCTATCAACAGGCTCCCCTGTTCAATGTAATTGGGACTTTGGCGATGGAAATACGGGTGTCGGCTGCAATGAAGTAACTCACACGTACGATATTTCTGGACTGCAAACTGTCACGCTTTCTATTGTTGACGCCAATGGATGTACATCTGTTGCTACCTATGCTGATTACATCAGTATTTTCCTTCAACCGACGGCTAGTTTCACTTCCAGTGGGCTTGAATTAGACATTTTAGACACAGAGGTTACCTTCGAGAATACTTCGACCAACGCGACTTCTTATGTATGGGATTTTGGCGATGAGACTGGGAATTCAACTGTCGTCAATCCAACTCATGTATATGATAATACTGGATTCGGAAGTTATGTGGTGATGTTGATTGCTCAAAATTCGCTTTGTGCAGATACAGCCTACCAGACTTTCATCGTGAACGACGTCTTGATCTATTATGTGCCGAACACATTCACGCCAGACAATGATCAACACAATCAGACATTCAGACCAATCTTTAGTTCTGGATACGATCCTTATGATTACCACTTGATCATCTTTAATCGATGGGGAGAAACTATTTTCGAATCGTTTGATTCTGCCTTTGGATGGGATGGAACATATGGCGGTAAAATTATGCAAGATGGTGTCTATACATGGAAATTAGACTTCCAGGAAACAATGACTGATAAGCGACATAGTGCCAGTGGACATGTGAACATCTTAAGGTAACTGGGGTAGCGTATAATAGTTCGTAACCCTATCATTGGTTGACGTTATTGAGGTGTAAACTGCAATGAACGACCAATGCTATGCTTGTGCACATGAATCACCTCATGTCTTTATCTAGAATCTTATTCTCTTCTTTTGATTGGATGAAGGTCAGCCTCGTGCCTATCTTTTGCTTCTCGTTTTGCAATCTGCAAGCTCAACTTTTGGATTCTACGGAATTGGCAGAGCAGCCAACCTATAAATACATCCAATATGCCCTCAAACATGATCCTGACAGTGTATACAAGTTGGACATTTCTATTAGGAAGAAATGGAATGAGAAGGATACTAGTTTGATTCAAGAAATCAGAAAGTTTAAAAACCTGCAAGAATTGCAAATTTCTGGTGATGCTGTATCCGAGGATACACTTCCTGAATTCATTACAAAACTTCCAAATCTGCAAATCCTGTTGCTAAAATCATATGGTCATCTTCCCGTGTCCATTGAAAATCTTAAGAGCTTGGAGGCACTATACCTCCTTGGACCTATTAATGAACTTCCTGACGAACTTGGAAAGCTGAAGAATTTAAAGAAGCTGTACATTTCCTGTACCGCCAAAACGATCCCCGAATCTATGGGTGATTTGACAAATCTTGAGGAACTCATTCTCTATTATAATAGTTTGACGGAAATCCCTAAATCAATTGGGCGGCTGAAAAATTTGAGGTTATTACAAATTTCTGGAACCCAAATTAATGAGATCCCCTCAGAAATTAGAACCCTTAAGAAACTCACTCGATTGGAAATTAGGAGTAATCAGAAGCTGAGTTCATTGCCTGATGAACTTTTCACCTTGTCCAGTCTTAAAACCTTGATCCTGTACAATAACTATATGGTAAAAGAAATCTCGACGGATTTTCATCTTCTGAAAAATTTGGAACGCCTAGAAATTGTTTATGGAGGTTTCAGTGAATTGCCAAAGATGTCGGGAATGGATAAATTAAGCTATTTAGAGATCGTGGGCAATGATAGTCTTAGTACTTTACCAGAGTCCCTGAATGATTTAAAATCCTTAAAAGAGTTGAAATTAACTTATGGTTATTTGAATGGACTCCCACTCAAATTGAACAAATTAGATCAACTCAAGTACCTAACAATTCAACAAAGAGGAGATTTCAATTGGGAGGAATCTATGAAAAGTTTGTCCAAATGCAAGCAACTTGAATCGCTCGACATTAGCCGAAATTCGTCTCCGTTTTTCCCTGAAAACATCGTGATGCTTTCTTCTATGAAGAGGATCAAGTTTATTCAGAGTAAACCGTACACTCGCCCCACAGTTCCAGAGTGGGATCGAATAACGACCATTTTGACAGGAATGAAACAACTCTCAACGCTTGATATATCCGGGTACAGACTGTCTGAACTTCCGCCGGCGATTGGAGCTATTAAAACGCTCGACTCACTTTATCTTGGAATGCATAATTTCTCCAATGCTAAATTGACATTCTCGATTCTTAGTCAATTGAATCTGAAGTTATTGAGCATGTACGATTGTAGGTTAGACTCGCTTCCAGAAGAAATTGGACTACTAACTTCTTTGGAAAAATTGGATCTACGCGAGATTGATATTGATTCATTGCCGGACTACTTAGGGAAACTAGTGCATTTGACCCATTTAGATGTGTCTCGTTACGTGCACTCACCAGGAAGTGATTTTGCCCCACATTATCCGGACAATGGACGCGCACATTGTATAGGATATATTTCTACAGCAGTTTATTCAATTCCCACGCTTAGAGAACTATCTATCAAAGGGGCTGTGTGTCCAGAATTGACTAAAGAAGAGATCTTGAAAGAGCTGCCCAAAAATTGCTTATTAATTTATGACCATTAGCAGATTGATTTTATACTTTTAGCATCATTGAACGCGATTGAATCGAAGTTGTATTAGCTAATAAATTGACGATGAAAAGTATACTATTGTTCGCTGTTTTGATCAGCTCATATTATGGAATTGGACAAGAAATTGAATCCAAGACTATTCGCATAGAACCACATATGTCCTTTCAAAACTATGAACATTTTAAGCGATTAGTTCTTAAGTCTGACTTTCCAGAAGCTGAATTCATTGATGGCTTCACATTCGAATGGGGATATGCTTATGAGCTAAATGTGAAGGTCGAAAAATTGAAAGCAGAACTTTCAGATGGTACGAGATACGATTTCACATTGATCAACGAAATTTCAAGAACGAAGGTTCCAGCAGAAACAACGTTCAAACTATTTCTTGAGGCTGATCTTTACTATTCAGGAGATGAAGAAAGCGTAAGCAACTTTAAACAGATCAATGATAGCACCTACCTCTACTTTGATGAAATTCAGATAATTGTCCCCACTGAATTAGCATCTGACTTCCAGAAAATAGTTGCCTCGGAAACTTTCAAGATTGGATTGTTTACCTTCATTGATAAGAACAATATCCTGCTGACTAAACTCCTGTAAGGCATCGGGCACTTTGAAAGTCTGCCACTATTCTATCCAATGTCGCCAAATAAAATGCCTCGTTTTGGTGGAAGAAGAAATTAAAACCATTTTAGTAACTTGGGCCAAAACTCAATTTACTCGAATGAAAAATTATTGCTTCCTTCTCGCACTCTTACTTCTTAGTTTTAGCCAATTATCCGCTCAAACCTTGAATAGTGCCATTAAACCCATTGACAATAGAACTGCATATCAACACTCCATCACTGAAGCAATGTCCCCCGATTCAAGCAAGATTTATACGGACCTTATCCAAATTGATGCAGACAATGAAAATTTAACTTGGAAGACAGTTGATGGAGTTGATTATATTCTCGTGGTGACGTGGAAAGGTGACGCTTCTTGGTATGAAAAATACCTTGATTCAGCCTATTATCCAACAGGCGATTTTCCAATTTGGGTAAGTACATCTCCTGAACTTTTGAAGAGAATGAGATCAGGCAAAACCAAGGATGTGGATATGCGATTAAAACAATTAATTGGCCTTCCTCCAAGCTCAGTTTATAATTATTTCGTGGAATTTTGGGTGAAACCTGATGATCTAATCAGACCATGTCCTGACAGTGAGATCACAGATAAACAATGTGAGTTGTGCTTCCCAGCTGGTGCAGACTCTACTTACATGGCTTGGGTAAATGAGAATCGAATTAGTCGTTATTATAAATGCGCTTTGGATGATAAATATCCTTGGACCCAATTGGGGTACACATATGACTGGTCTCCAGCAAATCCATCACACGTTGGACTGAGCGAATTTGTGATTGGCGTAAACAAGAAAATACTGATCAATAAAATTTATACGACGGCAGAATATTTAGCCAAAGAGATTGATTAGAAGTCGTCAATCAATCTTATTCACGTCATTCTCTATGAGTGTTCTTATCGAATCTCTATCCAATAAGAGCCTCCATGTCTTTCTACACCCTCAAGGTTAGGATGATCCCACATTGGCTCAATCAGCTTGCTCAATTCTGGATCCTCAGAGATAAAATAATTGGGAAGGATTGTTGCGTACTTCTCAGGATTGGCAAGAATATACATCGCTAATCCATATTGTTCAGTATAGAATCGATCGCACATAAATTGCGGGTAATCGTACGGCAAATAGATATCGTGGATGTGAACGATTACTCCTTTTTTCAGTCGAGGTAATATTTCCATGAAGAATACCATGGAATCTGAATTTGGTAAAATCCGATGCGAATTGTCAATAAACAGAATCTCACCAGCCTCTAAATTGAGCACTTCATCATAGTTGATGTTCTCGAAGGGTTCTCGAATCACTTTATCCGTCAATTGATCAATTTCAGCTCGTGGCATTGGATCTATAGAGATAATCTCAGTGTCCAATCCACAATCCTTCTTTGCTTTGTAAGCAACTTTCGTTGAATTCCCAGAACCTACTTCAATGTATCGTTTCGGCTTCTTGATCGCGAGCATAGCATAGATTCCAACAATGTCCAATCCTGGTAACATGCCATTGTTCCACCCTGGGTGATTGGCATCTTTTTCATCTGCTAACTTCTTTATCTCCCGTATTCGATCTTTGAACTCAAGAGAGGCTGACAGAAACGATGCATACTCTTCGCGATTTGCATTGATGATGTTATACAATTGAGCATGTGGAGGTTTCCCATGACCATAACGTGGGATAAATTCTACTTTGTACTCAGAAAAAAGCGTTTTAAACTTTGGAGATAAGAAACGGTAAATCGATTTCATAAATTAATTGGTCTTCTAGCCCACTTGGCATTCACATGGCAAATGTATGTATTTACTTCTATGATTCTAACCTTTGAAGCTTGGAAAACTGCATGAAATTCACCTTTGATGAATACCCATTCCCGCTTATATGAATATGATAGGCAATCCTGATTCATGACGTTCTTTCTTTACATGCCCCTGTAATTCTACGTCCCCACTCTTTTATGTAGTCCACAATGAACACTTAATAACCCAATAAGTTAGATTAGGAAGTGATTTGTAAAATGTCTTATCTTAGCGCTTATTAAAAACACTAAAACTATAAACATATGAAAAGAATACTACTCTTAAGTGCAATTGCATTATTCACAGGAGCTACGGCTATGGCACAATGTACGCCAGATCCTGCTTACACAACTTCTGGAGTTTATCCAGACAGTGCAACAGGCTTCGGTTCTGGCTGTGTAAATGTATTGTACGAGCAATTAATCACGAATGTTGTTCCTATTGATACTACAGTAGAAATTGTACCAGGATTCCCAACTACATTGGCATTTGACAGTGCTGTAATCGTTGGAGTTACAGGCCTTCCACCGGGATTCACATACTCATGTTACGATGCAGATAACGTTGTTTCACCGGTTGATCAATGTGCATATGAAGGAGGAACTACAGGATGTGTTCTTATTTCCGGTACTGCTGCACCAGGAGATGAGGGAACTTATAACTTGGTAATTGACATTAACGCTTATGTTGGTGGAATTGGAACACCTAATGCATTTGTTGTTGATTACTATACAATTTTAATCGAAACTACCTGCTCTGGTATAGGACTTACAGAAGAGGAAAACTCAAAATTCAAGTTGTATCCAAACCCAGTTAATCAATCGTTCACTTTGGACGGCTTAGCAGGAACGGATGTGAATGAGATTTCTGTTACAAATGCAGCAGGGAAAATTCTATCAACAAATACAAATGTAACGTCAGGATCAATCGATATGGATGTAGCTCACCTAGATAGTGGAGTTTACTTCGTTCGAATCGCTCATGGAACATCTGTAGATGTTATTCGCTTCATTAAGGAGTAAGGAATATATTCAATAAAAGTCTTTAGAACTGCTTCATTTGGAGCAGTTCTTTTTTTGTACCTAACTGATCAAAAGGGAATTAATAAAAAAGTCTTTTTTTTTTCAGAAGAGCTTAGGACTTTAACAGAATTTTATATTACATTTGCCCTCGCCTTCACAAAGCAGAAGCTTTAATAGTTTCATCTGAGTGAGGCACGCTTTGAACGAAAAGCGCGAAACAATTTCCACCCGATCGACTGTTGTCGATGTTCGAAAGAATTGGAAACTTGGTCTGGTAGTTCAGTTGGTTAGAATATCGCCCTGTCACGGCGAGGGTCGCGGGTTCGAGTCCCGTCCAGACCGCCAACAATTAATAAGAATGCCCTATTTCATTGAGATAGGGCATTTTTTATTTTCAGCTTACCCAACCAAATACCCAACATAATCGAATTTGCTCGGATCAGGATCAAGATCAATTGTTGGGGGTACAAGGTTATTGATCGAGAGGATAGAAGAGAGAAGATTAATCGGTTTTTTCTGATTTAATAACCGTGATTGCTTCTGTTATCAATAAACGCGATCAATTCCACCGATTTTGATCTAGTTCTATAGACAAGTGAAGTTTGAGAAGATATGACACATTTTCGAAATGTTTGCCCCTTTACTTTCGGACATAACTTGAGGTTGTGCGTAAGCTTTTCCATTAAATCCTTCGTAAGAGTTTCGAAATGCTTGGCTTCTTTGGTAGTCCATTTTTTAAGAATAAAAGCGAGTGTGTCTAAGTATGTGTCGTTGGCATTTTCAGTCCAAGCGACAGTATAGTGTTTACTCATGGTCTTCCTAACAGTTTATCGGCTTTTGCCTGAACTTGCTCGTAAGGAACGAAGTTACCTTCATTCGCATCATCTAGACCTTTTTGAATTGATGCTTTGTGGTCATCAGAAAGTGATTCATACCAATCCTTGTCGTTGCTCGTTGAGGCTTTTGATAATAACGTATGCACAGCTTGAAGGACAGAATTATCGGTAATTCCATCAATCAACTGGTGAAGATTTGATTTTAATTCTGATGTACTCATAATATCAAAGATAAGGAAAAGACAATTGAGGTACTAAAAATAACGTGCCAAATTGTGGAATGTTACTTTCAATCAACGAATTGAGTTTGATTTGATGTTTAAAAGTAGTGTTTTCCGCATTCACATTAACGTGAATAATAAGTACATTTATCAGACGATCCAAGCGAGGACGTTTTAAGTTGAAATATGAAAGGACATAGGTGGAGTTTTTGAAGTGCTTAAAAGGAAGGTCTAGGATCTCCCGCTCTTCTAAGGTGGCATAACTACTTCTATTAAAAACAACTATAATCGTATCCTTTTTCCTCGATTTTTTCCTGAGTTTTTCTACTATCTGTTTTTCAATCTCAAAATAATCTTCCACTGATTGAGAATAAAGAGGAAGGGGAATCAAAAAAATAAAACTGGTTATTATTATACTCTTTACCATCGCTTACTAATAAATTCCGAACGCAGACAAAGTCGCCGTGACTGAGAAGCGCACAGAACGTAATGAGTGAAGCAACAAAAAACAAGTGCGGCCTCAGCCATTTATTACATGCTTGTTTTTTTGTCTTTGCGAATAAAGCGAGTACGTGACGAGGAAAAACGTCATTGTCGAAGTGATTACTCAGACTTCCTCCATATTACCGATTATTCTACTTCGGATTCAGCGATTTTCTCACTAATATAATCTGATTTTTAACTTGGTTCATACTATCCAAATAAAAAACATCTCCTTGAAAAATATTTATTTTAATGGTATCTTTCATTTGATCCTCAAATACGTCAGCAACCAAAATGACTTCATGGTTTTCCGTGAATTTTTTACCTCCATCAATTTTAAACACCCAATCAAATGAGTACCGCAATGGTATATCATCTGCTAATCTCAGAATCATTTGATAGCCAGATATTTTTGATTTAGATAAATCATCATTCGAGCGCCATTTACTCTCAATAAATGCTTCTAAAATCTTCAGTTCTCCTAATGTATCAATTGAAAAGTGCGCATTTTTAATATTATATTCATTAACAATGAAACCATCTCTCTTTGATTCACTTATTGATAGAGAAACGCCAAGATAGTTTCCATTAAAATTACAACTGAGCAAGATCAAATAGGTAAATCCTAGTAAAAACAACATCTTTTTGTTAACAGTTTCTTTTATCATAGTTGCTAAATTCAATTCTTCCGGAGTTCCTTAAGCTCATTAATCGCTTCAGATTTTTCGTGACTAGGGAGTGCTGTTGGACTGGAACAACCTATGAAAACGTGGATAAATTTAGTACTCTTTTCGGATTTTTAAAGTCTTGGGGAGATTGGCGTAATAAGATTGAGTAATGGAATTAAACCACGGGATATTATTAGATATGTTGCAGTATGAAATGATGATCTCGTTATTATTATTCTCCACGTACACCTCGTCAAAATCACTGGCATCAGATCTCAAGAGGAATGATCCCGAATCCTTCACAAATGCTATCTGATTTGGCAATTGAAAATTTGTATCAATATAAGGTAGCATCCTGTACATTCCAGTTGTAGGGATCTTGTTGAATGCAAATAGCAAGCCGATGTAATTCGGTGTCGTAACGTTAGTATCTAAAAATTTAATACGAAATTTCGCTTGAGGAAAATAATTGTCTGGTCCGTAAAAAACACTATCTGTCGTGTAGAATTTTTCCTGGATCTCGCATGGTGCAACATTCAATGCAACTTCATTCGGGGTAATGGGTACTGGCACAGTATCTTTTTTACAAGACTGATTTATTATGACTGCTGACAAGAGCAATACATAGAACCTCATAAATCTAAATTCTGAAAATTTTACCATCAAGTTATCGAATTTACAACTAATTCTTCAGACCTCCTCACCATCATTAAATGGCTGGACTTATTTAGTTTGACGTTGTTTCAGTTAGATGTTCAGGTAACATATAGGCAGTAGCCCAAACAACCCATTGAGGATTCTTCTTATGTTCTGAGTAGGACCATAATTCGTCCAGTTCATACTCTTGACCGTATTCGTAATAATCTGGTCGTTTCACCAATGAGGCTAGTTGAAGTATACAGCGAACAATTTGTGTAGGACTTAGCCTCATCAATCTCGCCATTCCACGAATGCCAACATTCTCACAGTTCAACCGTTTTACTATTGTCTTTCGATCAACTGTAAAAATACAACCTTTGTAAACGCGAAATTGTGTTAATCCACAACTCGAACATTTGTAGCGCTGTTTGTTCTTTATTTTCCCATGTCGATGACAGGAATTGTCGCATTTGCGACAGCTATATTGGTTAGGTTTCATCTATTTCCCACACAAAGTGGATTCGGTTCTATGCCAACAATGATAAGGTTTTCAAAGCGAAAATCCCACACTTATGTTACACGAGGTTAAAATGAGCGATTTTAAAGCCTTCTAACGAACGATATGCATCATTGAATAGATAAATATCTGTCAAAAAAGCAATTCCAATAATTTCAAATAGCTTATTTTGTGCTAGTTAACTTTTTAACTAATCATTATTTTAGTCATGTTACACTATCCAATTTGTTGATTGAAAGTAACATTCCACAAATTGGCACGTTATTTTTAGTACGTCAGTTGTCTTTTCCTTATCTTTGATATTATGAGTACAGCAGAATTAAGATCAAGTATTAATGAACTTCTCAAAGGAATAACGGATGAATCTATTTTAGAGGCCGTTCATCTTTTGCTGTCCAAAACTTCAGTGAATAGTGGGAAAGATTGGACTGAAGATATTCCAAAAGAACTTGAAGAAAGCATTCTACGAGGTTTGCATCAAGCGGATAAAGGTCAAACTATACCTCATGAAGTTGTCATGGAAAAACACAGAAAACGCTTTCCTCATTTGAATCTTTAATGAAGACTCTCTGGTCAAAAGAAGCTGACGAAACTCTTGACGAAATATACGATAGTATAGAGCGTCGTTTCACAGCAAAAGAAGTTGATTCATTCGCCTTAATGGTGCATGAAACCATCCGAGTAATTGAAAATCACCCTAAATCATTTCCTGCATTTTCCTCCAAAAGAATGAAGACTGTTCGAAAAGCAGTTATTCATCCTCACAGCACATTGTTCTATCGGATAGACAGTAAAACTCAAATTACGCTGATCACATTTTGGGATAATCGTCAAGATCCTAGTAAAATCAAATAGGAAAAAACCGATTTATCTTCTCCCGTTTATCATCTCGATCCACAATCTTGTACTTCTCAGTACTCGAAAGCCATTTATGGCCTGCTGCATTGGGCTATTCTTTTTCTTGATCGACAAGTTCTTACAAGGATGATCCTCTCGCTCGTTTTGTTCAAGCAAGTAGTCAAAGTACTTTTTAAGGGCTGCAACATCTTTAAAAGTTGATCTGTTGTACTTGTGTAGATAATCTATAATCTGCTTGTGAGTGGCTTCTTTTCCTTGCGACCACTGTTGGGACTAAAAAAGCACATGCTTTAGCAGCGCAGTTTTTAGGAGACAACACAAACAAATGGAATGTGTTTTTACTAAAACCATGACATGAAGTGAAGCCCAAGACGACCAGCTGGCGACGGTGGATGTGCTAACAGACAAAGCAGCCGTGACTGAGAAGCTCACGGAATGTAATGAGTGAAGCAACAAAAACAAGCGCGGTGTCAGCCGTTTATTATATGCTTGTTTTTTTGCCTTTATGAATAAAGTGAGTACGTGACGAAGACAACATAGAGTGCGACGTGAAAGTCGTGTAGATTACTGTTAGATAGCAGATTATGATTCGTTCATAGATTGCTAAACTAACCAAGTGTGTTGCCACTTGTTTCCTAATTCGACATGCGTGACTGGTAACGGTTGGGTTTGAAGCTCGGATGACAACAAGTTGATGATCCTGTGAAGGAAAATCGTTTGGAGAATCTCACTCCATAAAACTTTGGAATGAATGGTACGAATAACGGATGTGAATCGCTGATAAAGATCGTTAGGTCTGGCAAGCCAAAAGAGATTGATAGGCTTGAACCAAAAGGTAAGGGGTAGGTTAATTCTTTGGTTTATGAGGAATTACGCAAGCCACCACTCCCCCGGTCGATAGGCGGATTCTAACCCATTCTGTAAGCTACGCGGAACTCGGTAAGCCCGTATCGCTCCTCTTTGAGGACAGTAAATCGTAAGGTTTACCTATGGCGGTGCGGGTAAAGGATGATGGAAAAAGCGAATGCCTTTCTGTAATCGAGAGGATAGACATTCTATGTCAAGGGGAAACCCTGCCTACTTCCATCGGGTACTTAGGTACAATAGTGTGTAATGAACTTTGAATGTAAAAAGCAACTATGAAGGTGAGTAAAACCACTTATGCGTTTACAACAACTTTGGTATGGAATTCCATTAATTGGAACACCATCACTAAGGCTGTAGAAGCTATGCAACACCGAATTGTGCAGGCAATCAAATCAAGACAGTTTCGTAAAGCTAAATCGCTCCAACGAATACTGACTAATTCTTTCTACGCCAAATTAATGGCAGTAAGAAGGGTCACGTTAAACAAAGGAAAGAACACCCCAGGGGTGGACGGTGTAACATGGATAACTGGTAAGCAGAAAACCAACGCTGCTCTTAACCTTAGATCAAGTGGCTATAAAGCCAAACCAATGAGAAGAGTATTTATTCCTAAGTCGAACGGCAAGAAACGTCCTTTGGCAATTCCAACCTTGAAAGATAGAGCAATGCAGGCACTTTTTCTGTTTGCGCTCGATCCGTGGCATGAGGTCATCACTGACCCTAACTCCTATGGATTCAGAAAAGGAAGGGCGTGTCAGGACGCCATCGAACATTGTTTCACATGTCTGTCTCGCAAAGTCTCTGCAAAATGGGTCCTCGATGCGGACATCAAAGCGTGCTTTGATGAAATTTCTCACCAATGGCTATTGGAAAACATCCCGATACAGAAAAAGGTACTCAATCAATGGCTCAAAGCGGGAATCATTCACAAAAACATGTTCAACTCAACTACACAAGGAACACCACAAGGAGGAATCATTTCTCCCCTATTGGCTAACTTTGTACTCGATGGGCTAGAATATGGATGCAGATGGGCAAGTGTACAACAAAACGGGAAACCGTGGCGTGCAGATTTAACCCTTAATGCACAACTGGTCAACGTGATCAGATATGCGGATGATTTTATCGTAACGGCTAGATCAAAGGAGATACTCGAACAAAGGGTTATTCCCTTTGTGAAAGAGTTTCTTAAAACAAGAGGGCTGGAACTATCTGCTGAGAAAACCCAAATTCGACATGTCGAACAAGGGTTTGACTTTCTTGGGCATAACATCAAGATGTTCGATAACAACCAACGTATTATTCAACCTAGTAAAAAGTCGGTTCAGAATATCATGAAAAGCGTCAAAGAAGCAACCAGTAAACACAAAGCCGTACCGCATGCAGTGCTAATTGAATTACTCAATCCTAAAATTACAGGGTGGGCGAATTTCTTCAAGGCATCATGTGCGTATAAATCCTTTGCTAAAGTAGATAGTCAAATCTTTCACCTTACGTGGAGATGGGCTAAAAGAAGGCACAACAATAAGAATACTCAATGGATCAAGGATAAATATTTTCCTTCCGTAGACACTCGTAAATGGTGCTTTCAAACCCAACTTCTAGATAGAGTTCATAAACTCAAAAGGATGGAAGAAGTCAGGATTATCAGACACGTGAAAGTAAGAAATGCTGCCAATGTGTATGACAAATCTTACAAACCCTACTTTCTAAAAAGAAAGATGAAAGCGTTTGTGAAACCGCGGAAATCGAGCAGTTAAGCTCCGTTCTAAGTGCTTGAGCCGTGTGCGAGGAAAC
This sequence comes from Crocinitomicaceae bacterium, assembly GCA_047621865.1. Classification (GTDB taxonomy): domain Bacteria; phylum Bacteroidota; class Bacteroidia; order Flavobacteriales_D; family Crocinitomicaceae; genus UBA4466. The sequence continues at coordinate 1,965 of JBLHON010000049.1, read as the reverse complement.
CCGCAAGCACGGTTCTTAGGGGACTGGGGCAGCGTAAGCTGCCCTTGTTACCCGACAAGCTTCCTTAGGAGTTCGACGACGAGGAAAAACGTTAATCTCACTCCATTGTGTATGATTTCCACTGATTTTACGTTATCTTTGGTAAGGATTAAATAGAAGCATATATGATCAGGACTATCAAAATTGACGATTCTAGCAATAAGGCACAGGCCCTATTAGAGTTCTTGTTGACACTTGATTTTGTTAATGAGAACAATGATGATTATGTGCTTACCGCTGAGCAGCATAAAACTCTACAGGAGAGGAGAGAAAATCACCTCTCAGGAAAGAGTAAATCCCATTCTTGGGAAGATGTTAGAAATTCTTTAGGAAAAGTAGGTTAGCATGAGTACGTCTTATAATCTCGAAATCAAGGACGAAGCGAAACTTGATATCCGAGAGGCCTATGACTGGTATGAAGAACAATTGGCTGATCTTGGGAAGACGTTTGAGAAAAGCTTGAACAAAGCAATTAGATCAATTCTTAAAACACCTACAGGATATAAACATATCACAGATTCTCAAAGGCAAATACCTTTAAAGAAATTTCCATTTGTCATTATCTATGAGGTATTTGATAATACGATAGTTGTATTTGCAGTATTCCATACAAGCCAAAATCCTGAAAAGAAACCTAGCTAGAAACTATACTCTATTTAACATAATGCCTTATTATCGGGCAAGCCAAAAGCAGATTGACATTTGTTCGAATATTCGAACAGCCTTTCTAAGAATACCTGATATGTTGCGCGGCTACCTTGCCACAGGAAAAACAAAACAAAACGCGATAAATCAATTGCTGACTCAAAAAATGGGTCAACTCACAGATCAACAAGTAAACGCGCTTAAAATCATTATCGAAAGCATGTAAGGTGAAGCTAGAACCACCACCTACGATAATGAGCCTTGCACCAGAGATAAAGGTTAATAAACATTTGCCGACGATTACCATGAGGTAACTTGTATGCCTGGCGACGAATATAACGAGCATGAATAATGAACTGCTCTTTGGGCATACTAGATAAAATACTTTTAATAACTGCTGGATTAATATGATACATGACCTTTTTTCAAAAAGGGGGAATGTGGCATATTTTGGCGTTCAACCATTGGGATAATTTGTGAATGTGATTACTGAGATTCAGAACATAAAACAAGTTAATTTCATTTAGCGTTCAACCATTGAGCAATGATGATTCTCGGTCACCCACAACACTACTTGCCTTACACACATAGCTATATTTACATAATGTAATCTTATGTAATCTAAAGCCACATAAGTACATTATGTAAAATAGCACAGCCCACAAATAGCTCTGCTAGCACCTGCCGTGGGCAACACACTTTTTTGTTTGCAAAGCACTGATGTTTCTTTTTCAATTTAAACCTATTCATTTCACAGCTTCACAAACAAAAAAGTGCGTTCGAAAACCAGTGTTTTAAACAATGGGCCAAACGCTCTATTTTTCGTTTTAAAGGGACTTGATAACAATAAATATTAGTATACACTAAACACGTCATCATCTCATAGAAACGATCTTAGAAGCCATGAAAACCCTTTGAAACGTAAAATTGGGCAACCCACTGTAGGTGCTCACAGAGTGAAAGCCTGAACAAAGTGAAGGATAAATACACAGCTAGCCTACTGCAAGTAAAAAAGTGGACCGCTCCCCGGAACGAAGTGGATGGTGGTAGGGAAACGCCGAGCCAAAAAGCGAGAAGGAATAAAGGGGAGGAACAGAAAACAACTGAGTTTACGAAAGTTGTGGAAGTGACCACTGTAGAAAGGCGTTTTCCGCCCGTGTAACGAGGAAAAACGACTGCACTACACAAACGTGTGGAATGTGTTTTTGATTCGCGTAGACACGCCCGAAGGGGGAAGGCTGACAAAAACCATGACACTAAGTGCAGCCTGACTGACCAAGC
>JBLHON010000048.1:0-16592 GCA_047621865.1 Crocinitomicaceae bacterium | reverse complement strand
TGATCTAAATTCTTCGCCTTCAATATGTCCTAATAAGCTTGAGTATCGAATAAATGTGTCATGGATTTCACCAAGGTCAGATGCCAACTTTCCGATTTTTTTCAGGTAACGTCCAATAATAGAACCTCCCACAAAGAACCAAAGCATGAGATGCATTCCAGCGATAATATCTAGAAGATAAAGCGTGATTGCCGCTAGTGAAAGAACGCCAATAATAGGAACAAGAATCTTTGTAATTCTTGGTACAAATGGAACATAATTCAAAAACCAACTTCGAACAGCTTTCGTACTTACCTTCGTTTTGAGCAATGAACCCTCAGCTGAAAAACTCTGCCTCCATTCTGGTTTAGATGCCAGTTCCTTAATTGCCTCTTGCTTTTCCAAGATGTTGGAAGGATCATTCGCCAATAATATATTCACCAATGTTTGACTGCCTTCATCCAATTGTGTACGATTCAAATATTGATAGAAGGACGCTTTTCCAAATAGATCCAAATCTTGACTGTATGCATGTTGATCGTTCTTAAACTGATCACCTGTTGGCAAACCATCCACATCTCTATCGAGCACTCTCAATTCGATCTTATTGATTTCGATCAGTGCTTGACTCTTGCGTTTTTTGGCCTTTACATTCGTGTGTTGAAATACGAGAAAGACGAATCCCACAATTCCTACAACGAGCGTTAGAAGCACGCCATACCTTGATCCCCAAAAGAGGTAAACGCCTGCTATTGCCGCTAGAAATACGATCAATCGTACAATTTGCAACAGACGCATCTTGCTCATTAATTCTGAACGCGTTTTTTGATGTTTGACGAGTTGTTCTTGGTAAAATTCTTTTGGTGTCATTGATTCGATTCGAAGTAAATATGGCTAACGTTGGACATGGCGATAAAGTAAATAGGCTACACAGCCAAAGAGTATATTTGGGATCCATGCAGCAAGATATGGAGGGAATCCGAGATTCATTGCAGCTACACTAGTTACCTTCATCGCGAAAATATAAACAAAGATGATTGCCAAACCAAGCGCAATATTAACGCCAGTCCCACCCCGTTTCTTCCTACTCGCAACAGCAATTCCAATGATCGTTAAAATGTAAGTCGAAAATGGCAATGAACTCCTCTCGTAAAGTACAGTCTCATAAGTAGGAACTCTTTTTGAACCTTTCTTCTTCTCGCGTGCAATGAAATCTTTCAATTCAAAATAGGTCATCGCCTCTGCAATATTCGCACGAGTTGCCATTTCATCCATCGAAAATTGGAACGTAGTATCAACACGTTGACTTATGATGATTTCATCTTTTGGATAGCCTAAAGTTCGTTCAAAACAATCGTTCAGAATCCATCTTCCATCTTTATAACTCGCAGTTCTAGCAATCAATAAGGAAACAACCTCACCATCACCATTTCCTTGCTCAATGGTAAAGTTATTGGCAAATCCAGAAGAAGATGAATAATTGGTAAAATAAACGACTTGATCTCCAGGAAACTCAGCGTGGTAATTCGACACTTCCATGTCGTGCCAATAATATTTCTCCTCAAATTTAAGTCTTACGCGATTGGCTCTAGGAACGAGTAAATGATTCATAACAAGCGACAAAACCATAAGGATTGTAGCCCCAATCATGAAAGGTCTAACGAATCGTCCAAAGGTTCGACCACTGTTCCAAATAGGAATTATTTCCGTGTCCTGAGCCATTTTTGAGGTGAACCAGATCACAGATATGAAAACAATCATAGCCGAGAACATGTTCCCATACAGGAGAATAAAATTCAGATAATATTCGAAGAATATTTCGCTCCACGATGCTCCTTCTTGAAGAAAATCATTGAGTTTATCGGCTAAATCGAAGACCGTGGCAAGGATCATTATCACCCCCATCATGAAGAAGAAAGTTGTCAGAAACTTTCGAATGATATATCGGTCAATGATTGATAACATCTATAGACGATTTCCTAATTTCGGGATCATAGTATTTTTCCATTCCACGAATGTTCCATCGAGAATGCGTTTTCTTGCCTCTTTCACTAACCACAAATAGAACGATAAATTGTGTATTGTGGAGATTTGAATTGCTAGATGCTCCTTAGAGCGTGACAAGTGGCGCAAATATGCTTTGGAATAAGTACTATCGACAAAAGAAGTTCCATTTGGATCCAATGGAGTGAAATCCTTTTCCCATTTCTTATTCTTAATGTTGATAATTCCCTCTGAGGTGAATAGCATACCATGTCGCGCATTTCGTGAAGGCATCACACAATCAAACATGTCCACGCCAAGCGCGATACATTCAAGAATATTTACTGGAGTTCCAACGCCCATTAAGTAACGTGGCTTTTCTTCAGGAAGAATCGCGCAAACTAGATCAGTCATTGCATATAATTCCTCAGCTGGCTCACCTACTGACAATCCGCCAATTGCATTTCCAATTGCATCGTGACTCGCAATTGTTGTTGCTGATTCAGCTCGTAAATCCTTGTAAACACTTCCTTGGACAATTGGAAAAAGTGCTTGCTGATGACCATACTTAGGCTCCGTTTTATCGAACTGAGTGAAGCAACGTTTCAGCCACCTATGGGTCATGTGCATTGATTTTTTCGCGTACTCATATTCACAAGGATAAGGTGTACACTCATCAAAAGCCATGATGATATCCGCCCCAATTGAGCGCTGAATGTCAATCGCCACTTCAGGTGAAAAGAAATGTCTACTCCCATCAATATGTGACTGAAAAGTAACGCCTTCCTCCTTAATATTTCTGGTTCCAGCGAGAGAATAGACCTGATATCCTCCACTATCTGTTAAGATTGGCAGATCCCAATTCATGAATTTATGCAATCCACCAGCTGATTCCATAACGTCCATTCCTGGTCGCATAAAAAGATGGTAGGTGTTTCCAAGGATAATTTGAGCTTCTATATCTTCCTTTATTTCATGCTGATGAACACCTTTAACAGTTCCTGCTGTTCCAACAGGCATAAAGATTGGCGTCTCAATAACACCGTGATCAGTATGAAATTCGCCAGCGCGAGCTTTTGATTTTTCATCTGTATGAAGCAAGGAAAAGTGCATATTTCTATTTTTGAAGATCGGGCAAAGATACGTATTAGATGGACACGGCTGCCGCCTACAGATTATTAGATCGCTTGCTCCTGTGCCGAAGCTACGGCACAGAAACGCGCTGAAAGACACGGCTTCTCCTTTGGACTTCGATTTATTGAAGGATTCTCAGAATTAATTTAGTGATCAATTAACCATTAAATAAATTCTCTCTAACAAACTATCTATAGCTGGCGTAGTCAGCGTGTCCAAAGGCTTAGTCGTGTCTAATAATCTATAGCGAAGCGTGCCTAACGTCAGAAGGCTGAGAGTTGCGCTCTCCACCTTCTGATGTTCATAAAATTGGTGTAGAGGCTCCCCAATATTTACGAAAAGATGCCATATTTGCACCTAAATCAATTACATATTGGAATATCTTCCAAATTTTGACCTTAGCGAAGTAGAAACGTACGTTTTTTTCAGCTTCTGCCTGTTTGTATTCATGCAGTTAATGGTTCTACTTTTTATATATGGTCGAATCGCGTTTCATCGCATCCACAAGGAAAAACTGAGCAGCAAGACACCTCCAATAAGTATTGTAATTGCCGCTCGAAACGAATCAGAAAATTTATACCAGTTCCTACCATTTATATTGGAGCAGGATTATCCCGAATTTGAAGTAATCGTTATCAATCATCAATCTATTGATGATTCAAAGTATGTACTTGGAGCCTATGGGGAACAATATCCTCGCCTACGGATTATCACTGTTGAAAAAGGCAGGCATATGAAGTTCGGGAAGAAACTCCCATTGACAATTGGCATAAAAGGTGCGAAATACGAACATTTACTTCTCACAGATGCAGATTGCAAGCCACAATCTGATCAATGGTTGCGAAGTATGGCTGCACGCTTTACTCCCAAAAAAGAAATTGTGATGGGATATGGCCCCTTTTACAAACGAAAGGGATTTGTAAACCGGCTAATTCGTTTTGATACTGCATGGATTGGAATGAGTTATTTATCAATGGCGAAAACGGGAATTCCATTTATGGGAATTGGACGAAACCTTTCTTATACAAAAGCGACATTTAATGCAGCTGGAGGATTCAAATCACATTATTCTCTTCCATCTGGCGATGACGATTTGTTTATTCAGGACGCCGCAAAAAAGAGAAATTATCGAATAAACATCGATCCTGAGTCATTTTGTTACTCAAAAGCGGCAGGAACTATGGGAAGTTGGATGCATCAAAAGTCGCGACACTACACTACAGCTGGACGCTACAGGGTTTTCAAAAAACTAATGTTAGGAATATATCCTATGAGTCTGCTTTTCATGTTAGGAACCTTCGTTTCTTTGTTGTTCAATCAGGAGTACCTTTGGATTACATTAGCAATATTTTTGCTTCTATTGATTATTAAATGGATTGTGCTAGGGAAAGCTTTTAAAAAGCTTAAGGAGACAAAATTCATAGTATGGATTCCATTATGGGATATTCTCTATGCACTATGGACGCCGATCATGTTTTACACGGTTAGCAAAAGCGAGACAAACAAATGGTAAATACAGATCACTTATCAGATAAAGCAAAGAAGGACCTTGACTTGGTTGGGGCAGCTATCGAGGGTGATCAATCTGCCTATGCTGAGCTGATGGATCGTTACCGCGAGTCCATCTATTACATGATGCTCAAGATGGTCAAGAATACTGATGATGCAGATGATTTAACTATAGAGGCATTCGGGAAAGCATTTAATCGCCTAAAACAATACTCTCCCAGTTATGCATTTAGCACCTGGCTTTTCAAAATCGCATCCAATAATTGTATTGATTTCATTCGAAAGAAACGTATAAAAGTGACTTCAATGGATTCGGGAATCAAAACGGAAGATGGAGAAACAGTTTACGTTGATGCACGAAGCTATACACGTGATCCAGAAGAGACGATCATGCATAAACAAAAGGTAATGCACATGCGTGACTTAGTGAGCAAGCTGAAGCCACGCTATCGCATCCTTGTCGAAAAACGCTATTTCGAAGAATTGAGTTACGAAGAAATTTCTGAAGAACTTGGACTTCCTCTTGGCACTGTCAAAGCACAGCTATTTCGTGCACGTGATTTTCTATCCAACATGATTGAAAATACTAAAGACACCATCTAAGTCATGGCTGATTTATCGCTCTTAAAAAACTATTTCCCAGACTTAACAGACCTACAGATTGATCAATTTGATCGTCTTGAGGCACTCTATCAGGAATGGAATGCACAAATCAATGTGATCTCTCGAAAAGACACTGAGAACTTCTATGAACGTCACGTTCTGCACTCATTAGCACTTGTTAAAGTCATCCAGTTCACGGACGGCTCTAAAATTATGGATGTAGGCACAGGTGGAGGATTTCCTGGAATCCCCTTGGCAATCATGTTTCCCAAATGTAATTTCTTACTTGTTGACTCTGTTGGAAAGAAGATCAAAGTTGTGAATGAAGTAGCGAGTGAATTGAAACTCACCAATGTTCGTGGAGTTCATCAGCGAGCAGAAGAAATTAACGAGCAATTTGATTTTATTGTAAGTCGAGCAGTAACTGCCATGCCTAAATTCATCCAATGGACGAAGGGTAAATTCCTCAAAAAAGATACTAATGCATTGAAAAATGGCATTCTCTATCTAAAAGGAGGAGATTTGACAGAAGAGATGAAGCCTGTTAAGAAGGCTATTCAATATCATCAAATAAGTGATTTCTTTCAAGAAGAATTCTTCGAAACTAAGAAGGTGGTGTACGTTCGGAATTAATCCATTTTATAACGCTTGAAGAAAGCGTCCCAATCCCAAAGGAAATTTTCAATCACCTCATCCAATCGCTTTAAGAATAACGGATTCGGAACTTGCATCCGCTGAAAATATTCGTCCTGAAAATTGTAGAGCGCGTATTTATCAAAAATCATTTTAGATATTGAATAAATGACATTCTTTGAAGGGTGATTTAAGCGCATCATCAAATGGCGGTAATCTTTAACTACAGATTTGAATTCGAAGACACTCATGTCATAGACCTTCGCAAGTTTCTCGAAAATCAATCGCTCAACTTCAAAAGCCTGCTCGCCGTCAAATGTACTTTCCAGCAGATTCATATTCCCGATCATAATGATCAAGGCGAACTCTGTATGGTCCTCTGAACTAACGTTTGGGCTCTTTATGAAAGTAGGATCTTCATTGATGAAATCGGCAACCATTGGAAACCCTTTTTCACTTGCATCCCACAATCCATTGATGAAGACATTCGCCAATTTATCGTTACTGACCTTCTTACGTATAAGTGTACCAAACATATCGTTGATTTTGAGCAAATTGCAATCCTGCCACACAAAAGTAAGCATTGCAAGCTCCTAGTTTTCCACATGTGTTTTTGGGTTTTCAACATTTTTTTCCACAGCCATTGGATTTTTTGAAGAATTACACTCATCCTTGAATTTAACACCTCAACACAAGTGACTTAATTTTCATCCTTAAATTGAACCCTTTCCTTGCTCAAATTGTACCTTTAAAGTGTCAAATCGAAGGATTGTCCTATGAAAAGAAGTCAAATTATATTATTCGCAGTTTTTCTACTCGTTTCGGGGTTGATTTACGTTGTTGTTTCATCCAATAAAAAGGAAGTTGAAAAGAAAGAACAGACCAAGGAAAAAGAAATTTACGTACCTATAACTGAGGTTAAAAATGTACTCAGAACACTCTCCATGCAATCTTATGGACAGGTAACGCCAAATTCTGAAATCAATATTTCGTTTGAAGTTCAGGGAAAGTTAGAACGTGGTAATCTGACAATGAAACCAGGTGCCAATTTCAGAACTGGTCAAATACTTTACCGCGTCAATAATAAAGAGGCATTCTATACATTAACAGCACGAAAGGCTTCACTTTCAACAATGGTCTTGAATATGCTTCCCGATATTGAGCTAGACTATCCTAGTGAACTCGATAAGTGGATCGAATTTTTGAATGATTTAAATCCACAAAATCATCTTCCTCCACTTCCAGAGATGGCATCCTCTAAAGAGGCGATGTTTGTGACAGCTAGAAACATAAACACTGAGTATTACAATCTGATGAGTTTAGAAGCACGTATGGAGAAATACGCGTATGCTGCACCATTCAGTGGCACAGTGCTTTCCACAACTGCAGAACCAGGTTCTATTACAAGTCCAGGAATGTCTATTGCTAGAATCGCCAAAACAGGAAATTTCGAGGTAAAAGTTCCAATTTCCATGGCAGATCTAGATTTGTACAGAGAAAAAGGGAACGCTACTTTTTCTGATGCATCTGGAAAACCTATTGCTACAGGTAAGATTTTACGTGTTTCAGGTGTCATTAATCAGCAAACACAATCTTCTGATGTATACTATTCAATAAAGCCTCTTAAGGACGAAAAGATCTACAATGGAATGTATCTAAACGTTTCAATCGAACGTGAAGCAGCGAAAAACACAGTTACTATTCCACGGACATGCTTGAAGGATGGCGTTGTAATGGTTCTTGAAAATAATAGGCTTGTTCCTGTCCATGTACTTCAGGTTCACTCAAAGCCTGATTCATTATTTGTTACTGGGCTTAAAGATGGACAGCAACTCGTTTTAGAACAGGTTGATTCCAAAGATGGGAAAAAGAATTTCATAGGCATCAAGCGATAAGAGAAGATATGAAACGAGTTATTGAATTTTTCCTCGATCGTCCATTATGGGGTAATGCTGCCATCGCGATTATATTGATGTTTGGCCTTTTCTCAGTTTTTACAATGAAGCGCTCCTTCTTCCCAGAAATGGAGCCACTACTCATCAATGTGAGCGTTTACTATCCAGGGGCATCACCTCAGGAGATGGAAGAAGGCGTTACCATCAAATTAGAGCAGGCGGTTAAAGGTCTCGTGGGAATCGATGAAACCAATGCTACATCCGCGGAAAATATTGCTCAAATTACTGTTAAAGCTGAAAATGATACGGACATGGACGAGCTTCTCAATGAGATTGAGAACGCAGTTAGCTCGATAAATTCATTCCCCAAAGGAGCAGAACAGCCTCTTGTCACCATGAATAAATCGAATGGGATGGCGAGTATTGTCGCATTCGTTGGTGTTTCAGCAAAGGAAAAGAATGCAAAACTGACTGATTTAACGGACATGGCGACTAAAATTGAGCGCGATTTGCTCGATTCTAAGGAAATTACGCAAATCACCATGACCGGTTTCCCAGAAAAGGAAATTTCCGTCAATGTGCGTGAACAAGAATTACTTCGTTATGGAATCTCATTCCAGGAAATATCACTGGCAATTAGTGCGCGAAACATTGACATCACTCCAGGAACAATTCGAGGAGGAATAGAAGAAATTAATCTGCGCTCTAATAGCAGAGGAACAACAAAAGAAGAAATTGAGGCAATCGTAGTTAGGACAAGCCCCACGGGTGATCAAATCAGTATCAAAGATGTCGCAGATGTGACCATTGGATTTTCTGAATCATCGCAAGACGCCAAGTACAATGGATTCCCGTGTGTTCAATTTCAGATAGAAAAAACAAAGGATCAGGACATCACCACGATTACTGAGTCCCTCCATGAATACCAAGCTAAGTTTGCCAAGGAAAACGTCGATTACAGCTTTGATATCTACTATGAGTTCAATGACATGCTCGCGGATCGAATTGATCTTTTGTCGAGAAATGGAATTGTGGGATTGATTCTCGTGCTCTTATTCTTAGGAATCTTCTTGAATCTCAAACTCTCTGCATGGGTAGCTTTTGGAATTCCATTCTCATTTCTTGGAATGTTCGTTTTTGGAATGCCTTATGGAATGTCCATCAATATGATTTCACTCTTCGGGATGATCCTCGTGGTTGGAATTTTAGTGGATGATGGAATTGTGATTGCCGAGAATATCTACACGCATTACGAAAAGGGAAAAACTCCACGAAGGGCAGCCATAGATGGAACAATGGAAGTTTTGACCTCTGTATTTTCTTCCGTAATCACGACGATTGTAGCCTTCAGTATTCTACTCTTTGTAGAAGGAATGGAAATGATGCGCGAGATGGCATTCGTGGCAATCTCTTGTCTGATCTTTTCGCTCGTTGAGGCATTTATTATTCTTCCAGCCCATTTAGGACATGAAAGTGTTCTGAACGACAAGACTAAAAAAGAATCTTGGAGTTACTTGAAAGGAGGACTATTTATGCTCGCCGGACTTGTTGTGATCTTCTTTTCAGTTCAAATTATCCCAGCTGAACATACCTTTGGGATGATGTTATTACCCTTTGTACTCGTCATTGGCGGCGTAGGCTTATTTTTAGCGGGATATTCAAAATCCAAAGTTGAACAAATGGTTCGAGGAGGAGCAGACAAAGGAATTAAACACGTCCGCGACAGATGGTTTAAAGCAGCAATTCAGCTCATTGTTGGAACGCGAAAGAAATGGTACATTGTTGGGTTTATTTTTCCACTCGTTTTCACATTTGGAATTTTCTCCTTACTTAGTTCCGGAGGGATTCCGTTTACCATTTTCCCAGATATACCACCTGATTTCATCAACATAGAGGCAGCATATATGCCGGGAGATAGTAAGGTGAAATCTGAGAAATTCATACAATCCACCACGAGTATTCTCATGGAGGAAAACCAGCGAATTATCGACGAAAGTGGCGATACATTAATCGCTTATTTCTCAAGTAATATAGGCTTCTCTCAGAACATAGAGCAGGTCGGAAATCATACCTGTGGACTCATGGTCTTCCTCAATAGTGATGGCGTAAAGACTCCAGCAGACACGCTCATGAATCGCCTAATTCGAAGATTGGATAAGTCCCCTGATGCACAATTAGCCCAAGAAACATTTGTGGGAGGATTTAATCGTTTTGGGAAGGAAATCGAGCTTGGACTTACTGCAGAAAACCAATCAAGCTTAGTTGGCGCACGAGATCTATTCAAAAAAGAACTCATGAATAAGGAGGGCGTGATCAACATCAAGGATAACATGCCCGAAGGAAAGAAGGAAGTATACTTGAAAATGCGTCCTCAGGCAGATATCTATGGCATTGCTAAAAATGATGTGCTCACTCAGATTCGTCAAGGATTTTTTGGACAAGAAGCCCAGCGTGTAATTATTGGAACAGATGAGGTGAAAATCTGGGTCCGTTATCCAGTGGAAGACAGAAATTCAATGTCTGATTTAGAGAACATGAAGGTCAAATCACCACAGGGTCTGGCAATTCCATTGAAAGAAATCTGTGATTTTGAATTTGGTCGTGCCCCCGAGAGTTTAAAACGTCGAGATGGTCAACGAATCGTAAAAATTGATGCTGATGTCGCTGATCCAGACAAGGTCGCGGAAATAAATAATTACATCACTGATTCGATCATTCCAAAAGTCGCAAAAGCATATCCTGATGTAGTTCATACGCAATTAGGGCAAGCATTACAGGGCGATAAAACACAAGATTCCATGATGATGTTAAGTTTAATTGGGGTTGTGATTATGTTCATCATTCTCTCGCTCCATTTTAACAGTGTCTTTAGTTCATTCTTAATCATGCTTGTAATTCCAGCGGGTGTTGCAGGCGCGATCTTGGGCCATGGATTGATCGGAATTCCTGTCTCACTGTTCTCCTTCTTTGGTATGATTGCTTTGCTGGGAGTATTGGTCAATGACGCGATCGTATTTCTGGATAGATATAATGATCTGCTTGTTGAAGGAATGGACACGAGAAAAGCTGCGATTGAAGCCTCAGTTTCAAGATTTCGTCCAATCATACTGACATCACTCACAACAGTTGTTGGACTACTCCCAATCATTTCTGAAACGAATATGCAGGCGCAATTTTTAATTCCAGTTGCTACTTCTTTGGCGTTTGGAGTTCTATTCGGAACATTATTCATCTTGCTCTTCTACCCAGCTGCAATCTTATTTTGGAATGGACTTCGTCGATTTGGACGCTTCTTTTGGCATGGAGAACGCAACTTGCCGGCACGAAATGTTGAACCTGCTTTGAAGCTAATAAACAGTAAAAATGACATTGATGTTTAGAAGTTTAATCCTATTTCTGTTCATCTCAGGATCGACCTGGGGACAGAAGAACTTAAGTGCTACTGATGCTGTTGTGATTGCATTGGAGAACAATTATCAGATTCAAGTTGCCGAAAAGCAGCATGCAATCAATATTAAAAACAATAAATGGTCGGAAGCTGGTGCATTTCCAACAGTTGATCTCAGTGTGAGTCAGAACAATACTATTCAAGACAACACCAATAATCCATTCACATTTAATCCTGGATTGATTCTTTCCCAAGGTGTTAATCCATCCTTGAATGTTAATTGGAATATCTTCACTGGCTTTTCGGTAAAGATGTCTAAGGTGCGTCTGGAGCAATTAGAAAAGCAGAGTGCCAACAATGCAATGACTGTCATTGAAACAACCATTCAGGATGTTTTGAAAGGATATTTCACAGCTCAACTTCAGCATGAGCGAATGGATTTATTTGCTTCGATTCTAAGCCTCTCAAGAGAGCGCCACGATTACTATTTGATCAAAGAGAAATACAGTTCTTCCTCCTCTTTGGAGCTATTGCAATTCAAGAATCAATACCTGACAGATAGCACCAATTATTTGATGCAGCAGATTTCTTTCGATAACGCAATTCGCAATTTACGCCTTCTCATGAATGAGGATGACAGCACAGTTCAAGCATTTGATTATGTTCTCACGGACAAATTAGCCGTTGACATAGAAGCAATGAACTTTGAGCAAGCCCAGAAAGAAATGTTAGCCGAAAACAGTAATCTTCAGGCCCAGTATATTGGCTTGGAACTTCAACAAACTGGAACGGAACTTCAAAAATCATTCTTATATCCTACGCTTAGCTTTCAGGCAGGAGTGCAACCAGGTTGGTCTTGGTTTCGCGACTTAAACAACCCTGATTTTAATCAGAGTTCAACGACAGTTTCATATTATGGCAACTTCAATTTGCGCTATACACTATTCAATAATTGGAAAAATAAACGAGCTGTTGAAGTTTCTCGAATTCAGGAAGACATAGCTTCATTGAATATAGAAAGCATGAAAAAGACCCTCTCAAGCACCTTGAAAAACCTTCTTGAGATGTATGACTTACGCGTTCGATTGGTTGGTATTTCAACTGAGAATCTCGACTATGCAGAACGAGCGTTAGCGCTTGCCGAAAAACGATTTGAAACGAGCGCGATTAATTCAATAGACCTAGCGAGCTTTCAAAACACGTATCAGAATACCATGGTGCAGCATTATGAGAATATGTTTAATCGGCTCGACACGTACCTTGAGATTTACAAGATGACTGGAAAACTGCGTTTGAACTACGTAAAGAATCTCTAAAATAGAATTGATACATTTAGGCTCATCAAATTCTACACAATGATTGCAATTTCCAACGATTCATTCGTCGCATCTACTGAAAACAATGGAATCTTGATTAGAGAAAAAAGAAAGGGTCCTCTGAAGATGGTTCTCATTTTTCTTGGACTTAGTATTCTCGCCATAATCCTATCTCTAGTGCTTGCAAAAAATGGAGGGGCATTTGGTGTAATTATTGCACCATTTCTGTTCTGGGGAGCAATTCTTATTGCTGGAATCAGTCTTGTTGCTTTGATCTTAAAAGTGGTGATCAAGATCGACCCAACTATTCTATTCAATACGGAAACCAAGGAACTGCACATTCGTGGAAAAATAATTCCTTTTCAAGATATAAGTGATGTGAACTGTCAACTTCAGAACCTGATGGGTAAAACTGCAGCAGTCGTTTTTATCGTGGTAAATGGCAAAAAGAAATCGCTTTTTAGTACTAGTGTAATGACGAAGGACCCTGAAAGCATAGAAGAATTAGCTGACGCTTTATCTACGTTAGTTGAAGGATAAACGGAAGAATTATTACATTTAGCGTTCACTAGTAAACACAAACATGACTGACATAACTACCGACACATTTGCTGGTGTAATCACTGATGATGGATTCTTGTTAACTGAGAAAGGGAATGGGCCTATGAAAATGGTGCTCATTTTCTTTGGATTAGGCGTCGTAGCTTTCATTGTCTCAATACCACTTGCCGTTATGGGAGGAACTATTGGAGTCATATTCGCACCAATTCTTTTTTGGGGAGGAATATTAATTGCAGCAGCATGCATCATTGCTGTCACATTGAGATTCGCAATTAAGCGTGACCCAAATATTCTCTTCAATACAAAGACTTCTGAATTAAACATTAGAGGAAAAGTGATTCCTTTTTCAGACATCTCGGATATTACAACCAACATCCAAAACATGATGGGTAAAACGATGGTTGTTGTATTTCTAGTTGTTAATGGAAAGAAGAAGTCATTGTTTAGCACAAGTATAGTTTCCAACAATCCTGGTGCAATAGAAGACATGGCAGACGAACTCAAAACGCTTGTCACTTCATAGATCTGATAAAAATCCAACTAAAAAAGCCGCACTCAGGATATGAGTGCGGCTTTTTCGATTGTAGGTATTATTTAAGGAGGCTCACATGGCCTACGAATATTTTCGAATCAGCTGAATCTTTCAATCCTGCAACAATTTTCCAGGTAAACACACCATCTTGTACTCGTTCATCGTGTTGTGAATATTGTCCATCCCAACCAACTTCCATGTTGTGTGATTCAAAAATTAGCTCGCCCCAACGATTGAAGATATAAAGCGTGTAGTCATTTTCATTAAACCCTTCCATCACTGGTTTGAAAATTTCATTCGCGCCATTTCCATCAGGCGTAAACGCATTTGGAACATAGATGGTGTAGTCTTGTGTGACGTACACATATTTGATCTTTTGTCCTGGACATCCAGCTGCAGAGTAGGCAGTTAATATGATCTCATACGATCCACTTTCTTGCGTTGGAAATTCGTGATATGGTTCGAACTCAGTGTTGATATTTGATCCATCTCCAAAGTCCCATTCATAACTAACAGCTCCCGTTGTAAGGTTTTCAAACCCCGTTCCAGGACTTGAAGTTGATAAGCTGAAATCCAAGATTTTAAAATTAACTATAGGTGCTGCACTCACAGTTACTGTTACTGTGGCATCAGCTGTACAACCAAATGCATTTGCGCCTGTCACTGTATATTCTCCAGTTACTGTCGGGAAGAACTCAATTCCATCAAGCACTCCACCTGTCCAAGTATAACTTAGTGCACCAGATCCAGAAAGCGTCACTCCCTCTCCTTCACAAATTTCCTTGTCCTCAGCACTGACTACTGGTCTTGGATGAACTTCAACCTGAACAATGTCTGATGCTGTACATCCTGTTGACAATGAATCAACAACTGTATAGGTCACGATTCCCAGCCCTTGTTGGAAAGGAACCCCATTGACTACACCATTGTCCCAATATAAGTTGGGAGATCCAGTAGATGATAAGGTAATCATATCCCCTTCACAGGCTTGTTGATCAGCTCCAGCATTAACAATTGGATTTGGATTCACAGTTACAAGCACAGTATCTGAACTAGCGCAAAAACTGCCATTCAATCCCGTTACAATAAACTGATGTGAACCAACAGCAGGTGTAAATGGAACGCCATCAACAACTCCACCTGTCCAAGTGTAACTTACTGCACCAGATCCAGAAAGTGTCACTGACTCTCCTTCACATATTGCTTGATCAACTCCAGCCGTAACAGCAGGCAGACTATTTGAGGTGACAGAAGCTTGATCTGTATTCACACAGCCTTTAATATCTGTACCAGTTACCGTGTAGATTGTTGTTCCAAGGGGAGCTAAGAATGGAACTCCATTGATTACGCCATTGTCCCATAACAAACTAGGTGCTCCTGTTGCGAGTAATGTCACGAGTTCCTCATCACAAAGAGTCTCATCATTCCCAGCATCAATCACAGGTAAAGCATTTATGATTATATCAACTTGATCCGAATTTGAGCATCCATTGGCATCAGTACCAATCACAGTATAGGTAATTGTTCCTACTGCTGGGAAGAAAGGAACTCCATCTGTAACTCCATTATCCCAAACATAGCTTACAGCTCCAGATCCGTTTAATGTCACGGATACACCATCACATTCTTCTTGATCAAGCCCAGCATTTACAGCTGGCAATCCAAAGACTGTCACATCAACCTGATCTGTGTTTACACAGCCATTGGCATCTGTTCCCGTTACTGTATATGTAATTGTTCCAACTGCTGGTGTAAAAGGAACTCCATTTGTTATTCCATTATCCCAAACATAGCTTACAGCACCTGAACCATTCAAAGTTACTGGTGTTCCTTCACACACTTGTTGATCAACTCCTGCATTAATTACTGGAAGAGGGAAGACTGTAACATCAACCTGATCTGTATTTATACATCCATTTGCGTCTGTTCCTGTTACTGTATACGTAATTGTTCCAACTGCTGGTGTGAATGGTAATCCATCAGTAATTCCATTGTCCCAAACATAACTTACGCCTCCTGAGCCATTCAATGTTACTGTTGAGCCATCACATACTTGTTGATCAACTCCTGCATTGATTACTGGAAGAGGGAAGACTGTAACGTCAACTTGATCTGTATTTACACAGCCATTAGCATCTGTTCCTGTTACTGTATACGTAATTGTTCCAACTGCTGGAGTAAAAGGAACTCCATCTGTAATTCCATTGTTCCAAACATAGCTTACTGCTCCTGCTCCACTTAATGTCACTAATGAGCCATCACATACTTGTTGATCTACTCCTGCATTAACAACAGGAAGAGGGAAGACTGTTACATCAACTTGATCTGTATTTACACATCCATTAGCGTCTGTTCCCGTTACAGTATACGTAATTGTTCCTACTGCTGGTGTAAACGGAACCCCATCTGTAATTCCATTGTCCCAAACATAGCTTATAGCTCCTGCTCCACTTAATGTCACTGATGAACCATCACATACTTGTTGGTCAACTCCTGCATTAACTACTGGAAGAGGGAAGACTGTTACATCAACCTGATCTGTGTTCACACAGCCATTAGCGTCAGTTCCTGTTACTGTATACGTAATTGTTCCTACTGCTGGAGTAAAAGGTACACCATCAGTTATTCCATTATCCCAAACATAACTTACGCCTCCTGAGCCATTCAATGTTACTGCTGAACCATCACATACTTGTTGGTCAACTCCTGCATTGATTGCTGGAAGAGGAAATACAGTGACATCAACTTGATCTGTATTTACACATCCATTTGCATCTGTTCCTGTCACTGTATACGTAATTGTTCCAACTGCTGGAGTAAAAGGAACTCCATTCGTAATTCCATTATCCCATACATAGCTTACTGCTCCCGCTCCATTTAAGGTAACTGATGCGCCATCACATACTTGTTGGTCAACTCCTGCATCAACGATTGGGAGAGGCGCCACTGTAATTACCATTTGATCTGTATTTACACAGCCATTTGCATCTGTTCCAGTAACTGTGTAAGTCAAGGATCCAACACTTGGAAAGAAAGGCACACCATCTATAACTCCATTG
>JBLHON010000047.1:0-16612 GCA_047621865.1 Crocinitomicaceae bacterium | reverse complement strand
CAACTGTTCAAGTGGCCACTGATGCAGGTGCAATTGTTCTTGATGAAGCACGACGTGGATATGGATGGGCTTGCCTCAAAGGAATTGAACACAGCAAGACACTTGGCACTGAGATCGTCGTTTTTTTGGATGGTGATTACTCAGATTACCCGCAGGAAATTCCAGATGTGATCGCACCTATTTTGACAAACGAAATGGATCTCGTAATTGGTTCCAGAGTACTTGGTAAACGTGAAAAAGGGTCATTAACACCACAACAAGTGTTTGGGAATTGGCTCGCAACGAAACTAATTCGTTTGTTTTATCGCGCTAAATTCACAGATCTTGGACCCTTCAGAGCAATCAAAGCAGATAAACTTGAGTTGCTCAAAATGTCGGATAAAACCTATGGCTGGACAATCGAAATGCAGATCAAAGCTGCAAAGCAAAAAATGAACTTTTGTGAGGTTCCTGTCAACTATAAAAAGCGTATTGGAGTGTCCAAAGTGAGCGGAACCATAAAAGGAACTGTACTTGCAGGAATAAAGATTATATTTGCGGTCTTTAAGTACCGATTTTAATCGATGCGAGAGTTGTCTATAACATATCATTCCCTAGTAAATCATATGCGAGTATTAGCATTAATGAGCCTTCTACTCCTTCCTGTGCTTGGGCTCGCTCAAAAGCAAACTTTTGGAGGAACAGTCATAGATGAAAAAACAGCGTCTCCTTGGGAAGATGTGGAAATCACAATTACCGCCAAAGAAACGGGCAAAGTTCTTCTCACTGAAACAGGAGATGAGGGGAAATTTAGCTTCAAAAATGCTCCTATTGGTTGGTATTCACTAGAAATTTCTGATGAAGATTTCAACGAGAAGAAATTCGATTTTGAAGTCACAGAAACACATAAACCAAATCTCAATTTTGCAATTAGCCCGAAAGTTTCATGGATGTGGAATTGGGGAGATAGTGGAAATCAAGAGCATTATTGGTCGCATTTCGTAGCAAAAATCTTACTCTACTTCTACTTTGCATGTCTCGTACTTATCATTTTCTATAGTATCCTTCAACTCTCTTTAGCTATTGCGTATGTGCGCCATCGTAAAAAGAAAGTAATTGCCATTGAAGAAGGCCCAGTCTATGATCCAACAAATACTCCAATGGTAACGATTCAGTTGCCAATGTACAATGAGCTATATGTTGCAGATCGAATTATCGAGACGATTGCCGCATTTGATTATCCTGCTGACAAGTTGCAAATTCAAGTACTGGATGATTCTACAGATGAAACAAAAGAATTGATCGCTGAGAAAGTTGCGGAAGTTGCAGCACGAGGCATCAACATTCAGCACATTCATCGTACAGACAGAACTGGTTATAAAGCTGGAGCACTAGACGCAGCAATGGATCAAGTTCAAGGAGAATTCATTGCCATTTTTGACGCTGATTTCGTTCCAGATCCAGACTTCCTACAGCGTACAATGCCGTATTTCAGAAATGATAATGTTGGTGTTGTTCAAACTCGATGGGGACATATTAATAAAGATTATTCATTGCTCACAGAGCTTCAAGCATTTGGATTAAATGGTCACTTTGCCATTGAGCAAGGAGGACGAAATGCTTCTGGACACTTTATCAACTTTAATGGTACTGGTGGTGTTTGGAGAAAAACCTGTATTGCAGATGCTGGAGGTTGGGAACATGACACCTTAACGGAAGATCTAGATCTTAGCTATCGTGCACAATTGAAAGGCTGGAAATTTAGATATTTAGAGCACGTTATTTCACCAGCAGAATTGCCGATAACAATGTCCGCATTGAAGTCGCAGCAACATCGTTGGATGAAAGGTGGAGCAGAATGCTTCATTAAAATGTGGAAGCGCATCTCGTTCACAAAAGGAGTGAAATTTGGTGATCGAATTCATGGACTCTCGCACTTGTTCAATTCGTCAGTATTTATCTTTATCCTCATGCTTTCCCTTTTAACGCTGCCAATACTGCACATTAAGGATAGCTTCTCTGATTTGAATTACCTCTTGCAATATGGTGCAATTGCCCTTATTAGTACCATGTTCTTGGCCTTCTATTATTGGCATTCGTATCGAGACAAAAAAGGAAATGGGTTCGTTGTATTTTTCAAGTTCCTATTCCGATTTATCATGTTCTTGATCGTTTCAATGGGACTTGCACTCAACAATACTGTAGCTGTACTTGAAGGATACATGGGTATTAAAAGCTCATTCGTTCGAACTCCAAAGTTCAATGTGAACAAGAAGAGTGATTTCAAAGGAAACAAGTACGACAAGAAACGCCTCTCGATTCTCAACATTGGAGAAGGACTTCTTTTCTTATTATTTGGATATACTGCAGTAAATCGTGCAATTTATGGTGACATTGGAATGGTTCCTTTCCATGCCATGCTAACACTTGGTTACGGGCTCGTTTTCTTTTATTCTGTAGCAGAGATTCGATCAGCGAATAAATCACGCTAATCCATGAGCCGTGGCATCATTTGGCGTCTCGGAATAACTCTAGGATTTCTTGGTGCTCTCTTTTTGGTGAATTGGGAACCAGATCGCACCAATTTTGGATTCATTGCAGCTTTCTACTCTTTCGCATTCGTTTGTTATCTTTTGATCCTTCGCGAACGGGAAAATTTTCGCTTTGTCCACCTCATAGTAGTTGCAGGAATTGCGCATTTCGCATCCATGCTCTTCGAGCCAAATTTATCCAATGATTTCTACCGTTTCCTGTGGGATGGTGAAATGACCTGGCAGGGGATCAATGTCTTTGATTTCAAACCATACGAGCTGACAGATCAAGGATTTATGAAGTCTGCTTACATGCAAGAAATCTATGCTGGATTATCAGACATTTCGAAGGAAAATTATTCGTGCTATCCTCCCGTAAATCAAGTTTACTTTATCGTCTCAACAGGATTTACAACATCTGTTGCCGTGAATGCATTCATCATGAAAATGCTGATTGTATTGACAGAAGTTGCTGGCGCGATCTATCTTCGGAAATTGTTACTCCACTTCTCCATTGAGCCAGCGCGCATGTGGGTTTTATTCTTAAATCCTCTGCTTATTATCGAATGTACAGGAAATACGCATTTTGAAGGGGTCATGCTCTCACTTCTTCTCATCTCTTTCTACTTCCTCTTCACGAAACGTTTGGCGCTAGCAGCAGTCATCTTTGGACTGGCTGTGCAGATTAAACTCGTGCCGCTAATTCTTCTGCCCTTCTTCTTGCGTTATTTTGGATGGAAGAAATCGTTTACATTCTATGCAATTTCAGGAATCGTTATTGTTGGCCTTGGCTTTACACAATTGAATTCTGATAATATCATGCATTTTCTAGAGAGTCTTGCACTGTATTTCCGAGTCTTTGAATTCAACTCATTCATCTTCTACAATTATATCGCAATTGGAAAGATCTTCACTAAATACAATCCAATTCAAATTATTGGCCCTATGCTTTCAGGGGTGACACTTCTAATTATTCTTGTGAATGCCTTGAAGAAAAAACCTGTTGATTGGCAACAATTATTCAATCGAATGATGTTTGGGTTCTTTATCTACATGCTACTGTGTAGTACATTGCACCCATGGTACGTCCTTCCATTGCTGACGCTTTCTGTATTCACCAACTATTCATTTCCCGTGCTTTGGAGCTTCTTAATCTTCTTCTCGTACTTCTTCTACAGTGTGGGTAGTGGAGGCTCATTTGAGGTGCGCGCACTTGTCACTGCTGAATACGTGATCCTCTTCGGCTATCTATTCTACGAACTCTTTAAAAAAGGCAGCCCTTTTAAATTTTTACGACTCGATAGCTATTTCCAGCCCATTGAAGAATCATAAAACTTGAACGCCACATCATAGCGCTCAGAAGGCAGCAAAGTTGGCGCGTAAATTTTCAACATTCCTCGACCTGATTTCACGTTGCGAGATTCGATCAGTAGACCCGTTTCTGTATCATAGAAATCGACTGTGTAAGTAGCTCTACGCTGAACATTATAGACACGAATAAATGCTTCATTAGCACCAATATTCAAGGGTTCACTAATCAAATCATCATCAATTGGAGCATATAAATATTTTCAAGCAAAAGGTGCTGTTCCATTCACTAAAGCAGAAACACACTCGAGCGAGTCAATTAAATTTGCCCAATGAAATGAACGATTCAACATCCAACCAAATCCTTGTTGACCTAACGAATCAACCTGAATGTAGGCCTCAATTTTATCCGATTTTCGATATTTTTTTTCATTACTTCTCTCTATCTGATCTCTTGTCAAAGGCCAGCGTTGAGCAATATAAATTGTTCCTTTTTGCTCGCGAACAGTCGTGTAATTTACTCCCTCAAAATCGATGTTCTCTGAGAACTTCATGAGCCCCGGGAAATAACGCGCCCACATTTCCTGACGAATAGGCTGGTGCTCATTCCACCAATCCAATCCAGCAATCGCGCAGCCACTTGAAAAGGTAAACCACAAATCTTGTTTAAAAGAGAAGTCTGCACAGTTATTGAAAGCACGAACAGGATCATTGTGCTCATCTTCGGGAATTTGTCGAGGAATAACAGGCACATGACCAAATTCATCATAGATGAACATTTTCTTATGAAATTCTGGATGAACAAGCTTTCCATCTTCCAGTCCTGCACCAAGATTGGTGACAGATTCATAACGTTGGATCAGGTTTCGATTGCGAATGTTCTTCGAAGCTGGTTCCATTTCAAATACATAATCATGTAAACCAAAAAACTCAACTTCATCGTGCTTGAAGAGATCTGCATCCCATAACTTGCTTGAGTAATTAATTCCTGTAATGATTGAAATGCTCTTTGGATGCTCATCTCCACATTCTTCGCTCATGAACTTTGTAATGTTTCCTGTCCAATCACTTACTTTTTTCCGATTCGCTGAATTGTCCTTCACTGTGCCATCTACCAAAACCTCATCACGGTAATCACACGTTTGATCTGCTTCACTTATAAGTTGCCAACCTGCTAGAGCAGTCGAAAATCCCCAACGTGAAACCAAATACCTGAAGTAGTTCTTTTGATGGTGTTTGCCTGAGGATCGCCATAAAAATCTGACGGATTTGAAGTCTCTAATGTTGGAGAACAGTGAATTTCAGATGGTGTGTTGTCCTCCTTATTATAACAATATGATTCCCATGAAATCCCAGGGGTACCATTCCCATGACCTCCACTCCAATGGTGAATGCAACAGACCACAGAAGAGATAGTAAATATCAAGGTCAGTACAACGTTCATTCATGCGATCAAACTCCCATGCCTGTCCCATCTTGGGTTTATAATTTCCGAGGCCTTCCCACTCCAATTGCATAAACCAAGGAGCAGCAACGAAACGCGTAAAATTTCCGCTTGCCTCATTCAATTTTTTGAAAGCAGCATACATTGGCATGAACTTCACAGGGCCAGCTGCAGCATCTGTATGATACCAATCTTCGTATTCTGCCCATGGAATTACTTGTCCAGCCCCCATGAAGCTCTTTTTCGATTTGGAGTAACGCAGGTGTTTGTAATTGGTGCCTTGCTCCAAAAACCCCTTATGATCTGAAGCCACTACATTAAAAGAGGCATAGGTTGTTGTAATTGGAATTCCTTTCGTCTCGATTGTTAGTATCATCGTGTAATCACCAATCTCTTGAGGAGAAAAACGTACTCTAAACGGATAAGAAGTTGTGTCAGGTCTCCAATTATTTCGGGCAAGATCACGACGGAATTCTTCATAGTAGAAGGCATCTGTTGATTTCACCTCATTTTCGGGATAATAGACACCATCTAAAACAGGAGGACGATTAGTAACAGTATCCAGATGAAATTTCGCAGTGATATCTATGTCGTGTCGATTGAAAGGATTAATTTGATCAGTAACTGAATGATCGTCTCGAAAGAATGCATCAATTTTATGCATGACAGACGGCGGCAATTTGATGCCATATTCAATCATCTCAAATTGCTTGGCACTCCCAGGCGTTTTTAAAGGATAGTACCATGCTAATTTCCTGTCTCAGAAGAAGCTGGGATAGTATATTCTGTGACCACAATAGGTTTTCCAATATGAAAAGTTTGTGCTGAAACAGAAAGTGAACACGTAAGAGTTATAAAGAGTAAAATTCGCATCATCAATTTTTTGTTTCTCGTTTAGGAACAGGATCATGGCCATGACCTCCCCAAGGATGACAAGATATAATTCGTTTTGTACCTAAATACAATCCTTTGAAAGGGCCCCATACATTAATTGCTTCTATCATATAATTGGAGCACGTTGGCGTATATCTGCAGGATTGAGGAATCAATGGACTAATAATCCACTGATACACTTTCACTAAGATAACGAACGGAAATCCCACTATACGCCTAAAAACTGCCATAATTTTCACAAAATAACCCATTTTTAACGTTAGTTTGTGAATAGTTAACGTAAAAACGTAACTATTCGAGCGTTTTTCACGTTATTTTTAGAGGTACTCTCTTTTAAATGCTAGAATATGCGCAATCTCCTTTATTTTCTTGTCGTGATTCCTTCAATGGTTTATTCTCAACCTACAGACTCGTGGGACGATGAAAAGATTGAGGTCAAAAGTGGCGATCAGCAAAACACCATCATCAGTGCCGAGGCAATTTATAGTGAAGGTTGGTCTGATTTAGCCCAGCCAAACTTCTGGAAAAAGATCATGCAACTGTCTCCAGATTCATGCATTGTGAATATTGCGGCAACACGTACGATTATTGCGAAAATGAGTTTAAGAGATTGGAACGCGCAACTAGAGACGGAAAAGGATGCATTTAGAGATAGCATTCGCGTCTTACATAGTTTAGATCCTGAAGCGCACATCTACGTAACGACCGGAAAAAATGATTTCTACAAATTTCAAACAGTTTACCCAAGTCTTTCTGAGGGCGTTGAAGCCTTCGAACGTTATGGAGTTGATCCATGGTATGCGCAAGCGATCTTGTTAATCGAAAGTCCGGGTCAATTAAAAAAATCACGTTCTGGAGCATTTGGACCTTTCCAATTAATGCCAGCAGTAGCACGCGCGCAAGGATTGACTGTGAATCGTTCTATTGATGAACGTAGGGATTTTGAGAGAAGTGCTTATGGTGCCTCACGTTTAATTGCACGCGTTTGTGTCCCTGAAGCAAAACGAATCTTGAATGCTCATGGACTTAAGTACAAGGAAAATGATCTATGGTTTCGATTATTTGTCCTCCACGTTTATCATGCTGGTGCAGGAAATGTAAAAGCAGTAGTAGCCAAGATAAACCCAACTATAGGTGGACAATCATTAATTCGCACGATGTGGATTAGTTCAGCAGCTAGTTTTGGGAATAACTCTCAGAATTACACGCAGCTAGCATTGGCTTCGCAATTAATTCTAGACGAAATGGTTCACGAAGATTTTGATTACATCTTGAGATGTGAGGTGTTGAGTAGTGGATTATTGGATTAGAAAGAAATCCAGATCCAAAGACCTTAAGACTGAAAGACTGTGTGGATAGGGAGTTCTTTTTTCGAGATTATTTATTGGACGAATCACAAATAATCGAATCCAAAAGCCTAGCGCTCCAACAATCTAAGAGCGGAGCGTTCGAACAATTCAAATTTATCTTTTCTCGATAAATTTCAACGATATCGAATTCACACAATGACGCGTATTTTTATCAGTCAGGTGTTCTCCATGAAATACATGCCCCAAATGACCTTCGCAGTTCGCACAGATAATTTCGATTCTTCGACCGTCTGCGTCCTTTACTTTTATGATAGCACCTGGTAATTCATCATCGAAAGAGGGCCAACCACATCCAGAGCTAAATTTATCTTCAGACGTATATAAAGGTGTTTCACATTGCCGACAAATGTAGGTTCCTGCAACTTTGTGATTGTCAAATTCACCAGTGAATGCACGTTCTGTTCCCTTCTTGAGAATGACGTGTTCCTCCTGAGGAGAAAGCTTGTTTCTAAGTGATTTATCGTTTGCCATGTCTAGAAAGATACTCCACTCATTTGAGAAGAAAGATCATCCACGGCAATTTCCATGGCCTGTTTCAAAATATTTTCCTTGCCGTCTTTTGCGGTAATTGTCAATTTTCCTCCATCATTAGTGTACTCAAAGGAAATGAATTTGGCTACTTTCAAGGCAGGAGCAAAATCGTCAAGATCAAACATTTCAGCAATGTCTTCTGGATTAAGTCCATCGAGATTGATGAAAAAACTAATTCCCGATTTCCCAAACCCTTCAGCTCCTTTAGGCATTACAAGCTTCCCATTAGAGTTTGCTGCATTCGTGCATATTGAAACTCCATCGTCAGATACATTCAACTCAGGAATTCCGAATGAGGAAGCATCTCCATAACTACTCTGCGCAAGTTCGAGCGCTTTCTTTCCTTTTTCTCGCAAGCCACAATATGCGTTCATTTCTGGTTCAAAAGCACCACTTTCATCAGGCTCTCCAAACATCAGTAATGCAAGCTTACCGTCTACCATCTGGCCCATTTTACTCGAGCCAGTCATCATCTTCAGCATTGTGTATGAACTACCACCTATCTCATTCATCCCACCAGGCGAAATTTCCTCTATGAATGACTCCATTTTGTTTACATCCATATTGATCGAGAATCCAAGTCGAGGAGTTCCACCACCCAAATTTTTCAACATCTTAGCCGATTTATCCTCATTGAAGAACATTTTATTCTGCAATTCTTTTCCAAAGTGATTTTTCATCTCAATAATCGCTTTTCCATTCTCAAACTTGAAGGTTGTCGTCACGAATGCATTTTCAAAAAGTTTTTTAAGCTCCTTTTGTTTCGCTTCTGGCAATCGTTTCATTTCGCCTGTTGAGCTTGATGTAAGATTTGATACATTCATAGCCAAAACTGCATCGCCTTCATCTGAAGCAAGAATTTCAGCAATTTTTCCTGTACTTACATCACCATCCACTTTCGCAAATGCCTCAGTCAATTCTTGTTTCTCATCGTAATTTCCTCCTTTGATAATAATGATTGCTAGATTATTGCGAATCCCAAGTGCCATGTCACCATCAGATGTATAGGTAAATCCATCTCCTTCATTCATGTCGTAACCCATTTGTGACTCCAAGTGAGTTTTAAGCAACTCTTGATCTTTCACCTTCACAAAAAGGATCGTTTCTTCTGGTGCTCCATCTTTATTGAGTGGACCATTTGCTACGTAATAAACTGGACCGCTAATATCAATCATTGGCTCAAAAGTACTCACCTGTCCACCTACAATTGCCTTGAGCATTGCTACTTTTTGGTAATCTGACTTTGACAGAATCGTCGTCAGTTTAGCATTCCCAAATGCCACTGCATTCTCGTTGCCGTTCAAATAAGCAGAGATATAATCTTTCAATTCACGATTTTGATCAGAAGAGTCTGTACATGCTGCAAAAAGAAAAAGAACAGACGTAATGATTGTAATTCGGCGTAATAACATAGAGTTTGTAAATGAGTTCGTATTGATTTAACAAATTTAATCAATATTTGTGAGCATATTTTGTGCCAGCATTTTAAATCCTTAAGTGCTACATTTGTTCTATGCATTTGATTGAACCTTATTATCGTTGGCGAAGCCTCTATATCGCATCTGAAGATGATGCCTCTCCTTTTTTTGGAAGGGAGTATAGCGAATTTGAGTTTCAAGACCACATCTACAATTATTACATTCATCCACAGTGGGATCCAATTGGGTCGCCAACTCTTTATGTCAAAATTATTTACGTCGACTACGATACAGGCTATGCTGTTATAGAACTCTTAGGTGAGTGGAACGATGCAATTGAGAATGATGTGATGACTCTCAAACGGGATTTAATTGATGAAATGTTGCCTTTAGGGATCGATAAATATATGTTGATTGGAGAAAATGTGCTCAACTTTCACTCTTCAGATGATTGCTATTATGAAGAGTGGTTTGAGGATGTTGAGGATGGCTGGATTGCTTTCATCAATTTCCATGATCATGTGAAGGAAGAAATTCAACAGGTTGGAATTGATCACTACGTGGTAATGGGTGGAGAAATGGAGGAATTAGAGTGGCGCTCGTATCTCCCAAATCAATTGTTCGACAAGGTCAATGGAATTATTACGAAACGATTGGAATAAAAAAATCCGCTTACCTAAGGCAAGCGGATCATTTCAATAGCTTTAGTAAAGCTTATTTTTTCACCATGATATTTGCAGACATTGCTTTGTTTCCAACAAAGAAGTGAACTACATACATTCCATCTTCAACATGAGAAGGCAATTGGATTGCCTCACTGTTCTCACCAATCTCAGACTGACCAAGACCAGAAGTGAACACTGAACGACCATTCATATCAACTAAATCGAACCGCATGTCTCCAGCAGCCAAATAAGTAAAGTCAACCATCACGCTGTTGTTCGAATTACTATATCCAGCAGAGAATGAATTCTCAATTGAAGTTTCATTAATTCCTGCTGTAGTTCCAACGACATGCTCAGAAAGATGAATCAAATCACCCGACGGGCTATTATTATTATTCGTAAGATTCGAAGCTACATAGAAAGTTACATCTCCAACATTTGTTGCTGGTGCAACCCACGTCCACAACCAAACTGTCGTTGCACTTGTGTTACTCGTTAATGTATGAGAAACATAATCTCTTCCACCAGAATTGAAATCCTGTGTACCTCCAATTCCAGCACCAGTGAATGAACCAGCATTTAAATCTGTACCATCAAGAGCAACAGCTGAGAATCCTTTTTTATCTGGATTTGACACCATTGATATTGACGCAGTGTAAGTGACCCCAGGCATATATGTTGTTACGGGGTTCATTAGAACATCAAGAAGTACGAAAGTGTTCTCTGATGAAGAAGGTATTACTGTTCCAACATGGCAGGATGTACAATTTTGCTCACCTGGCGCTCCAGTTAAACCTGATTGTCCTCCTCCATTTTGGAGATGAGATTCTACAAAACTCTTAACATCTCCATTATTGCTCTCTGCAGATTGAAAGGCGAAAAATCCCATCGAAGCAACTGCTAAGCAAGGTAATAAAAGGTAACTTTTTTTCATATTATTCTATTGTTTAATTATTCAATGTTCCTTGTATCATCCAGCAATCGAAATGCTCGATAATGCTGTCGTTTAATTTAGCTTGAAAATAAGGCATTGGTGTAAATCCAGCATCATGTCTGATAGCGTTTAATACGATCTGAGCATTAGCAGAAATATTTCCATGGCCAACTAGGTTATATCCACCTGCCGCTCCAGCATCGTGACATCCAGCCACGCTACAGTTCAATTGAATAAATGGCTCAACTTGCGTGGAAAATAAAATTGTGTCTGGACATTGATCAACTGGGGGCAATGCAGTTTTGTCTTTTTTACAAGAAGTTGTTGACGCCAATGCCACCACGATCACCACTAATGTATACAAAATACCTAGTTTCTTCATGACTAAAGTTTGAAATTTCTTGTGATACTAAATCCAAGTCGGAATTCACCATCCAACCAGTTCGCATACGTGTATGGAATAAATTGAGTTTCATTAAAGCCACGCGAATTGGTAAGGTTAATCTTGAAGTTATGTCCACTTGTGATCCATTCAAAGGCAAATGAGAGACTCTTTTGATTTGTCAAGCGAACATCTGACGCGTGGAAATCGTGGTAATACTCAGTGATAATTCCAATATTCTTAGTGATCTTATAGTTAAGTGCTCCACCTACAGCAAAAAGGCCATTAACATCATCAATCTTCACAAAATTTCTGTGCACATATGTTGGCATCACTTGAATACTGATCCGTTCACCAAATTTACGTGAAAGCAATAATTGCGTGCTGTAGGAAAACCTGTGTGAAGTTTTTGGGAAACTCGAGATCTGTGTTAGGTCTTCACTCTTTTTCATATAAGTGCCTGTTGCCGTTCCCACAACTGCTAAGCCAATTGGCATTCTACCTTTTGCTTGAGTTAAGATTCTGTACTTAGTGAATGCATCCACAAGTGAACTGTATGGAGCCCCTGTTCCTTTAGATCGTCCGAGACCAACCATCCATTTGTCGCTGATTCCATATTCAAATGCAAATCGAATATCTGCGGCTTGATCGAAACCATAAAATTGCTGAACGCCACCATTTGTTCCAGCTATATCTCCAAAACGGTGCTCAATTCGAAATTGTAAAATTCTTTTCTTCAGGGTTTCAACAGAATGACCATTTATTACACGGGTTCCATTAAAGGTTGCTTGCACTTCCTTGTTCTCAACGTTCTCCACAGGATCGAGATCGGGGAGCTCTGTATCTTGAGCATATAAGCAGTGCGTGAAACCTATCGTAAGTAGAAGTACTAGTTTTCTCATTTTTTCTTCGCAATTTGTTTGATGTATGCCACCAAGTCATTCAGCTGAGCATCACTCATTTTTTCCTCTGTATAAAGGGGCATATATTGTTTTCTACCCGTTTTGGAATAAGTTCCGTGACGTATAATTTGATACAGGGATAGATCAGAATAATTTCGAAGATTATTCCAAAACATCTTACCTGACAATTTTCCATTATCCAAATGCAAATAGGTCACACGCTTGTTTTCATGACAGTACATGCACGCTTTCTCATAGATCGATTTACCATTTGAAACGTCTCCGCCTTCCCCATATTTGCGCTTTTCTCTATCCTGTGTTTCCAAGAAAGTAGCCGAATAACTCTGGCGGTATTTTTGTTTAATCCTTTTGATCATTTCTTCTCGTTCCTCAACTCCAAGGCTTTCAAATCTCAATATCGCAGCTCGATCTTCAGCCGTTAAATCAAGGTCCTTTACCTGAAGCTCATCCTTTTTGAAATAATGCATGATTGCTTCTAACTCCCAATCCTTTAGATATCTTCCAGAAGAACAGTATTTCGCACACAGTTGAACTGCATTTGCCAAGGTATCTCGAGCATCAACAACTAGATCACCATATTTCTGAACGTAATCATCATTGTAAAAAGAAGTTCTATTGTAAATCCCCCAAAGCGTTGACCCTGGTAAGAATGACAGTCCGTTTTTTTCGGCATAACTCAAGCGATCATTGGTTGATTCACCCCCTAAGTTTTCAAATTCGCGACTCATATTATGGCAATCAGTACAGACGAA
The DNA here is from genome assembly GCA_047621865.1 of Crocinitomicaceae bacterium. Lineage (GTDB taxonomy): Bacteria > Bacteroidota > Bacteroidia > Flavobacteriales_D > Crocinitomicaceae > UBA4466. The sequence goes on along the minus strand of JBLHON010000047.1, from coordinate 3,481 downwards.
ATAATTGGAAATTCTTCGCGTCTTTTTACCATTTCTGTTCGTTCGACCCAAATAGATTAGATCTTCGCCCATCTTCGCTTTACTCTCATCAAGAGTAGCTATTGAATGAATCATGGCAGGATCTCCAAATTGAGTCAAAACATCCTCCAAGGAGGCATCAGAAACATCCATTCTGTCAACAATTCCAGAAGTATCCTCCCAAGCTAGTGAAGAAACAATGCCCACTATGATTAGTAAGAAAAATGAAATGACTAAAAATCTATGCACAGACAAAATTGAATTAGAATAGTGAGTAAAGTAATGAAATATTTTTGAAGTGCGCAAATTAACAAGGCGCTCAGAAGAACATTACCTTGATTTTATTATCTTTATCTGCTGCAAAATTATGCGATATGCTGAATACTGACTTACTTAATAAACTGCAAGATCTGAAACGTCAAACTGACGTCAGCAAAGATCGTTTGGAGGATATTGTGATAACGGAAGAATCTGGAGGTGGACTTGTACGAATTTCGATGAATGGAAATCGAAAATTAACGTCATTTGAGATTACAGGCGATCATGCTGTAATTGAGAAAGAGGAACTGGAAGATCTTGTATCTGTAGCCATCAATCGGGTGCTGGATAAGGTCAATGATTTAAATGAAACAGAAGTAATGTCATCGGCTCAATCATTATTCTCAGGAATATAATTATGACGAAACTAGAAATTCGAAACTCCTATATTGAAAAACGACTGGCTCTGTCTCCTAAGAGGCTGGAACAAATTTCAGCAGCAATTTGCCATATCACGTTTAGTAAATACCAACTTGAAGGAAAGAAAATCAGTGTATTCCTGCCAATTGAAGGAAAGAAAGAGATCAATACTTACCTAATTTGGGAGAAGGCGATGTCTTTTGATGCTGTTGTAGCTGTACCAAAAGCGAACTTCAGAACGAACGAATTGAAGCAAGTTCTCTTCGAGTCTGTTGACCAATTAGAGGTGTCAAGTTTCGGTATTCCCGAGCCCAAAAAGGGCCGAGTTATTGCCGCTGAACATTTCGATTATGTTTTTGTTCCTCTTCTCGCTGTGGACGTAAAAGGCAATCGAGTTGGATATGGTAAAGGTTTTTACGATCGATTTCTAAAGAAATGCTCCCCGCGTTGCAAATTTATTGGCCTAAGTCATTTTGATGAACTCGTTGATGAAATTTCCGATATTGGGTTTCACGATGTGCGACTTGACGCATGCATAACTCCAAGTGGTATTCATCGTTTTGGACGGCACTAAATCTCACTCATTTTTTCGTGCTCACGTATAGATCTAGTTGATGTCTATCCTTGGCAACATATTTGGACATTCGTTGATTGATGAGAATCCTATAATTCATCTCCCAATTTGCGTAACTTATCCTGATTACAAGCGTACGCAAACTATTCGGAATGATGTTGTTAAATCATTTTTCCTTAAATTAGACTATGAAGTGGCGTATACTTCTTCTTGCTGTTTGGCTGATTTCGGTTTCAGTTCATAAACAAAGCACTGTTAAACCAGTGTTTGGTGTAAAAGTTTCTATTGGTGCAAACTCACAAATGACCACTTTTGCGTGTTACTTAAACAACGGAAGAGTTCTAACCCACAAGCGAATTGTAGACGCCAATACATTCGTTAAAATTGTCTCTGGATTCTGGCCAAGTATTTACAATCCACAGAAGGAAAATTTATTTCTTCAGAATGGAATTGACTGTTCAGTAATCGTAGATAGCACAACTTTCGAAAAAGTACCATCGTGTATTCCATTAGATTCACTCTGGAAAATTCGATTTTCAACCTATCCTTTTCGAGGGGCGACTGATATGGGTTGGAGCACCAAATATCATAAACCTGGGCCCAATCAAGAAATCTATTTACACGAGCGTTATGGAATCAATCATATAGATGGAGACTTCTTCTTAGATACCAGTTTCTGGATGTTGCTCAATGATGTCATGGATCCATTGTGGATCAAGAATTATAAATCAATTGAATAATCAAATGCAAGATGTCCGTTTAAACACTATCTTAGAATTATGAAAAATGTATACTTAACTACACTCATTTTTGCTCTCCTAGTGGGATTCATGTCTTGCCAAGAGGAATCAAAAGCAGCTATCGAGGATTCAGTGGAAACGGCTAAAACTCCAACTGAACAGAATGAGAACAGCCCATCTGTTGACAAGAAAGTTGATCCTGCAACAGATGATCTGCAAGTTGATGTGGTAAATCCAGACTTTGAAGGGTCTGAGAATACACTGGGGATGGAGGATTCTCCTGTGAGAATGGATGAAGAAATGCCTCCACCTCCTGTTGAAGAATTGATAGTCACTGAGAATCGTCTCGAAAAGGTTGAAGATGCCTATGATTTTCACAAGTATGTCAAGCTGAATGCATTCTTACAGAAATACGTGACCTATGCTGGAAATGTTAAGTATAGCTCGATCAAATCAAATAAATCTGAATTGACAGCGATTACCAAAGAATTAGAGGATAATTTCCCAGGATCTGGATGGTCGAGTACGCAAAAACTAACCTATTGGATTAATGCCTACAACGTCTATACAATTCAACTCATCGTGGATAATTATCCAACAACTTCAATTACAAAAATCACGGCAAAGCCATGGCATAAGAAATTTATCAAGCTCAATGGTGCAACATACAGCCTAAATCAAATTGAGAATGACATCGTTCGAAAAAAATTCAACGAGCCACGGGTTCACTTTGCTTTGAACTGTGGAAGTAAATCTTGTCCAGTCTTACTGAATAAAGCATATACTCCTGCGAAATTATATGGTCAACTCACTTCTCAGACCAAGCGTTTCCTGAGCGACACTTCAAAGAATCAATTTACCGAGAAAAGCATTGAAATCTCATCCATTTTTGATTGGTATTCTGAAGATTTCAATAAAGGTGGAAAGACGACGATTGACTTCTTTAATAAATATAGAACTGAGCAACTCAAAGACCCAAAAGTCACGTACATGACTTATTCTTGGGATTTGAATAAGTAGGTTAGTCGGACTTTTAGATTAGAAAGATATTCAGATGCTAAGACTTTAAGACTCAAGACTGAAAGACTGAAAGGCTGAAAGACTGAAAGACTGTAGAGAAGCTAATTCCTTTTCGATCATTCGATTGTTCGAAGGATGTCAGTCCGAGTGTTTCTCTGGAGCATAATTTCAAGCGAGAGCTGGCATATATCAGTCAAAAGATTGATGGGCTACTAGTTAACATAGACGCGAGAAATGATTAGAAGAATCACAGCCTATCAAATCCAATAATCTAAGCGCCTTCGCCATAGCTTTCTCCGGCGGCCGAAGCCTCTGGCGAAGGACTCAGCGAAGGAGCATAATCCAAAAGCGTCGCGATCCAACAATTCAGGAGCGAGCTCCTACGCTGAAGCTTCGGCGAAAGAGTAAGCGACCTAATACGACCATAAATCGTGCTCGAAATTTCGGATCT
>JBLHON010000046.1:0-16931 GCA_047621865.1 Crocinitomicaceae bacterium | reverse complement strand
CCTCCATCAGGACACCATCCACACCATGCACCAGTAAACTCTTCAAGAACTACAGCTACACTAGTTGCGCCAGTATTATTGTTAGAGAATACGTCTGTACAAATTTCATCATTACATGAGCGCTCATCAGCATTCCCGTTAAGGTTATCAGCCCAAACACAAACTGTATGTGATTCACCTCCTGATGCAATGTTAAGTGGAGTTGAATGCGAGTAATTCGCAGTTCCTCCTAAAGCAGCAATGTTTACTCCAGTAACATTCATTGTCACTGCTGTACCTCCATCTACAGTATAATGAAGGTCATAAGCAGTAATTGCCTGACTTCCATTATTTGTCATTTGTCCACTAATTGTGTTGTTTCCAACTGGAATAAATGCAGTAAGATCTGAAGATGTAATAGCCGCATCATAATTGATACCATCCCAATAGAATGTATAAACAACATCATCAGCACCATCTGGCTGAAGAGCAGGGTAATCGAAACTTGGTCCTTGAACCATTGTTCCATTAGCGCCTGTAGCATCTTCACAACCTACTGTTGCAGTCATACCAGTTGCGTTACCATAATTGTGAACGATATCGAAATCACCACACTCATGTAAACGAACTGCTACATACATGAATCCAGTTCCACTAATAGGTGTTACTGAAAAGTATTGAATCACGTGAGTTCTGTTTGGCGCAGCTCCATAAGTAAATGAAACTACCTCATCTGGAGAACCTGCTCCTGCAGTTACTCCTAGGTCATCCCAGAATGCATAAATTGCGTCGTTCGGTCCACCAGCATTTGGAATTGATCCATTTGCAGGATCACTTGTAGAAGCGCCAGCATCGAAAGTAATGTAGCCATTGTCACTTGCTTTATAAGTTGTGACAGCTACCCCGTAAAAATTCCAAGCAAATGGAATTGTTTGTGCTGGAGATAAAACCTCAGCAGCTGGAATACCAAGAACAGTTGTACCATTGTTGGTGTAGACGTATGGCTCAGCCGTACCTGTCGACATTCCAGAACCATAGTTCTGTGCAGTAGCCGTCAAGGTTAGTCCAATGCAACACGCGAGTGTATAGATTTTTTTCATAGAGTTTTTTTTTGGACAGAGTCCTAGGTGATAGTTAATTATTGGAAACAAAAATACGAAATGTAGATCTGCAATCCTTATGAAATGGTGAATAAATGGTACTATCTATGGCAATCCTAAAATTTCACAAGTATTTACACGAAATGTTAGTATATAAACAAACTATATTTGTCGCTTCTTCAGATCGATTTGAATAGCGTGTTGTTTAATCGTGATATCAATGATATCAGGCAATTCAGACCTTTCGGAAGCTTTGAACTACGCTGGTTTTATAGCGATTGAACTGCTAGTCTAGTTGAATTGTAGGATTTATCATCCTTAGAAAGCCTCATGTTTGTAATCCCAATTGAGCTAATGCCATTATATTAGTGCAATGGCAAACCCTCAAAAATCAATTTGGTCGTTAATATGGCGTTTTTTGACTCTTGGCTTTAGTGTATGGGTGCTGATTATTCTTGCTGGAATCTTCGCGATTATTAGTCTTTTCATCAGTAGAGCACTTGTACGAATTATTCGATTACGACGGGCTTATTGAAGGCGAATAAAATTGTCGTTCTGATACAACTCTTCGTACCTCAGAGTCACTCGAACCGACATTTTATTTATTCTACCAATGATCCAATGTCAGTTCGAGTGCCTCATTTTTATGAGGTGTATCGAGAACTACATTGAGAAATCCAACAATCCAACACTTGGACAATCGAAAAAATCGAACTGTCGTTCCAAGAACTAGTGTTGCTTCATAGCGGCAAGTGTTCGAAATGCGTCTACGTATTGGGTCAAACGATCTACAATTGGAAGAATCTCTGCTGGTGTTGCATCTGGGAAAAGGGCTTGAATTTGATCCATTGCACTCTGCACTGATTTAGCAGCTGCTACACGATCGCCAGATTCGAAGGAGTTTGCCATCACTTTAAGCGATTGATTGGCGATTGCCACAGCGAGAACTTTCTTGTGTTCCTTGTCGATTGTCATGTCCAATTCTCCAGTTGCTGTTGTCCATTCTGGATGAATTTTTTGCTCGCGTTTTACTTTAGCCCCAGTAGTTGCATCATCATAAGTGAGTGTAACATGAACGGCTTCTCGCTCAATATCCTTTGTTGGGTTAATCAAATCGAATTTGATAAGTGCCAATTGATCCAATCCTGGAAAGAGGTGAGGGATACCAACTTCCATTTTTCCTTTAGAGACTTGTTCATTGCTATAACCATATAGCTGACGATAAACGATTTGATCGTGGTATGTCACTGTCAAGGTTGCATTCTTTGCCATAGGATAAAGCACAGTTTCCAGTTCATGTTGAAATGCATCCTGAATATTTGCTGAATTTCCAGCTAAGTGCAATAATCCACCACCTGCTGATGCGAGTTGTGATAGTAGTGCTTGATTGTAGTCTACACCAACGCCAACGGCACTTAGTTCAATCCCTTGGGCAATGAATCCTTTCGCCTTTGCAATTATTTCTTCTGGCGGCGTTGAGCCATAACCATCTGTTAATAAGATCACACGATTGATGGACGTTTTTGATTTATTCTTCTTCACCTCATCAAAGCCCATAACCATTCCGTCATAGATAAGTGTACCACCTCCAGCTTGAATAGCGTGGATAATATCAATGATTTTTTTCTTGTCTCCAATCGCCTCAGCTGGTACTGCAAGCTTTGCTTCATTATCGAAAACAACGATCGAAATAATGTCTTTTGGACCAAGTTGACTTACGAATTGAATGAGTGAACGCTTCAATTGCTCGATACGATCTTCGCCCATCATCGAGCCACTTTTATCCACTACAAAGCAGACATTCAAAGGATCTTCAGATTTCCTTGGTACGTTTGTGCGCACTTTTAATCCAATTTCCAAGAGTGCTTCTTTCGAATGTTTGTTGAATTTATTTCCCCAGCACATATAGAAATCAACATCTCCCATAACGGGCTCGGGATATTGCTTGTTGACAAAATTGTGAATGTCATAATCGATTAATTCCTTCACGCTCGGGATAAAATCTTCGATGTTTTCGAGGCGTGGATCTGGAACATATTGAACGGTCATATTTTGTTGCACGATTCCTTTTGCCTTGGATAGATCAATTTCTTTCGCACCTTTTTGGTAATCAAAATCGATGAAATATTGATTGCGAATGGGAAGCATGAAGGTCACTTCACCTTGATCATTTGTCTTTGCCTTGTACACTGAGTTGGACTTCAGCATTCGGACATAAACATCTTCTTGGATTCCATCTTTTGAACCACCAATGACTTTTAACTTAATGCGGGCATGCGAAGAACTTGGGCTAACATCAGGTTTCACATTTTGCACGATAAATTGAGCTTGTGATTGTTCTGTAAATTCACGCGGCTGAAACATCAATTGCATGGTTGTATTGATAGATCGCTGATCGAGGTCAATCCAACGTAGAGATTTTACACCGTCCACATCAACTTCATAATCGTTGCTATTTGGAAGCAAGAAAGTGACGGCTCCATTCCCATTAGTTACTCCTTCGTAGATCGTTTCAGTAGCAAAACAGCACACATTCACGTTAATTCCCGGATATACTTTTCGTTTGTTGTCAACTAATACAATATTTACGATGCTTTCAGTTGGGGTAGTTTTGGCCGTTGGACTTAATCTCTTTTGAGAGATTCGCTTAAAATTCACTGATCTACGATCTGGCAATGTGCGATTTCCACGCTCATATGCTACTGGATTGTACGTTATCGTTCTTTTGGCGCTTCCTCTTCCAGCTCTAAATTCGATGCAATTCCTCATCTCGCCAACAGAACCTAGCCAATTATCGCCATGGTCAAAAACCAACTCAACCCGACCAGCATTGTTTGTCTTTACTGCAATTCGCTCATAGGTAGTCGTCTCGATGAAGACAACATCACGTCCAACGTCAATTCCACCCTTTGATGTTTTAACGAGAAGAGAATATTTGAATCCATCAACATCACCATCGGTTTCACGGGCTGTTGTAATTGGAACCTGGCCTAATGCACAAGACAGCATGAGAATGCTGGTAATTAAGGAGATAATTCGCATGATCAAGAGTGTTTTTTACATAACACAATGTAACCATCTAGGTTACAGAAACAAAAAAAAGCCGCGTCAATTGACGCGGCTTTGAATTGAAAAATAAGTTTTTAATCGATTATGACTGTGTAGGGCATTCTCATTTGAATTCCTTGAAAGGTCTCTAATTCCTTTAGTTGTGCATAATATTGAAGCAGTGATTTTGGCAAAGCTGGCGTAGATGCCTGTGCTTTCATGTTCTGCTGTTCTTCCATTTGTTCAATGAAATCGCCCAATGGATCTTCACGCACAAGTGGATAGTAGAGTACCTTCGCGTCATTGATTTTAGCTTTCTTAGCTGCATATGCTATTGCTTCCGTCAATCCTCCAATTTCATCTACCAAACCAATCTCTTTTGCGTCGCGCCCAGTCCAAACTCTACCACGTGCAATTTGTTGAACCTGATCCAACGTCATTCCTCGTCCTTCAGCAACAACCGTTTTGAAATCAATATAGATCTCATCTACACTTTTCTGAATCATCAGCATTTCTTCTTCTGTCAGACGTTTATTTGTCGTAAGAAGTGAATGAGAATTTGTGGTTGCCCGATCAAAAGTAACTCCCAGGTTATTTTCAAGCATTGCTCCTGTATATGGAATTACTCCAAAAACTCCAATTGAGCCTGTAATTGTTGTTGGCTCTGCAAAAATGGCAGTGGCAGGAGCAGCAATATAATATCCTCCAGAAGCAGCTACATCACCCATAGAGACAATTACTTTTTTCGTTTTGTTGGTCAATTTAACTTCTCTCCAAATTTCATCACTCGCCAAGGCACTTCCTCCAGGACTATTGATACGGAAAACAATCGTCTTAATTGATTCATTTTTTCGCGCTTCTCTGAAGAGTTCACAAATATTTTCTGAGGTAAGTCCATCACCAGTTCGAGAAACTGCTCCTTCTGCAAGAATCACAGCAATGTTTGGCTCGTCTTCAGAAGTTAAGATCTGATTTTGATAAAAGCGTTTACGCGAGTACTTCTCAAAGGATAACAATTCTACGTCTTCTCCCTTTGGAGTTTTTGCCTTTTTGGCGAGCATGTCCAAAATTTCATCCTTGTATTTAACCCCATCAATTAATTTAAATTTGACGGCGTCATTCACATTCAATACGAGTGCATTTTCAGCAATTCGATCTAATTCCTCTACGGTAGTTTTGCGATCCGTGGCAATTTCCTGACGAATATCCAACCAGATACTACTCAGCAAGCGATCTACTTGAACACGTGCTGAGTCACTCATTGATTCACGTAAAAATGGCTCCACAGCACTTTTGAAATCATTTCCGCTTCCTCGAATTACTTGCATCTCAACGTCCATCTTTTCGAGCGTATTCTTAAAGAATGTCATTTCCGATCCGAGTCCAAGAAATTCCATATTGGAAGTTGGAAAACCATAATTTTTATCGGCAGCAGAGGCAATATAATATTGCTTCAATGGAATTACTTCACCACTATTATAGGCAATAACAAATTTGCCCGATTTCTCAAAATCATTAATGGCCTTGCGAATTTCACGAGCAGTGCTGTATCCACATTGCACTCCAGATAATTCTAAATAAATTCCCTTAATCTTATCGTCTGTTTTAGCCTCTTCGAATCCTTGAAGAATATCTGACAATCCAATTGTGCGATCAACACTCAAACTCATTGGATTGAATGCAGATTGTCCTTTTTCGCCAATTGGTCCATCCAATGACATATGAAGCACTGTATTATCTTGTACCTGCATTCCATTAGTTGCTCCAAAACCACCCACAATACTCTGAATCATGAAGAACCAGATTAAAAGACCAATAATAGAAACGATGAGAGCTGCCCACAAGCTAGGCCAAAAAATTCGTCCAAATCGTATTTTCTTAAATTGTTCTGTTTTGATAGTTGGGTTCGTTTCTGACATCGTAGGAGTCTCTTTTAATTGTTAGCAATGCATTTCACGGTAAATATAGAAACAGCTTAGCATCAGCTTGTGCCAATTAGTATGGATGGTTTTCTTCCAAGGATGAAGCAGATTTTTAATAGGATAAATGAATTCGAACAGATGAGTTCAATAGTTACCATAGAAAAGTAAATAAAAGTGCGTAAATTGCAGTTCAAACTATATACTCAGAAAATGAAAAAACTAGCAACAATTATCGCGATTGTTGGGTTCGCTTGTGCCTCCTTTGCTCAACAGCGTTACTCAAAGGTCAAAATTTTCACAGATTCAGAAGGGCTTTCTCAGCTCGCTACACTGGGTTTAGCTGTAGACCACGGTAAAGTAAAACACAACACTTTTTTTATCAGTGACTTCTCCGAAACTGATATTGAAAAAATGTCGGCAAATGGATTTGAATATGAAATTCTCATCGAGGACGTTAAAGCTTTCTATGCTGAGCGTAACTTGAATCCAGAGCCTTATCAGAAAAATGTCAATTGCACCTCATCAGGTGGTGGCGGTGGATTTACTCCTGTAGCTCCAGTAAATCACTTTGAAAACAATGGTTATGCAGGATTCTATAAGTACCAAGATATGCTGGACGCACTAGATGACATGGCAGCAATGTATCCTGCACTGATCACTGTTAGGGCTCCAATTTCTACTTTCCTTACACATGAAGGTCGACCAATCTATCATGTAAAGATTTCAGACAGTCCAGCGTTAAATGATAGCACTGAACCTAAGGTATTGTATACAGCAATTCATCACGCACGTGAGCCTATGTCAATGTCGCAAACAATTTTCTACATGTGGTACCTCTTGGAAAACTATGCTACAGACCCAGAAGTTCAGTACTTAGTTGACAATGTTGAAATGTATTTCGTTCCATGTATAAATCCAGATGGTTATATCGAGAATGAAACGAATGATCCAAGTGGATTTGGGTTTCACCGTAAGAATAAAGCACCCGTTGGAGGATCAAATCCCGGCGTAGATTTAAATAGAAACTACTCTTATGGCTGGAACACAACTGGCGTAAGTGCTGATCCAAACAGTGATACGTATCCAGGTACATCAGCATTTTCTGAGCCTGAAACATCTGCAATAAAGTGGTTGGTTGAGAGTGTTAATTTCACGCTTGCATCTAATTCACACTCATATGGTGACCTGCAGTTGCATCCAGTTGGAACGACGAATGCTGAATTTGCCGATCATCATGATTATTTCACGGATATCACAGTGCACATGACGCAATACAATAATTACGAACCAATGAAGAGTTCAGGATTATATCCTGCTTCTGGAGATTCTGATGACTATATGTATAAAGTAGATATTGGGGTTGGAGAGAAAGACACAATATTTGCGATGACACCGGAAGTTGGTGATGATTTTTGGCCTTCTCAGTCTGGGATTGTTCCTACATGTTTAGAAATGATATTCCCAAATTTGATGTTAGCTCATCTTGCACTCAAGTTTCATTTGTTGTCTGATGCAGATGCATCTTCAATGACGACAATGACGGGAGATTTTACACATAACCTTAAGCGACTTGGTCGTTTGGAAGGTCCAGCAACAGTTACTGTATTGGTAGAGCCAATCTTAAACATTCAATCTGTTGGTGCTCCAGTTGTTCATTCATTAGCGATAAGAGAAACTACTTCTGCTCCAATTTCTTATGTATTGGATCCTGCTGTTGTTTTTGGATCTCAAATCAAATATGTTCTCACACTTGATTATGGAACATTCCAGACGCGTGATACGATTACAAAAACATTTGGGTCATTGACACTTCAGTATTCTGAAGATGCTTCGAACACAGCAAATTGGACGGGGGATTGGAGCGTAACGAGTTCTGAATTTGTTTCGCCATCGACGAGCTTCACTGATAGTCCAAGTGGAAATTATTCGAACAACACGACTAAGACATTTGAATTCGATCAGGATATCGATTTGACAAACGCAACTGCTGCTGAAGCTTCTTTTTATGCTATGTGGGAGATTGAAGCTGATTATGATTATTGCCAGTTTCAAGTTTCTGTTGACGGAGGTTCATCGTGGATTGGGCAATGTGGAAATTACACGGTGCCTGGAGATGGTTCGAGCGGAAGCGTTCAGCCAGATGGTGAGCCCGTGTATGAAGGAACACAAGGATCATGGGTAGACGAAAAGATCAGTTTAAGCGATTACTTAGGAGATATTATTCGGGTGCGTTTCGTATTGGAATCAGATGGTGGACTTAGAAAAGATGGATTCTATTTTGATGATTTCGCAATTAGCTTTGATGTTAATGATAATAGTCTAGATGAATTCGCCTTTGATGTGAAGACAATTCCAAATCCTGCGAATCAGCAAGCTTACATTAGCTTCTCAAAAGTGATTTCTGATGGTGCTGTGAAGATCTACAATCAAGCTGGACAATTAGTTCAAACAGATGAGATCACAGAACAAACAAATAAGATTACAGTGAATACAGGGAATTTCCGTCAAGGGGTTTACTTCGTATTTGTTGAAGAAAATGGAATTGCCGTGAAGCCAGTTAAATTGGTTATCGTTCACTAGAAATTCAAATGCTTTCTTTAGATCCCGTTATTAGAAATAGTGACGGGATTTTTTTTGTCTTCTCGGATTCTTGTGCCAAAGCTTCAGTATCGGGATATATGAGCAAGGCTCTACTCGAAGTGACAAAAAACGAAGAATCGTCTAGCTATCCATGCATGGTTTCGCCCTTCCCATACTTGCTCATCAGAGTTGCTTCAAAGGCTAGAAAATCAGTCCAGCGAGTTTCGATATCAATTGCACCGCCATATTTACGTGCAAAGCCTAGAAAGGCCGTGTAATGTCTCGCTTCACTCTCCATTAGGCTTCGATAGAATTCTTTTAGATCTGGATCAGCGATTTCTTCAGACAAGATTTTAAATCGTTCACAGCTTCTCGCCTCAATCATTGCAGCAAAAAGCATGCGATTTACAAATTGATTGTCGTGTGATCCTCCACCATAATTCGCCGCCTGATAAGCAAGTAAATCCCTAGCATAAGGATCTTTTCGCTCATGCCCTAAGGTCAATCCTCGTTCTAGAATTTTATCATGAACCATTGAGAAATGTTCCATTTCCTCTTGTGCAATTTCAACCATTGCTTTTACCAAATCAGGATATTGGGGATGTTTAACGATCACAGAGATTGCATTACTCGCAGCCTTTTGCTCACAATACGCGTGATCTGTGAGGATTTCCTCAATGTTCTTCTCTACTATATTTACCCATCTTGGGTCTGTCGGCAATTTTAATCCAAGCATCTTTAGACGTTTGTTGCAAAGTTAATGCTTGTTCTCGTGAATTCACTCCAAGGATTTATATTTTTGTAACTCAATAGATATCTATGAAATTAATTGCTGCCCTTCTTTTTTCGACTGCACTCTTTACTTCACATGCACAACAAGCTGATTCGCCGAAATTGGTAATCGGAATTGTTGTGGATCAGATGTGTTATGAATACCTCTATCGTTACTACGATAAATTTTGTGATGGTGGATTCAGAAAGCTGATGGAAAATGGCACCAATTGTAGGAATACAATGTATAATTATATTCCAACATATACTGGTCCTGGACATGCATCCATTTATACAGGAACAACTCCAAGTAACCACGGGATTGTTGGAAATGATTGGTTTAGTAGAGCCGAATGGGCATCTGTGAACTGTGTTGAAGATACGACGGTAAGGACGGTTGGAGACACCTCCAGCTATGGTAAATATTCTCCTCATCGTTTAAAGGCAAACACGATCACTGATCAATTAAAGTTAACCTATCCAGAGGCAAAGGTCATCTCAATGTCGATTAAAAATAGAGGCGCGATTTTGCCAGGTGGACACATGAGTGATGGCTCTTATTGGTACGATTATAGCTCTGGAAAATTTATTACAAGTACCTTTTTTACAGACGCGCTTCCTGAATGGGTAAATAAATTCAACGATAAAAAATACGCGGATAAATACCTCAAACAAGTCTGGGAGCCAATTATGCCTTTGGAGGCATATGGAGAAAGTGGTCCAGATGACTCACCTTATGAGCATTTGTTGCCAGGTAAAGAAACTCCAACTTTCCCGTATGACTTAAAGGCAATGACGAATGATTCTCTTCATTATTCACTTTTCACATCAACTCCATTCGCAAATACATTCTTAACAGATTTGGCGATTGCTTCTCTAGAAAATGAAGAACTTGGTGATGATAATCAAACGGATATGTTGTGCATCAGTTATTCTACACCTGATATAATTGGACACGCTTTTGGGCCTTACTCCATAGAAATTGAAGATACCTACATCAGATTAGATCTTGAATTGAAGCGTTTGATGAAGGCAATAGAGGATAAAGTGGGGGATGACGATTACGTGCTCTTTTTAACTGCTGATCATGCAGTTGTGCCTGTTCCTCAATATTTAACTGACAAAAAACTTCCAGGAGGATATTTCTTTATTGACGAGCATATCACAGCCCTCGTTCGAAAGTTAGTCTTGAAATATGGCGTGAATCCAATCATCTATGAGGATAATTTAAATCTTTATTTAGATCGAAAATTGATGCATGATAGTGGAATTGATGCAAAGGAAGTGAGAACTTATATTGCTAATGAAGTACAGCAATGGGAAGGAGTGAAGCGCTCATTTACGTCTGAACAATTGTATAGTGCTGCTGTGGACGCAGAGTGGATGGACATGGTCAGAAAAGGGGTTCATCACGAGGAAAGTGGTGATGTAATGTTTATTCTAGAGCCAGGTTACTTACCTAAGTCTGAGGAGACAGAGTTGACACGAAAAGGAACAAGTCATGGGTCAGCATTTGGCTATGATACTCACGTTCCACTACTCTGGTACGGAAAAAGTGTCCCACAGCAAGAGATTTTCAGAGAGATTCAAATCACAGATATTTCGGCTACTTTGACGCACTTACTTTATTTACAGCGCCCAAATGCCTTAACTGGTAAACCTATTTTGGAGCTTCTTGAGCGGTAATTGAACATCTCATAATCTTCGTGGAATTGTGAGTTGCAACTGCGAGCCTTCCTACTTTCAATCCCACACACCAGTGAATTGAATCATCATCATGTACCACGAGTACTCTCTGTTTTTTAGATGCAGTTATTTTAGCATCTTTGATAATATCTGAGATGAGCTGAGTTCCTTTCATCCCAAGTGGTGCAATTCGATCACCTAGCTTCCATTTTCGTACTTCCAGTTCACCTTGAATTTTATTTGAGTCCAAATAGACTTCATCTTTCGAGTATTCTATGGGCAATGATTCCACGAACGTAGAGGTCAATTGAGGTACAAATTCAGGGTGTTTTAAAAAACTGAATTGGTCGTGATCTCGGACAATCGAAGTATAAATTGCGTGATCTAGATCGATTTTTTTTCCCTTAGACTGAGTCAGGAGCTGATCCACACGCTCGACAATTTTTGCAGAAATTCCAAGTTGACGAAAGAGTTCAATACGCTTGAAATCATCCAACTGGTTGTAATCTTCTAGGTCGAATGCGCCCGTATCCTTAATCCCTGTATAGAAGGGTCGAACAGCTTCTTCCAGTGATTTTTGTAAAGATTGAAAATGCTCAACGAGCAGTAAAATACTTTCCTGGATTGAAGGGATTTTTAGTCTTAGCTCTGGAATAATTTCGTTTCGTAAACGATTTCTGCTGTATTTAGTGGATTTATTTGAAGCATCTTCCCGCCATGGAAGTGAAAGTTCTGTTGCGAAATCAATCAGATCTTGTTTGAAATAGTTCAGCAATGGGCGATAAATTCTCCCGCGTTCTGATGGCATACACGATAAACCCATAACTCCAGATTTCCGTGCGAGATTTAGAAAAAAGGTCTCTACTTGATCATCAGCATGATGCGCCAATAAAATGCAATTAGTAGCATTGTCGCTTAAAATCTCCTCAAACCATGCATAACGAACATCGCGTGCTAACCCTTGAAGATTTCCTCCTTCAGATAATTGTGATTCAAGATCAACTGTTCTGATTTCGCATGGAATTCCAAGAACTTTACAATTGTTTTGAACGCAGAGTGCATCTAAATTCGAGTCTTCTCCACGCAATTGATAGTTAACATGAATAACTGAAAGCGTATAATTATGCTGATGAAGTAGATGGAGCAAGGCAATCGAATCAACCCCTCCACTGCAAGCTACAAAAAGATGTTTTTGCTTCAAATGATCCCAATATTCAGCAATATGTGATTGTAAGTCACTCATTCATACCATCTAAAATGCGTTTTACCTTAGTCAGGCATTCTTCATATTCCATCTCTGGGTCAGACTGAATAGTGATGGCACCTCCCACAGCACAGGATAAATAGCGTGTTGCTTGATTGTAAACCAAACTTCGAATGACAACGTTCAAATCAAAATTGCCATTTGGCTTAATGTATCCAATTGATCCTGAATAAATACCTCGTTGAAAGCATTCATGATCATCAATGATCTTCATGGCGCTAACTTTTGGAGCTCCCGTCATTGAACCAATGGGATATGTAGCACGTAAAATCTCGGTAAATGTGGTTTCGGGAGCAATTTCACAGGCAATTTTAGAAATCATTTGATGCACTGTTTCGAAGGTGTAAATGCCAAAAAGTTCCTCTACTTCTACTGAGTTTGGTAGCGCGATTCTTGAGAGATCATTTCTTACTAGGTCGACAATCATCACATTTTCCGACCGTTCTTTTGGATCGTGCAGCAGTTCCTCCTTCAAGGTTTCGTCTTCCTCTTTATTCTTTCCACGCTTTTTCGTTCCTTTTATTGGTTCTGAAACTAATCGATTATCAATTCGTTTTAAAAATCGTTCTGGACTTCCACAGAAAATGATAAAGTCGTCAATGGAAAAGAAAGAGGAGTAGGGCGCTCGTGTTAAATGATTTAACTTGAAATAGGCATCCAATGGGAGTGGAATAGCAACGTCCTCAGCATAGAATTCTTGGCAAAAGTTGACCTCATATGCTTCGCCTTTCTGGATTTCATTTTGAATTTCTTTGACATGCCTCAAATATTCATCCTTGCTAATTCTCGGTTTTAGGCGATGTGGAAAGGCGTCGTAATTCTGATCAATTTCAGCTTCCATGAATTGCTCTATGAATGCTAGACTTACTCCGTCCTTCTCGCCCTGGACAAATTTGACGTTTTCTTGATCTATCTCAAGCATGTATTTGGGCACCCAAGCATAACCCATTGGGAAATTGCTGTAATTTTCATTCGTTGACTCAAGCTTTTCAATCGAGTTCTTTAGCTCATAACTTAAGTTCAATAGCAGGTGTTTTCCTGCTTGATCGTCAATAAATTGTTGAAGTTCTTCCAAAGGAGCATGCTCTATCAACTTGAGCATAGGTCCATGACCAAACGCAAGTCTTGCAGAGCCATCATTAGTATTGAAATATGCTACAGGAAAATCATTCATAGCATCAAATGTACATAGCTTTTGTCGTATTATGAACCATATCAAGCTGGAGTTGTGATTTTCGCATATTCCGAGATTTGAATTGTGGAAATCCGTGCGGATTCAACGGTTGCAAATTACTATCTTGCCCTCGATTATGTTATACAGGATCTTAAAAATATTACTTGGTACTGGAATTTGGCTCTACTACCGTGAGGTTCGCGTAAAACATCGCGAACGTCTGATCCAGAAAGGTCCAACAATAATTATCGCAAATCATCCAAATACTTTAATGGATGCATGGATAATCGCTGGTTTGTGCAAGCGACCAATCTATTATATGGCCAAGGGAACTTTCTTTAATACGCCTTTGAAACGATGGTTTTTAAAAGGGCTTGGATTGATTCCAGTGAATAGAAGTGTTGACAATAGAACAGCAGGTGTTTCTAACCAACAAGCGTTTGAAGCCTGTTATGAAGTCCTTGAAAAGGGGGATACATTGCTGATTTTTCCAGAGGGCAACAGTTCACTGGAACGTCAGTTGAGAGAATTAAAAACGGGAGCTGCTCGCATTGCTTTGGAAGCTGAAACTCGAAATGGAGGCAAGCTTGGAATTAAAATTGTGCCCATTGGACTCATCTATGTGCAAGGGGAGCAATTTCGAAGCTCTGTTCTAGCAAATATTGGAGAAACAATTGATCCTTCCCACCATTATGATGAATATCAACTTCATCCTTCTCCAACAGGAAAGAAATTAACAGAGAAGTTTAGGGCAAGTTTGGAAGGGCTTTTAGTGAATTCAATTTCCAAAGATCAAGAAGATTTCGTGGATGCAATTGTTGAAGTCCTTTCTTCTGAGGAGCAAAATCAATCAATTAGAGGGGTTGAAAGTGAGGTGGAATTGATGAAAAATGTTCATGCTGCATTGAACAGAATTTACCTCGATACTCCAGGGGAATTGACAAAAATTGAGCTCTTGGTCTATCGATTAAAATGGCAGTTGGAAAAGATGGAGATTGATCCCAAACTTCTGAGCAGGAAGCTGAAAAGAGGAATGTTCATTCGTCAATTGATGGAGTCAATTTCGATTTTATTCTTAGGGCTACCAATCTTCTTTATCGGCGTAATTCATAATTTTTTTCCGTTCAAACTCACAGGCTTCCTTATGCCAATATTGGTAAAAGATGTTGAATATTACGCGCCTATTGCTATCCTGTTAGGAATCGTTTTATACCCATTAACGTACATTGGTTTCCTCTTCTTAGTAGACTATTTATTTGAATGGGAGTGGTGGGTCAATATCATCTATTTTGCCGCGATGCCAATAAGTGGGATGATTGCTTATTATTTTCTCAGATACATTGGACAGGTTTCATTTAAATGGAATTACCTTCTTTTATTGAGCGGGAAAAGAGAACTGCTTAAATCATTGCGTTCTGATAAGGAACGTCTCAAACGAAGTCTTTTCAATCCTGAATTCGATCAATAGTCAGTAAGCTTTCATTAATGTAATCCATATAGGAAGGTAAAGTTCACTGCTAGAATTTGAGCTGACCTCTCCATACTGATAGTAGCAAAAATCTGATCTCCTTGAATCACCTGAATTAAATTGTAGTGATTTCAGGGTCGAATGCATGGATGACAAGGGATATTTCTTCGACGAGCGCCTATATCCTTTAAAATCATTGAATTATGGGCGTATTCTGATGGTAGGGATATTATATTCACTCAAAATTCCCGTTTGTTCATTTATAGATCATTTCTGCTCATCTCGAAAAATCCCAGGCAACCACCTCTAAATTAGATTAACCTAGTGAATTAGTAGTCTAATCATTGAAATATACAGTTAAAACACCACTAAACCGTTTTAGTTTTGCAGACAAGTCATATGCATGCATAGCAACCCTAAAACCGAGCTCTGCGTTTTATATATAGAACCCCAAAACTCTGCATTATGAAAACTACAGCAACAATCGGGGTGATCATGCTCGTATTATTACTACCAACAGCAGTTATCTCACAGCACGATCACGAGAGCTCAGAACACTTCTTTTCAACAAGAAATATTTCTGTTTTTGAACAGAACTTAGGCATGGAGCTGGAAGATTATATCTACCAAAATATTCTCGATTACATCGACGGAAAATATCAAGATTTTCATGAGGAGATTGAAACTCGTTTACATGGAGGTGAAGAAATTTCAGATGCTGATTTTCTGGCAGAGTATAATGACTTAATCAACGAGACTAAAAACGAGATGGATCAAATGCGTAAAGTCCCATTTCCAAATGGCGGGAATAGAGTAGCAGATGGTCCATGCGTTAACATGGATTTTGAAACTGGTGATTTATCAGGTTGGACATTAACAAGAGGTAATGTTGACGGCTCGGCTCCATACAGTTTTGTGGGTGAATTTCCTGTTGGCCCAGGACCATACCATACAGTTTATGGTGGTGGTGTTGATCCTGTCTGTGGAATTCCTCGTGTTGATCCATTGGGAGGTGGTTTTTCTACTCGACTTGGAAATGGAACAGGTGTTGGAGCGAGAGCTGCTCGAATCAAACAGACTTTCTTAGTGGATGCTACCAATTATCTTTTTACCTATAGTTATGCTGTTGTTTTTCAATCTCCCGTGGGTCATGGACTCAATCAGCAACCTTACTTTACAGTACGGGTATTTGATTCTCTTGGAAACAGCGTTCCTTGTGGCGAATATTCTGTTATTGCCGACGCGGCCAGCGCGCCTGACTATGAGACTACTACGTGGGGTGGTTCCACGGTGCTTTACAAAGATTGGACAAACGTTTTCGCAAATTTAACAGCATACATAGGACAAAATGTGACCGTAGAATTTACATCAGGTGACTGTTCATTAACAGGTCACTTTGGATATGCCTACATTGATGCATCTTGTGCATTTTCTGATATTATTGCCTCTTCGCCAACAATTTGTGCTGGTGATTCTTCGCTATTAACTGCTCCTCCAGGGGCTGCGAGTTATCTATGGAGCAATGGAACTACTACCCAATCAACAATGGTCTATACTGGTGGACTTTATTCGTGTACCTTAACTCCTTTTCAAGGGGGAGGTTGTACGATCACACTGGATCTAACCATTACAGAATATCCTTCACCAACAGCATTATTTGCGCCCACTGCTCCCTCAGTTTGTCTGGGAAGCCCAACAGTATTTACTGACATGTCGTCTATTCCTCCTCCCGGAGTTATCACTGGATATCGGTGGGATTTTGATGATGGAATAGTCACCCCGATTTCTATTGGACCAATCGTTGCCGTCCCTCTAACTGCTGGAACGTATATTTTACCCTCACATACGTACGCGGCTCCGGGAGTTTACAATGTGCAACTCTACGTTACTACAATTGATGGTTGTGCAGATTCAATCACATTACCAGTAACTGTTTTAG
>JBLHON010000045.1:0-17035 GCA_047621865.1 Crocinitomicaceae bacterium | reverse complement strand
ATTTGTCTAAATTCATATTTCGCAGTGCAAAATTACGAAGTTCCTTTGTCAATGTAAAGGAATGAGGGCTAGATGATGAAAAATAAGGCATTTTATGCTGTATAACAGGGTGATTTGTAGCTGATAAGTGAATTTACCGCGTCAAAGAGTAACGAGTGAGAGAAGAAAAGGCGCTAGAAAAGGACTACCACGAAGGCAAAAAGGGCACAAGGAAGTGCTTGATGGGGATCACAAGGATGTTTCAGTGAACTGAAACGTGAGAAGCAATACTAAAATAAAGATTAGTACGACGGCGATTAACGTAACTTGTGTCCTTGTCTGAGTTCTTCGCTAGAGGCTTCGGCGAAAGCATTTGTGGTAGAAAATTTCCGGGAAGATTCTAAATCGTTGAAGTTAAATACGCTCTCGAACCAGTTCTTCTAAGCAATCAATGAAACGATCATGATCATTTGAGCTCGGAACAAGCTGGACTTTTTCCCCACCATTTTCATTGAAAATCTCTTGGTATTCTCCTCCAATTTCAACGAGGGTTTCGAGGCAATCCGCAACAAATGCAGGACTGAAAACGAGTATTTTCTTGGCACCATTCTTTCCTAGTTTCGCCACTTCTTGATCTGCAAATGGCATCAACCATTTCTTATTGAGTCGCGATTGAAAACAGACGGTATAATCCTTTTCTTCGAGCTTCAGTTTTTCAGCAATTAATCGAGTCGTACCATAACATGTTGCTTTATAGCAAAATCGATTGGTTTCATTTACTTCTAACTCGCATGGTTGCTCATCACAGATATCACTGCCTTCATAAATTTTATCGACATGTCGTTGAGGTAATCCATGGTAAGAAAATAATACGTGGTCATAATCGGAAAGATTGAAAGTGCTTGCACGATCGACAATTGAATCAATATACCCTTCTTCGTTCCAGAACTGACTGACGATACTTACCTCAGGAACTGTCCACCATTTACTTATGATTTTCATTGCTAGTGCGGCAGCCGAACCTGTTGAAGCACTCGCATAATGAGGAAACATTGGCACAACAACAATCTGATCGTAGCTTTTTGCCCGCATTTTTTCGAGCACATCGTACATTGATGGATTTTGATAGCGCATAGCCATGTGTACATCAACCTGATCATTTTCGAAACGTTTTTCAAGCTTATCAACTACGTTCTGAGTATGCGTAATCAGCGGTGAAATACCATCACTTAGGTTCCACAATTCTTGATATATTTTTGCTGATTTTGGAGCTCGAAAGGGAACGATAATTCCATTTACGAGCAATTTCCTCCCAATCCACGGCAAATCAATCACCCGTGGATCATTCAAAAACTCTGAGAGATAACGTCTAACATCGTTTGTCTTTGGACTATCTGGAGTGCCCAATTGAACAATCAATACCCCTATTCTCTTCTTCTTAATAGTTTTCAACTCTCGATTCATTATTAGAATAATTTTTTTCTCCAATCCTTGGCTTCTTCCTCCTTGAGCAAGCCTAATTTCACCAAATAGGACACCGTTTTTTCGAATGCCAATGGATATTTTATTCCATCGTAATTCCAATCTGTCTCATTGAGCCAATTTTCCACATGGCGATGGCGCAAATTATACCTCCAACTAATCAATTCACTCGCGCTTTCATTCTGTTTAAGCTCGAAAGCCTTCTTGACTACAATATCGCACATCTGCTCCAGTTTCTCCTGATGCTTCTCAAAAATTTCCGTTCGAACGGCAATCACGAAACACGGCCATGGAGTGACAACCTCTCCAACAAATCGACATTTTCCTTGTTCAGTATAAGGATGTGTGGTGTATTTCTCCCAAAGAAACCCTTGCGCCTCATTGTTCTCCAAGGCCCATAATCCACCATAAATATCACCAATAACATTGAATTTCAGTTTTGAAGTATCCCATCCTTCCTGACTGGCTTTCACGTACGTCATTAAATGGGAACCAGAACCTTCTCGTGAAATAGCAAATGTTTTATTTTCCAAATCACCAACTGATTGAATGTCTGAATTATTAGGAACGTGAATTCCCCAATGCAATGGCGTGGTTACATAGACCTGTATGATTTTAGCATCAAGTCCTTGTAAAATCGCACGCGTAATCCCTTCTGTAAGAACAATTGCCACGTCCAAGGTCTCATTCTCTAATCCACGGATCATTTGCCCTGTTCCACCGCCCATATCACTCCAGTGCAATTGGATGTCATTTCCACGAAATCGTCCTTCCTCAATCGCCATTCTCCAAGGCAAATTAAAGTGTTCAGGTACTCCTCCAACTTTTAATCCTAACATACTAATTCTTTGTTATTGCCGATCTCGGTCTTCTGAGAACTGTTTATCGTGTAATTTTTTATAATGTCCATCTAGTTTCAACAACTCGGAATGGGTTCCTTGTTCCATAATCTCACCTTTATCTAAGAGTACAATCTTATCCGCGGAATTTATTGTAGATAGGCGATGTGCGATCACAATTGCTGTTCTTCCTTTCGTTAACTGCTCAGTTGCCTTTTGAATTAATGCTTCAGATTCATCATCAACACTCGAAGTTGCTTCATCCAAAATTAATATGTGAGGATTGTAAACATAGGCGCGAATAAATGCGAGTAATTGACGCTGCCCAACAGAAAGAACACCTCCCCTCTCACCTACTTGATAATCGTAACCACCAGGAAGCTTCGTGATGAAGTCGTGTGCTCCAACGGCCTTTGCCGCTTCAATTACTTGCTCACGAGAAACAGACGCATCTCCCAACGTTATATTGTAAGCAATTGTGTCAGAAAATAGGAAGACATCTTGCAGAACGATTGCGATATTTTTACGCAAAAAGTTTAATTCAATGTCGCGCAATTGAACATCTCCAACCTTTATCTCTCCTTTTTGATATTCATAAAAGCGTCCAAGCAAACCCACTAGAGAGCTTTTTCCAGCACCTGTAGCACCAACGAAGGCGACTGTAGATCCTGGAGCAATTTCCATGTTTATATTCTTCAACACCCAATCTTCATCTTGGTAGGCAAAACTGATATTTTCAAATGAAATTTTCTGGCTGAAGTCGCATTCCTCAATCGATCCTTCATTTTGAATATGATCATCCAAATCAATAATCTCAAACACGCGTTCAGCGCGAACAGTTCCCCTTTGGAGGATATTAAATTTATCCGCTAATTGTCGAATTGGGCGATAAAGCATGTGCACCCAGAGTGTGAAGGAGACAACTTCCCCAAAATTTTCTTTCATCTCTATGCTTGTCTTCCCTTGAGCATATAAGGACACCCAGACAAGCAATAATGCAATGGACAATGAACTCAGGAGTTCGACAATTGGGAAAAAGATTGAATTTGCCCATACTGCATCTACATGTGCTTGTCTGTGATCGCGATTGATATTCTCGAAACTTTCAGATTCTTGCTTCTCACGGTTAAATAATTGCACAAGTAACATTCCTGTTAAACGTTCCTGAACGAAGGTATTGAGCTTTGTAACTGCTTCGCGCTCTTGCTGGAGTGTTCTGCGAATTACCCGCGCAAAAATCCGTGTAGCAATTATTAAAATTGGAATTGGCACCAAGCACATAAGTGTTAATTCCCAGTTCACAAAGAACATGATGCCTATCACAACAAATAAGGAGAGCAAGTCACCTAAAATGGCCATTAAGCCAGATGAGAAAACTTCTGTGATTGCTTCCATATCTGAGACAACACGTGTGACTAACGCACCTATTGGCGTTCGGTCAAAATAGTGCATTCGGAAGGTCAGAATTTTTGCCATTAGCTTCTTTCGCAAATCACGAATAATTGACTGCGCAAAAAGATTGGAGAAATAGGCTGAAATAAATTGAAAGATTCCCTCCAGAATTAAAAATCCTGCGATAAATAAAGTCCACTTTAAAAGCATGTTCTCATTCACTCCAGACGTGATGTACTTATCAACCATATAACCAATCAACAGAGGTCTGATTGGTGCGAGTATTGCCAAAATAATTGTACACGAGATCGCAATTAAAAAAAGTCTCTTGTACGTTTTCCAATACGACAGAAGTCGTTTAAAAACTTCAAAGTTTAACTTGTTTTTTTTCGCCATTAGAGCAAAAGTAATCAAAGATTAGGTGAGACATCTCATTGGGAAATTAAAATTTGATTCTTCTGTTCTTGATCTTATGGGCTGTGCTAAAAGCTGTGAATTTCGAAAACTTCAAATCAAGTGGCAACGAATCTGCCAAAATTCCACTAACTTTGTTTCAAAGACGCGCAAATGGTTCACGATTTATCGAAAACAAACTCTCTCCTTTCCAACTTCTTAGCAGAAATTCGAGACGTTGAGATCCAAGGAGATTCAATGCGTTTCAGAAGAAACTTGGAACGAATTGCTGAAGTGTTGGGCTACGAATTATCGAAAGGACTTGAGTTTACAAATCGGGAAGTGACAACACCATTGGGGATTGCACAGATTCCCGTGATTGAGGAGCAGCCAGTTTTGGCGACTATTTTACGCGCAGGACTTGGGATGCATCAAGGATTACTTAATTATTTTGATCGTTCAGAAAGCGCCTTCGTTTCTGCTTACCGGAAACATTCATCAGCTGAAGATTTTGAAATCTATGTTGAATACATTGCTTCTCCGAAAATTGACAATAAAATTTTGATCATTAGTGATCCAATGCTCGCAACAGGAGGTTCAATGGTCACTGTATATAATGCAATCTTGAAACAAGGAATTCCCTATAAAACAATCATTGTCGCCGCAATTGGAACACCTGACGCGATTGCTTATTGCAAAAAACATCTTCCTAATAATACAGAATATTACTTTGGGGCAATTGACGACGAATTAACGGCCCAATCATACATTGTACCTGGTCTTGGTGACGCAGGTGATTTAGCATTCGGAGAAAAATATTAACAATGAATTGGGGAGCACTAAGTGGACTTTTCCTCTTGTCTACAATAAAATTTATGTTTACGCCGATCGGAGGGCCGGTAGCCGGACTTACCTTTTTTGAAACTTATTTCGCTTGTGTTGCTGGCGGCTGTTTTGGTGCAGCTGTATTTTTCTTTTCTGGCAATTATTTCATTAATCGAGCTGAGGCAAAATACTTAGCCCTGAAGGAAAAGCATCTTGCGGCAGGCACGCCATTTCAAGCAAAGAAGAAATTTACCAAGATGAATCGTTTTGTGATTCGGTTAAAAACTCGACTAGGAATCATTGGAACCTCCTTTTGGGTACCGTTTTTACTTTCTGTTCCGATAGGTAGTATAATCACCGCGAAATTTTTCGGTCACGATCGACGTACGTATCCCCTCATCGTGTTAGGAATGTTCATTAATGGATTAATCACAACCAGCCTGGTCTACCTCTTCACATTATGAAGCACCTTTTTTTTGATCTGGACAAAACGTTGTGGGATTTCGATAAAAATTCAGAAGTTGCATTGTCGATCTTATACGATAAGTTTGAATTAGGAAATGATCTGCGTTCTTTTCAATCTTTCCATACAAAATACAAGAAGGTCAATGCTGATCTTTGGTATCAATATTCGAAAGGGAAGATTTCGAAAGATCTATTGCGAATCAAACGTTTTCGAGACACGTTTGCTCATTTTGATGTGATAAGCGAAGAACTATCCGAGAAAATGGCAGATGGTTATATTAACCTCTCCCCCTACCAGACACGATTACTTCCACATACGTTTGAAACACTGGATCAATTGAAGAATGAAGATTATCAGCTTCATATAATCACAAATGGATTCAAGGAGGTGCAATTTATTAAGCTCGAAAAAAGTGGACTACTGCCTTATTTCGACATCATTTTATGTTCGGAAGAGGTTGGTGTTAATAAGCCCGCAAGAATCGTTTTTGATACAGCGCTTGAGATGGCGAAAGCAAAAGTGCCTGACAGCATTATGATTGGTGATAGCTATGAAGCAGATATAAAAGGTGCTGAAAACGCAGGGATTCGCGCCATTTTGTTTGACCCAGATCGCGCTCATCGAGAAGGTACTCATAAATGGCATATACACTCACTCGATAAAATTCCAGAAACACTTCCTTGGATGTAAGAATTAATCTCGCACTCGATGAAGCTTAAGCGTGAGTGGTTTGTCGAATGGGCCGTGATAGATTTTTATCTTCAACTTCTTCTTGTTGAAGAATCCAAACGAATATTCAATCTCATAAGGCGTGTGACCACTTATATTAAAGAATTTCATTTTACGTTTTTCTCCCACAAAATTCTGCGTATGGATCATCATCGAGTCATTCACGAAATTATAAGTGTCCATTGAATACGTAAGCGTTTTGCGTGGCTTTCGAATACGCATATCCTCCACCTTTGAAGTATCACCTGTTTTGCTATTCACTCGATAGGCATGCCCAACAAGATCACCTCCTTGTAGCTCCCAAGATTCAAAACCGCTCCCTTCTTGATATTGCCAAACTCCAATTAACTTGGTAACATTCGACGGCAACTGTGCATTTGCGCTGAATGCAGTCATACTAAAAAGTATTACAATCCACTTTGCCATCATCACGTATTTTATTAAGGATTTAACTCCTGTCGTAATTTCTCATACAAAACCATGCCAGTTGCAACACCAACATTTAAGGAAGCAATTTCGCCCTTCATTGGAATGGTACAATTCACATCAGCAAGATTGATTAAATCGGAGGTAATTCCATTTTCCTCAGACCCCATTATTACTGCAATTGATCCTTTGAGATTTATCTGATACAATGGAACTTTGGATTTTTCTGTACATCCAACAATTCGCAATCCACACTGTTGAATATAAAAGAGTGACTCCTTCATATCATCTGTTCGACAGATTTTTATTCGATTGAGTGCCCCAGCTGATGTTTTTACAGCATCTGGTGTAACTTGCACTGATCCCTTTGAAGGAATGAGAATAGCATCTACTCCCTGACATTCTGCAGTTCTTGCGATTGCTCCAAAATTTCGTACATCTGTGATTCGATCCAATGCTAGAATGAACGGTTTTTTACCCGCCTCGAGCAACTCTTCAACAATCGTCTCTACCTTATAATAGGTGATAGGTGAAACAAATGCGATCACACCTTGATGATTCTGGTCTGTGATCCCATCTAATTTTTCAGGTGGTACAAACTGAAGTTGATGATTCTCTCCAGCCAATGCCTCTTTCAATTCAAGGAATAATTCCTTGTGCATTCCTTTTTGAATGAAGATTTTATTGATTTCTCGTTCGGCTTTTACCGCCTCAATAACTGCGCGAACACCAAAGATATATGTTCCTTCATTTCTTCTGTTCTCACGATCCCCAACTTTTTCTCTTCGGTCGTCTCTTCTTTCATCCCGATCATCTCGATCATCGTGGTGATCTCTATCTCTTCTTTCCATAATGTCTTAAAATTTGTATTGAAGATCAATCTCCATATCGTCACTCACTGATAATGCTACTGGGCAAGATTCAGCTGCGATCATAATCAATTTTTTTGTGTCCTCATTCCAACTATTTGCCGTAAAGTCGAGCACAATCTCCAAACGTTCAATTCTTCTCGGGCCAGACCCCATAATTTTACTCACCTCTGATAGTGCTCCATCAAATGCAATAGCGTTCTTCTCACAATAAATCCCTACAATAGTTAACATACAAGACACATAGGCTGTTGCGAGCAAATCAGTAGGAGAAAATGCCTCCCCTTTTCCATTGTTATCAACTGGTGCATCCGTGAAAATTTCAGTTCCCGATTTTACGTGGGTAGATTTGGTTCTAAGTCCTCCCAAATATTCAACTATTGCCGTTGCCATCTCACTGCTTTTTAAGTACATTTGTATATCAGTACGACGGTAAAATTAGCTTTTTATTTGGCGTAAGAACGAAGCTTCGATTAACTATTTTACGATGAGCGAGCTATTGGATAGAGAAAACAAGGTAAGGATACAGAAACCGAAATGGCTTCGGGTGAAACTGCCTACGGGTGAAAATTACAAACGCGTGCGTTCATTGGTCGATGAGCACAAGCTTCACACGATTTGTGAGAGTGGCAATTGCCCGAATATGGGCGAGTGTTGGGGAGAAGGAACGGCAACGTTTATGATCCTTGGAAATATCTGTACACGCTCCTGTGGATTTTGTGCAGTGAAAACTGGAAGGCCAGAAGAAGTAGATGACTTTGAACCAGGACGAGTAGCTCACAGCGTGAAAACGATGGGAGTTAAGCACGCGGTAATCACTTCTGTGGATCGCGATGATTTAAAAGATGGTGGTGCTAACATTTGGGCACAAACAATCCGTGCAATTCGCAAACAATCGCCAGAAACAACCTTAGAGACATTAGTTCCTGATTTTGCAGGAAAATGGGATAACCTTCAAATTGTTATTGACGAAGCACCTGAAATTATCAGTCATAATATAGAAACAGTTCGAAGATTAACGAAAGAAGTTCGCATTCAAGCAAAGTACGATAGAAGCCTTGAAGTTCTCTTTCGACTTAAAAAAGGTGGGATGCGCACAAAATCAGGCTTGATGCTCGGTTTAGGTGAAACTCATGAAGAAGTGATCGAATCACTCGAAGATCTTCGAAGTGTAGATGTTGATGTTGTTACACTTGGTCAATATCTCCAACCAACAACTAAACATCTACCTATACATGAGTTTGTAACACCGGAACGATTTGCTGAATACAAAGAACTTGGATTAAAAATGGGGTTCAATTATGTAGAGAGTGGACCACTGGTTAGATCCTCGTATCATGCTGAAAAACACCTTCTTTAGATTTAGACGTGTATACTTTATGCGAATTTAGTTTAGATGTCTGTTTTGAGGCTTTAATGAATAGCTTATTTTTACATAATGAGGACCTAAAAATTCATCGTTTAACAAATATTAATATTTGAATAATTATTTGTAATTTGGCGGTCGCGATATACTATTAAACTACTTGATAACATCAAAATATGAAGCGTAACAATATCATACTCGGAGCGGTTGGAATTATAGCCACTGCAGCCGTTTTTGTCGTTAGCCCTTGGAATTCAGACAACTCAACAAGTCTGTATACACAGGAAACGTTATCAGCTTTGACTCCACAGTCTGCAGATGACGCACAACTATGGATGGAAGCTAGATACATTGACCATGAAACAGGTGAACGTATCAGTGATAAAAAGCTTTCCCAAATTGACGCAGCAATGAAATTGATGCCAAATAGTCGGGCGCTTTCATTTATTGAGCAAGGTCCTGATAACATTGGTGGACGTACTCGAGCTATTCAAGTAGATAAACTTAACAGCAACGTTATTTGGGCTGGTAGTGTCTCCGGAGGCTTGTATAAATCTACCAACCAAGCAGATTACTGGGAACCAGTTCCTGGGTATGAAGTTCTTGGTTCACCATATATTTCATCTATGTGTCAGTTTACGAACGGAACTTTGTTCGTTGCGACTGGATCAAATGACGAAAGTTGGAGTGGAGACGGTGTATGGTATACACAAGATCAAGGTGTTTCATGGACATCAGTTCCTGGTACGTCTGGTTTGTCAACAGTAAATGAAGTAGTTGCTCCTGAGAATGGAACTACACTTTGGTTGACTACGACAAGTGGATTGAGAAAATGGAATTTTGGTGATGCTTCGTTAACTACTGTTAGTGTTGCTGCAGGTGGATGTAACTCTCTTCAATGTTCAGATAATGGAAGTGTCTTTGTTTGTGCAATGGCATCGAATAAGACCTATGTATCTACTGATGGTGGAACTACATGGACAGATCATTCTGGAACTGGTTCAACACAAGTTCCACAAGGTGGATCACGAATTGAATATGCAATTTCAAAAGGATTGAATAGTTCTGGAATGTACTCTTTATATGCTGTCCGAACTAGTTCTAACTTGAATGGAATGAATGTTTCGCATGATAATGGAACGACGTGGTCAGAATTCGTAGGAGCATCTGGATCTCCAAGTAACTTAGATATCTACCGTAATCAGGGTGGATATAATACAATTGTATCTGTTACTCCCTCCAATCCTGAAAAGATTTTAATTGGAGGTATTGACATTTGGAAATGGGAGCAAACTACAAGTACGCCAGTTGCTGGAGGATTTGAGAAATTGACAGAGTGGTTCTTAAGCCCAACTTCAGCGAAGTATGCACATGCTGATAACCATGAAATGAAATGGTCAGGAAACAGAATGTATCTTGGTAATGATGGTGGTATTGGCGTAACTAATGATCCTGAGGTTTCATGGTACCCAGCGAATAGAGGATATAACGTAACACAATTCTACGGAATTGCATTTGACCGACACGGATCTGTTATGGGTGGTGCTCAAGATAATGGAACAAATTACAATGATCACTCGCTTTCTACATGGTTAGAGTTTAGAGAAATTATGGGTGGAGATGGATTCGATTGCGATATTTCATTCTTCAATCCAAATGTCCTTTTCGCTACATCTCAATTTGGCTTTGTCGCACGTTCTGGTGATGCAGGTCAAACAATGAATGGTTTCATGCCACCATTTCCTGCGACTTACACAGAAGCAAATCAACCATTCCACACTAAAATATGGCTCGCAGAATACTATGATACAAACTCTGAAGATTCAGTAACGTTTGTACCTAATCAGCCATATCCAGCAGGTGCAGATATTCAGATCCCAAGTTTAGCGAGTGGAGACAGCATTCTTTATACAACTCCTGTTCCTTTGTATTATGATGATACTTTAAATTACAACCCTGGTCTTTCAGTAACTGAAACATCTTGTGTGAACGCCCTTACTGGTCAGATTGTTTACCTTGATCTATACCCTTGGGTACATCACGGAACATCTGGATCAGGATTGAATCCTCCACTTCCTGGAGATTCACTAATTGTAACTTTCCCAACTGGTCCAGATACAGTAATTGTTCTTACAACAGGAACATTCACTCACTATTACGCTCAAAACCCTGCAACATTAGAAATTCGCGATTTGGGAATTGACTCTGTACAGTATGGTGTTGCTTGGAGCTTTGTAACGGTTCAAGACCCTTATCAATCTTGGTTCTTGATGTTTGTAAACGCAAATGGAGGAGAGCTTTGGGGAACAAGAAATGCATTGCGTTTCTCAGTATCTGATCAACAATGGGGACGAATAGCTATTGGAATTGGCGGTGGTTCTTTCAACTCTGTTGATTGTGAATTCACAAGTGATTTATCAAGCTTATATATCTCAACTGGCTCAAGTACGATGCGTCGAATAGATGGACTGGGAAGTGTATACACCTCAGACCCCGATTTCGAAACCAAAGTATTCCATGACCTTACGCTTCCAGCAATCCCTACAGCGACTTCAATGTTATCATTCTCTCCTGGATCTACAGTCCAAGGTATCGCGGTTAACCCAATGGATAATGATGATGTTGTAACGTTTAATGGATTCGGCGCATGTCGACGTTCATCAAATGCAACTAGTGGTGCACCAACTTTCACTTCACTTGCTTCAATTGGAGGAGCAAGTCCAGCTTCATACGATGGAATTATTGATCGCCTCAATCCAAACATAATTGTGGTTGGGACATCTCACGGAGCTTATGTTACTGAAGATGGAGGTGTTACATGGTCAGATGCATCATCTGGATTCTCTGGAACTCCAGTATATGAAGTACGTCAATCATGGAGAGCATGGGGGCAAGGTAACTTCAGACCAGGTGAGATTTATATTGGAACGTTTGGACGTGGTATTTGGAGTTCAGCTTCATACTTAGGTACGGCTGACGGCGAAAGTTCTGGTGGCATTATTAACGCTGGTTCATTTGCTACTAATTTAATTTCTTATCCGAATCCAACTTCTTCAAGTTCTACTTTATCGTTCGAATTGGAAAAAACTTCAGATGTTTCTGTTCAAGTATATAGCTTATCAGGAAGATTGATTAAAGAAGTTAACCAGAAGGGTATGGCGAAAGGGTCTCAAATTCTTTCTCTTGGAGCAGAAGATTTCGCAATTGGAACTTACATTGTTAAGTTCAGTGCAGGCTCACAAAAAGCTACAACGAAGTTTATCAAAAGATAAATTGTCAAACTAGAATACTAGCCCTGATTTCGAAATTCGGAATCAGGGCTTTTTTTTGTCCTACTAACAGGCGAAATTGCCATCATTATTAGAACATAAATTATACATTTGTATAAAGAGATAAAGCCCATGAGTACATTCGATATAACGATTATTGGTTCTGGCCCTGGCGGATATGTTGCTGCCATTCGTTGCGCACAACTTGGTATGAAAACTGCGCTAGTGGAAAAATATGATACACTTGGGGGAACATGCCTCAATGTAGGGTGTATTCCTTCTAAAGCACTTCTTGATTCTTCTGAGCATTACCATAATGCGACACACAATTTTAAGGAACATGGAATTGATGTAAAAGATATCAAAGCGAATATCAAACAAATGATTCAACGTAAGGATGATGTTGTTGCACAGACATGCAATGGCGTGAAATTCCTTATGGAGAAAAATGATATTGAGGTGTTTTATGGTCTCGGATCCTTTGTTGACAAGACTACTGTTAAGGTTGTTGCCACTGACGGAAAGGAAACGCTATTAAAGACAAAGAATGCTCTGATCGCCACTGGATCTAAGCCGAACTTCTTTCCTGGAATGGAGCCAGATAAAAAGCGCATTATTACTTCTACTGAGGCATTGAACTTGAAAGAGATTCCTAAGAAAATGCTTGTAATTGGTGGAGGCGTAATTGGACTTGAACTTGGTTCTGTCTATAGCCGATTAGGTACAACAGTCGAGGTGGTTGAATTTGCGAAGACTATTGTACCCACAATGGACAAAACAATGTCGAAAGAATTGACGAGAGTGTTGAAAAAAGAGGGATTCAAATTCCATCTGGAACACCGCGTTCAAAATGTTAAGAATACTGGAAAAGGTGTTGAACTTACTGCACTCAATAAAAAGGGAGAAGAAGTTAAGATGAGCGCTGATTATTGTTTGGTTGCCGTTGGACGGAAGCCATTCACAGAAGGATTGGGACTTGAAAATGCTGGTGTAAAGCTCAATGAGCGTGGTCAGGTAGATGTGAATGAGCACCTACAAACATCTACGCCGAATATTTATGCAATTGGCGATGTAATTCGAGGAGCTATGTTAGCCCACAAAGCTGAAGACGAGGGAGTATATGTTGCTGAGCTGCTTGCAGGACAAAAACCACATATTGATTATAATCTGATCCCAGGAGTTGTTTATACATGGCCTGAGGTTGCTTCAGTTGGTAAAACAGAAGATGAATTGCTTGCAGAAGGTAAGGAGTTGAAAATTGGTATGTTTCCAATCAAAGCATTGGGTCGTGCTCGTGCAAGTATGGATATGCTTGGAACTATAAAGATCATTGCAGACGCTCAGACAGATGAAGTCTTAGGTGTTCACATGATTGCACCACGAGCAGCTGATCTTATCATGGAGGCCGTCGTAGCAATGGAGTATCGTGCTTCTGCTGAAGATATTGCTCGAATCTGTCATCCTCACCC
This sequence comes from Crocinitomicaceae bacterium, assembly GCA_047621865.1. Taxonomy (GTDB): domain Bacteria; phylum Bacteroidota; class Bacteroidia; order Flavobacteriales_D; family Crocinitomicaceae; genus UBA4466. Next base: position 3,531 of record JBLHON010000045.1, on the reverse strand, counting down.
TACTTATTCTGAAGGAGTGAAGGAAGCAGCATTGGCAGCGACTGCTGATCGAGCGTTACATATTTGAGTTGGATTATTGGATTATTGGATTATTGGATTATTGGAGCGTAGAGAAAATGTCCGATACATAATCAGCTCTTTCAGATCTTCAAATAATCTTTATGTACTAAGAATGATCTAATCCAAAGGCGCAATCCGTGTCGAACAATCTAATAATCTAAGCTCCTATGCTGAAGCTTTCTCCGGCGGCCGAAGCCTCTGGCGAGCTCCTTCGCTAAAGCTACGGCGAAAGCGAAAGGACTCGGCGAAAGCATAAGGCTACAGCCGTGTCCTGAAAAATCGTGTCTATTTCTTACAGCACTTTTTCTTTTTCTTCTTCTTTGACTTTCCTTTCACGAGTGTCATCTCATCAATGAGGTTTGTTGCACCTGCATATTTATCCATGATCCAAAGTACGTAACGAATATCAACAGTAATATTTCGGCACCTGTCTGCATCAAACATATAATCACTCATGGTACTTTCCCAAGAACGGTCGAAGTTGAGCCCCATCAAGTTTCCTTCTCCATCAATAACAGGAGATCCTGAATTTCCACCAGTGGTGTGGTTTGAACTTGTGAAGCAAATCCACAATTCGTCCTCTTGTGCATATTGACCATAATCTTTCGATTCTGCCAATGTTCTGAAGTCTGGAAGTAAATCGAAGTCAGAATTTCCTGTGTTGTTTTTTGCTAAGATTCCATCAAGTGTAGTATGTTCAGTGTATGCCATTCCATCATGAGGTGCTGAACCTTCCAATTTCCCATAGGAGATTCGCATTGTTGAATTTGCATCTGGCCAGTGTTGAGCATCCGGAAACATTTCCATTTTACCTGCAACATAGACATTTAAAAGAGCATCCATTTGACCATTAAACTCACGAACTGAAGGAATGACATCTGATCTAAATGCTGTATTAAGCTCATTCCATAAAACATACGCAGGATCGTTTTCTACAAACAATTGCAAGGTCGAATCATTCAGCTCATTCAGAAATTTTTCGAAACGCTCTTCATTCACCAATACAGAATTAGCAAAAATATTGGCTGTAAGATCAGCAGCAGAACCTTTCAATGATGGACTCAGGCCAATGTCCTTCATTCTAGAAATGTATTCTTCCGTAACTTTCATGAACACTTTACGATCTGTTTCCTGATCATAGTTTTTGAAAAATCCTTTCGCTCCTTTTCTCAATGTTGCAATCTCATCTTGAACAATTCCCTCCTCAAGATAGGTTTCAAACTTTCCTGCAAATTCCTCCAATCCTCGAGTTCGCTTAAAAACTTCTGGTCCCACATACATATATTCAACAGCCATTTCATACGAGAAATCGCTCTCTTTATATTTTGCAACAAGTGCATTCATTTCTGAAACTATATTGCCGTACTTATCTTTCCATTCGGGCTTAGTTGCCGCCATATCATTGTAAACCTTCTCTCGATCCAATTTAATTTGAATCGCATCTACTGTGCGTAATCCTCCAATTTGTCCAATCCATTTTTTCCAACCATTCGCAATCCTAGCCTGTTTTGAAGCATACTGGATCCGAAGTAAGTCAGAAGAACGCATACTTGCATCAATCACACTTAATGATTGCTCTCGCATTGCTATTTTCGCTGGACGTTGTGTATCCATTATATAGCGTAAATGTTCAGATGAGAGATGTTGCTCTGTCGAACCTGGAAATCCATAAACCATTGTAAACTCACCTGGAACGCGATCCTTCATTGAAATTGGAAAGTAGTGTAGAGGCTTATAAGGTTTGTTAGATGCACTATATTCAGCAGGCTCATTATTCGCATTTGCATAAATTCTAAACACTGAAAAATCTCCAGTATGTCGTGGCCAAACCCAATTATCTGTGTCACCACCAAATTTCCCAACACTACTTGGAGGAGCACCAACCAAGCGTACATCTAAGAAAATTTCCTTTACAATCATGTAATAGTCGTTTCCATAATTAAAGGGTTTGATCTCTGCTTCATAATGAGTGCCTGTAGTAGCTGCTGCAATTAATGCGCCAATATTAGCCTTGATCCGAGCATAGTATTCTTCTTCTGAAAGCCCCTTTGTTCCATCAAAAACAGCCAAGGTCATATCTTCAATACGAACTATTCGAGCTGCTGTTAGTCCTGGGTTTTGCAATTCCTCATTCGTGTTTTTGGCCCAAAATCCAAACTTAATGTAATCGTTCTCCAGGGACGAATGCGACTGCACTTGTGAGAAGCCACAGTGATGATTTGTTAATAGAAGTCCTTCTGAAGAGACGAGTTCTGCAGTACAGCCACCACCAAAATGAAGCACTGCATCCTTGATGCTCGAACTATTGACACTATAGATATCTTCTGCTGAGAGTTTCATTCCCATTGCTTGCATATCGTTTTCAAATGCCTTAATTAGTGTTGGAATCAACATTCCTTCCTCAGCAGAGAGCTTGAAGAATGAAATCACTGTAATAACTACTATTAAACTAAATCTTTTCATAATCCTTTTTTGATTGCGCATAAAGATAACGATTTCGTCCAGAGTTCTTCCCTAATGAGTCCATTGTTAGGAGGTAAATTGCTTACCTTTGCTTTGTGGATATTTTAGACTTTATATTTCGTTTGGGGGTAGTTTTCGCTATTTATGGGTTCTTATGGGGATTGATGGATATAGCATTGCGACTTCTAACAGGTGGTAGACAGCGTTCTTTGGGAGAAATTTACGTACTCAAGGCGATCAAGTATTTTTTATTGGTCGATGTGACTTTCCTGTTCTGTATTGATGAAAATCAGGTTCATTTGGTTGTCATGAATCAGGTAATAATAGCTGGGATTGTACTTCTCACCTACTTTTTAGGGAAATTGAAGAATTCTCAGAATCGCACGGCAGTTTTTCAGATGATGAGAGCTGGGCAGGCGCCAAATGTGCCAAAAGCAGGTTTCAATCTAAAGGCTGAAATTGGATTAATTGTCGCGTCGTTAATCTTTTTTATTCTCTTTTGGTTCTTTCCAGAAATTGCATCAAATGCTGTTTCACGTTGGTTTCACGAAAGTATTTTAAACATTGAGGATACGCCCATCTTTGGATTCATCTTCAAAATAATTGGTTTCTTCTTCCTCGTCAGTTTGATTTTTAAGATGATCAATGCCTTAACTTTCTTGCTAAATGGTGGCAAGTTGCCAGGTTCAAATGGCAGAGACAATAATGGTCTTGGAGGAGGGTCTCAGCAAAAGAATGATGATCAATTTGCTGATTATGAAGAGGTGGATTAGTTCTCGATATGAGTAGAACTAGTAAGGATTGTTGAATTGCCAAGTTCTCGAGTGCCTGCGCAGGAGCTATGGCAAAGGAGCATACAACGGGGAAAACCGTCACTCGAACTGACAATTAGATTATCCTAGATTAAAATGCTAATGCAAGTTTTAGTTTAAAAAAATCCCCTGACTGAAAAGTCAAGGGAAAAGCTAAAATTTGTATTTATGAGAAACAAACATTTAACTTTTACCC
>JBLHON010000044.1:0-17325 GCA_047621865.1 Crocinitomicaceae bacterium | reverse complement strand
AAGAAAAAATTTGTTGACAGACATTTAATCAAAGTTAGCTCTGTTCACTAGTAGGATGCAATTTACTCGGTGAATTCATAATCTCAAATTAGCTGATTCAATGAAATAGATCAGAAATTGAAATTGACAAACCTTCTTTGCTTAAGATTGTAGACCACGTTCCTCGGCTAAGCTGCACTTAACCAACTGATGGTACGGCTAGAACAACGTGCGCTCGAAGCTAAAACATACCCGCATATGATTAGAAATGTCGTTCATAATGATCCTCAAGGACATGCTTGACGTTAAACGAGACGGAATTCAAAAGTTATACTTTCCTGTGCTTCTCTGTTAATTCAAAGGTCTTTTCCACAGCTTTAGCCCATTTCGGGCTGGCCACTTTCTTATAGCCTTTCACCTCCCCTTCAATCCATTTCTTGAAAGCTGCTGGATCCTCACGCAGGGCTATGATCTTTTTACAAATTTTGCGTAGAATCCAGAAATTATGTCCTGATCGACAAATACGAAGGTTTAGCATCATGGCATCACTCCCACCTCTCATCTTGCTGAAAAACGGGATATATTTCTCAACGAGTTCAGGAACTTCTTCCAATTCGCGTCCCAGTTTCTTAGGATTCATATCTGAGGTAATATTCAGCTTATTCCTTAAGCCAACCCAATCACTGGGAAACTCAGCTTCGAAGGATTTAAAGAAAGGAGTGCTCGACTCAAATTGAGTGCCTTCAATTAAATGAAAAGCGGCAACTCGATACATGTCCATTTTTATATAAGCTTGTTTGTCGCCATACAGTTTTCCTGCCATAGCATCTTTAAAAGGGGCAGTAGAATCAATACTTATCGCAGAGGAATGTCTCAGTTGATAGCCAATAATTGCGATTAAAATAGGCGTTCCAACTCCCAGGATGTGATAGGCAACAGGACTTGGGTTTCCGTTAATAATTCCAAGGGTTAACGATTGAGCAATTAGATAAGATTCTGGTAATTTTTCGTCAAACACTTCCGTTTTCCCTGCTATTTCTAAGCTATTAATCCAACGTTTACTGTGCATTGGGCCACCATAACTAACGGCAATTCCATCTTTTGGTGAGTCTAGACTATTCACAGAAGCTTGATGTGCACTAGCATAATCATATCCATGTAGAACTAAGAAATTTGATACTTTTTTAAGCTCATTCAGATGACCATAAACACCTTTTTCTTGTGCCCGATAAAGTGATAAGGTTTTGGTTTGATAGGGCAAAACTTGTCGTGCATCAGGCTCAAAGATGGGATGCATTAAATTACTCATCATCATTGCTGGAATTGCAAAATCCTCCATCCCTATCATGTAATCAGGGTTGATGCTCAATTGTTTTTCAGTTATATTCTCAATGTCCAATGAATCTGTGTATTCTTCCGATTCTTTTCCAATTAGATCAATTAAGTCGTTTCTTCTCTTCTTTGTGTCCGCAGAGATGACGCCATTATTCTTCACCTCATCACGAGCAGTATTTAATATATCAAGGCCTTTATCATCGTGTTTTGCAGCAATTTCCTTTATTCTGGTAAAATTGCCATTGTCACTTATAAGTAGGTTTCTGCGCTGTTTTACCTCTTTCGCCAATTTGATCGTGGCTGGTGCCATATAATGCTCAGACAGCAGGTAGCCATCTCGTTTATAGGTAATTGGATGTTCTGGATCTGCAGTTATCTTCGTTAAATTTGAGATAAATATAAATGTATCTCGCTTCAATTTTGGAATTACAGGTGAATCATCCTGAGCTAAAGTCTTGATTTTCTTACTGGCTTTCAATGTCTCAGGATCTGAGAGAAACAAGATAATTTCGAAGGCCCGAGCGAAACTGATTTCATACCCAACTTGTGAGGCAATCCCTTTTGCAATCTTTGGACTTTCGCTCTCGATTTTTAGGTTCTGGAATATTTTGAGATAGTCAAAATAGTGATCTACAACATTCGTCTTCTTTTTGAGACCACCTAGAAATACATTGATCTTGCTATCCCAAATTGGATAAATGGATGGATTCGTAAAGTGTAGAATTTTGGATGTTCCAACGACTGATTTATTGATCAGACTCTGAACTTCAATGAACTCTTCTTTGGTGAGAAGTACATCTTGCTCCTTTACTTTATTCAATAATTCCAAGACTCGATCAAAGTTATTATTCTTCCAAACAAAAACAGTTGGCATCCACCCATAGACAAAATTTGCTCCTAGCACTAAATCTTGAAGTTTTATCGGAGTTTTCTCTTTGAAAAACTGGACAAAATGAGGGTAAGAAATTATATAGGAGAGCGTTCTTTTTGCTACAATCCCACTCTCTTCTCCTAATGCTTGTACATCAAGTGCTAGATGTTCTTGGAGGAATTTGAGGTCTTCAATTCGTAATTTGTATAGAGACATATTGCGTATATTTTAAAGTTTCCGCGTTTATCCCCAGTTCTTTTCAAGGATGATTTACGAAGAATGAATCATGCATTAACTGATACTAAGATTCACGATGAATGCAGTTACGAAATAGGAAGCTCTTATTTGGCTTCAATGAAAAATCAATAAAACAGGAGGATTTCACATTCAATTTTGAAGGTGAAATCCTACCTCTTTCATATTAGTCTGTTTAGCTTCTATTACATCTTGCGAGGCAAGCTTGCCATTCTGAAAATGCTTGATGGTAAGCAGCCTCGGCAGCTGATCTTTTCATGACGGCTCCTGTCATAACCCCACCAGCTGTGGCAAGTGCGGCTACACCTGCAGCACATAATGCAGTTCCTAATCCTGTCCAAAAAAATGGACATGCTACTGCTACTGATGCCTCTGCGGCAAGAACTGCTACACCTGCAGCTAGCACATCAGCATGTGCATTTTCCCAGGCCGTATATTTATCTTGTTGTCGTGTTCTCTCTGAATTACATGGCATAATATATAGAGTTTAGGTTAGTTTAATTTAGTGTGAAAAATGTATTCATTCCGTCTTGGTAAAGTGGGTAGTAGGTTTTCATTCGCTCTACGACATCATCTATCCAATTAGTTCGAGCGATTTCGCCCAAGTTTACCCGGTCAAAATCAAGTCCTGTTTCATCCTGTGCTAACCAAGGTTCATTTCTGCGAACAAATCCATTCATTTTCATATAGGAACCTAATGATACTCCATTGTCTGCTAATCCGAACATGTGCGCACGTAGTTGAACTGTTGCATTAGTATCTGGATCCTTCAGTGTTACAAATGTTGAGAATTTTGGTGCAACAGGATCATCTTTAATTCCCATGGAAGTCACTACTCCTTCTACCTGTACCATTGTGCCATCAGGGATAGATTGTCCAATCGAAGTTACATCTTCAATAGATGTATGGGCACCATTAGGTACTGCACTAGTATTGGTGCGATTATCTGTTCGTCTTTGCTCATTACTCAGCCATCTCTTAAAATTACGATCAGAAAGATTTGAACGCAAATAAGAGGTATAAGCAAGTAGTATAGTGCTACGATTAACGATTTCACTCAGCTCCAAGGCTGCTTGATAATTTCCAGTTGGAGAAGCTCCACTAGCGCCATTGGCGATAAGTGCTAAGTATGGCCCAACTAACGCTCCTGCAATTCCAAACTTATTTTGCAATTGCTCTTGATATGATTTGGCCAAAGCCAGCATTTTGTCAGGAGCTATATCCGTTTTCAATCCGTCATAGAGTGCATTGTACGCATTGTCATGGATTGTTTTCAATGAAGCACTTAATTCATTAACGATCTTTGTGTCCTTTTCAGTAATAGGTTTTACACCATCATAGTCAAGTCCTGTTCGCAGATAGCCTATATAATCACAAGATACCCCATTCGTCAGCATAGCCACATAAACTGCTCCTAAAAGGTTCGTTGCTGAATCTGTAGCTTTTGAATTTGTTATTGCCTGATCGAAAATTGAGTGAGTTCCGTCGAGCATAGAATCGTAGGCAGCTTGACCTTCAACATCACCAAGATCACTTTTAAACTGAGCGAGCATAGCATCCTTCTTTGCTATTCCTTCTGGCGAGTTGTCTGCCGCCAGAGCCTTAATCATTTTTGTTAAGTCAGAATCTTCTTTGTCTGACAGCTCTCTCTCCAGCGAGCCATAATAGGTGAGCAACTCAATCCTGTTCAGGATATCTGTTCCCATCCCATAAAATCGGGAGGCTAAATTACGTACACTTTGATACTCATTATTCTCCCATGCATCTGCATAGATGTCCGTAAGATCAACAACCCTTTTTTGGAGGGCAATTGTTGAATTCTTATCGCCAATGGGTAACGAAATTAAAGGCACGGATGTTTGGTAAGCCATAATTCTTAAAGATTAAATCATTTGCAAAATGCCGAGTAATTAATAGTCTGAACTAGACCAAAAAGCAGCCAAACAGGCGTACTTAAGAGCAAAATAATGGCGGATTGCAAATTTCGTTAGTGGTTAGTGGGTCTAATGTCTAGTTATTTCAATAGTGGTTTCATTAGATTTCCTACTTCCAAATATAGTATTATTTTCCAATACTTTTCTGAGCGCCTGCAGGACTGCAAATTCGGCAACTTGTTTTTTATGAGTTAGATAGACTAATTTTATTATACTACACCCTACTGAGTGTGTCATTCAGACCACGAAAGCGTCTATTGGATTGCTATGCAAAACACCTATTCGTTAGACTGTCTCTTCAATGTGGAATTCCCTCATGCCAACAGCGAGAAGATCGCGTAGAATAATACGCAATAAATCGATTTTTAATTGAAGGTAAGTCCAATGCGAATTCCACCCCAGCGCGCAGGAATCCCCATGCCAAACTCACGCGTTAGAGATGTAACATGAAAAGCAGCATAGAAGGAATAGAGCTTAAGGCATAAGCCATAATTCAGCTGCCCTGTAACTCGCTCAATCTCATTTGAAGCGAGTGTGTATGCACTGCTTTTGTTGAGTAAACCACCTTGCAAGGTGGCATCGTATCCTACTAAATGAATGATGGGTTGAGCATATAGATAACAACGAACATTTGGGAATGAATTAGCAGAAAAAACGTCTTGAAACAATCCTAGTTGAAATGTAGTTCCAAGTGATAAATTGGTGAATAAGGAGCCGATTTGCAGATCAGCATGAGCATTCAAACCAACGATATTTCTATAATTGATCAGTGACTTTTCATAGATTACATGGTAGTTCAAAACCAAATCATTCTGGATTTGATTGGTCCAACCAAGTGGTAATACATTATTCGTAGCTCTGTGAATTAATGTCTGTACCTCCTCTCCCAATGCAGCAGGACCAATAACGCCTAAACTGAGCGACTGGGACAATCGCATTCGTCTGTTGGTATCTAAGGTAATTTGAAAACTATTGAGCATCAAAGCAGAGGCAAAAGGCCGATCTCCAAATTGAATATTCGAACTGCCATAGTCATCAGGTGTAAATGACATATGCTTGAGTTCGACCCCATACTTTTTTGTCCATGTGCGTGGTGCAAAGAAGAGGTAATTTACTGGGTTTTTGCTAAGAGCTGGAGCTACGAACTCAAACGAGGCCCCCTGTGTATAATTGCGATCTGTAGGGGCAATAATATCATTGTCGTAACTTATCCGAAAATAACGATCTGCATGAATAGCGTTAACGGCACTGAGTAGATCCAAATGCTGTGCGTCTATTGAAAATGTGAGGTGAAAGAAAATTAGAATCGAGATGTATTGGCGCCACATAAATTGAATATACGACAAATACCGAGATTAATTTTTAGTGTTAAAACTCGTTTTCAAATTAAAATTGATGAAACGAATCATAAACTCCTATGCTTTTGAGGCGTCCTGCTAGTCCTGCACACCCATCATAATTACCTGAAAAATCATGATGACGATATGGTTTTGAATTACTATGTCCTCCATAATTAAGACGATTATACTAACTTACAGTATTCTAAAATCATTCCCTCTTCAAATCGATTCTAAACCTTCGAGCCTAGTAAATCGTTTAGCTTAAATTTAAAATCACCCGTAGGACTTACATCACATTGATATCCAGAAGAAAGCATCTCGTATAAAGAAGGAAATAGTGTTGGTTTGTTAGCTCAGTTAGATGGCAGCCACACTTTTATTTTCTTTAATTCTCGATTATTCTATGAATAATCACGTATTCACCTATTCTACTTTGCTGATTCATATTTCCATCGCAGATATCCCAAGATCCATCTAGAAACTCAACCTCAAGGGTGGCAGTTTTAATCTCTCTAGTCATCGTAGAAAGGTAGTCTTCTAAGTCTTTACGGCTAATTTTACTCTCACAGAATTTGATGAAATAATCCTGGATTGAACGCTGAATGTAAAACTCTTTATGTCCAGTTGTTACACCATTCTTTTTAACGAATTCTTTTTCAACCACAGGAGCTGATATGATTTGTCTCTCACCTCCAGATGAAATGTCTTTGGTTTTCATACTTGAACTAGTTGCGTCTTTTAGACTTGCGCAAGAAAATGTGAGCAGCCCAATCGTACTTATCAATAGACAGAAGATATATTTTTGTTTTATTCTTTTCATTCTTCACTATTTGCTGACGTTTTAGCTAGAAGGACTCGCGCCATTTAACAAGCTGTTTTCTCGAAGATAAGAAAAAGTGATCTCTTGAAGCAGAATCCTGCATTACAGATAGGTTGTAGTATGGATCATATTTCCACGTAAAACTCATCAAAACTTTGTCCACTCATTTAATTAGCGGCTTTTCTTTCGATTAGCATTGATTTTCCAAGCTATTAAAATCAATGAGATCAGTACAGCCAATCCAATAAGAGATATCCAGATATACGACTTATCATCAGTCTTCTTGGGTGGTTTGTTTTCTGAATCTTCGTTTATTGGTTCATCAGGAAGAATTGAAAACTCCAACTTGTAGATGCTATCAATCCAGTTCTTTGTTGAATCTGGTAGTTCTAAAATAGTGTACATTTTATCAATGTCATTAATGTTTTTTAGCTGCTGACTCAACCAATAGTTCTCCTGAACTTGATCGATATTATTTCGTGCATTGTACATGGAAATATCAATCGATATAGGTTCGTCATAATAGGTTGCAGTGAAAGCAGAGTCTGGATTGACTCCTTCTTTTATCCATGACAGCTCATTTTGTCGAATCTCTTCAACCAAAACATTTGCAGCCTGAATCTCAAGCTTTAATACTGTTTCCAAATCTTTTATACTAATAACTCCATAGGCAAAATCTGGTTTCCCATCTTCTTCGCTTCCAAGTATGCCCATATGATGACCAGCAAATTGCCTTTCGATTTCCAGGCGAGCTTTTTTCTTGTATGCTTCAATCCTGCTTTCTTCTTTAGACAATAATGCCGCTTTCAGGTAAGCTCTTGAAGATAAATGTCCAGCTCCGGGGTCAACCCCATTATCGGCATGACTCAGCAAATCACCTAAAGCTTCAAGTAAGATCGGGGAATTGTGATCTGAAAACTTCATCATTCCGCCAATACCTTTCACGGCTTTTGCAATTTCAGTTTGAGTTGAACCCTTGAAGTGATTCTTCTTTAAGTAATGATAAAAGTTGTTGTTTTTTGTTCCAAGAGGTAAATTGAAATTGCCCACATTATCTTTCTTTGAGATGACATATTCAACAAGATGTTGCTGATAGATTTCCCTTCCAAAATGTGCTTCAGGGTTTATTTTGATCGCCTTTTTAATATACTTCAATCCCTTTTCAAACTGATTTGCATGAATGTAGCACGTTCCTAAATTCGCATAGGTTTTATAGAGTCCAGGCGACTTTTTTTCTTTTTGGAGCATGATCTCAACTCCTTTATCTGGTTCCCCAATTTTGTTCAATGCCCAAGCGAGGTCATCATACAAGCTTAAACTGTCTGGGTAACGTTGAATTTTTTCTGTTCGATCATTTACACGCCAATAATAAAAGGCTTGAGAATGCTGTAAGAACTTTCCCGTTATTAGTTCATGGACTGTAGGAAACATCCTTTTCTCCATAGCAATGGTGTCTGAATCCCACCCACATGGAAAAATGAAGAAAATGTTAATCCAAAAGAAAAATGTGAGTAAAATTCGTTTTCGCATATCGCCAATTAAAAAGGATAAAAGAGTTTATCCAAATTAGATGTTTAGAATGGAATTATCAAGAAAAGGGAACAACCTATCTTTCTGATTGGAAATCGTTTACTTGAAATAGACATTCCCTTTTGTGAATCTGGCCTTGTATGTTCCATTAAAATCACATTGAGGATAACGTTCAAGAAACCAAAATAGAAGAAAAAAACGAAGCTTTGAAGGGGGGGCAAGGCAGATATATATAATGTGTTAGCTCTAACTTCTGACATTGCTTCTAAGTACATTTCGAAATGACTTTTTGCTTCTCCATATTCGTTGAGATCACTTTGTTCGCCATGAACTATTTTATTAATAAATCTAGCAAGTTCTGAATTCCCTCTTGGTGTCCAAGGATTGTTTACGTTGGTTAGTTTAACTTGAAGCGCCTTCAATAATGAAATAAAGTCCCAAACGGCAAAAACATGGTTCTCCATGAATATTTTTATATCCGAAACATCATTTAATTCCTCATATAATTTGCGAAACCTCAATTACTCTCTTAGTTCAGAGATCTCCTTTTCAATATATTCAATGTTATTCATCTCATTATTCTAATATTCCTTGAGCATATGCTTCTAATGCTCTTTTTCTTGCAAATTTGTGTTCTACTACTTCCGTGTTATTATCCTTCCAAGAAGGGTTCCACTTTTCAATATATTGAAAGTCATTATCAAATTTTTTTTGCTGTTCAGATGGATTAAATATTCGGAAATATGGCGCGGCGTCACATCCTGTTCCAGCCGCCCATTGCCAGTTTCCATTATTCGCTGAAAGGTCATAATCCAATAGTTTTGAAGCGAAGTACGCTTCGCCCCACCTCCAATCTATTAGTAAATGCTTGCACAGAAAGCCAGCTGTGATCATTCTAACTCTATTGTGCATTAGCCCTGTTTCGTTTAGCTCTTTCATTCCAGCGTCAACAATTGGGTATCCTGTTTTGCCTTCGCACCAGGCTTTAAATTCATCAGGGTTATTTCTCCATTCAACTCCGTCATACTTTGATTTAAAATTGGAGTTGACCACCTTGGGGAAATTATAGAGTATTTGTTTAAAGAATTCGCGCCAAATAAGTTCACTTACAAAAGCGGAATCATAATCGAGATTTGAAATGACTTCACGAATGCTAACTGCTCCAAACCTTAAATGGGTTCCAAGATAACTTGTTCCGTTCTTCCCGGGAAAGTCTCTTAGATCAGCGTATTCATCAATCACGTTGAGATTGTATTTTGGAACTTGAATCGAAGACTTCTTGAATCCCACTTCTTCTAGCGTCATTAAATTATAGCTGCACGCTAGAAAATTACTGGTATTTAATAGAGGAGATTTCTGTGCATCGATTGGTGAGAATTGCTCTATCCATTTATTCTTATAGTGCGTAAAAACGGTATAAGGAGTGCCATCGAATTTGGTAACTTCTAACTTTTCAAAGATCACTTGGTCCTTAAATCCGTGAAGTTTGATATCATGTGAAGTCAATAATTCGAAGATGCTCTTATCGCGAGCTCTCGCATAGGGTTCGTAATCTTTATTCAAGTATACATCTGTTACCGAATATTCCTTGAGTACATCTTTAAAAACATCATATGGGTTTCCGAAGCAACATTTGATGGAAGAACCATACTTTTTGAGGTCATCATTTATTGATTCTAAACAATGGTGTATAAACGAAACTCTTGCATCATAAGCATCTAGCTCATCTAATATATTGGAGTCAAAAATGAATATTGGCAGGACATTGTGATGATTTTCTAATGCAGCATTTAGACCTTTGTTATCAATTAAGCGAAGATCTCGCCTAAACCAAAAAAGTGCAATCGATTTATTTACTTTCATTAGAGTTTGATTGATTAAAGAGCGTTTCCAATTGCGCTGCTCTATAGGAGAAAATATAATTCAAATTTCTCTTTACAAAGAGCTTGTATCCTAGCGTGGAAAACAAACGAATTGGTAATTTGAAATGAATGATATCAGTCATCAGGACACCCCCGTTTACAGATTTAAATCGGTGTACATGATGCCACATTTTGTAGGGTCCAAATCGCTGTTCATCAACAAAATAGTCCTCCTCATTAATATGAGTGATTTCGGTAACCCAGTTCATCCTGATGATTTTATTCAATTTGATTGAATACGTAATAATTTGGCCAGCATATGCATTTTCACCATCTATACTCGTAATTTTGAAGTCGAGTTCTTTTGGTGTGATTGCTTGCAAATTCTTTGGGGTCGAAAAAAAATCCCAAGCAGTAGAGATCGAAACGGGTAAGAACTGTTCGTTGAATAGTCGATATGTTCCTGAACTTTTTGATAATTCCATAAGGTGTTATTCCAATTCAATTTTAGCCAAAACCAATTTGAACGATTCATTCTTTTTATTTGCGATAAGAATTGAAAGTTCCTCGAATTCAGTTTCATTAAAGTTTGGCTTGTCTAATTTTCTCCCACGGTAACTGGCATAGAGTTCACTTAATTCAATTTCAATTGTCTGCCATTGGCCAGAAGTTGAGAACGAAGTGATATAAGATTCAAAATCGGAAGTTTTCTTTTTTATTCTAAATTGGTAGTCCTTACCATCACCTTTTAAACGAATTTTGATCGATTTAGAATTTCCTACTTCTAAAGTAGAGCTATATCGAACAGAGGCGAATCCTCCGTTGTTTGCTGTAGAAACATCACCCTCAAAAACACCATTTCCTTCTTTGTTGACTTTAAAGGTTGATTTAGATACCCCTCCCATAACTCCATCATTCAAAATTTTCCATTTGCCGACATTTGCACTTTCGTTGAATTCAAATATTGTTGTATTGTCCATTGCTGGAGTCATAAAAGAGGTGATTGAAAGTGATACTAATGCGATAATTCCAAAGTGTTTAATTCTCATTTTCGATTTGTTTTATTAGCTGTTCTGCCTCATAAATAAGTTCATCAGATTTTTGACGGCTTATTGATGCCATTTTATGAGCTTCTGCTAATTTTTGTTCATACTTTTTTTGCAATTTTTCCTTTTTCGATTTGCGCTTAAATAATTTCATTTGTTCTAGTTTAGATTGATTTTTTTAGTTTTTATTCAGATGCAGCACAAAGCTTCTTGAGCATTCCTTTAAAAATAAATCCATGGAAGGGATAAACAGAATACCAATAGATTCTTCCAACTAAGCCTAACGGTCTAAATGTTGCTGTTTGTTCTATTTTATCATCTACAATTTTAAATTCTAGCCAAGCTTCTCCTGGAAGTTTCATCTCAGCAAAAAGCAAAAGTCGGCCTTCATTCTTATCCGCATAAAGCACCCGCCAGAAATCCAGTGAATCTCCAGTGGATATTGTTGATCGATTTGTTCTTCCTCGTCTTAGTCCTACGCCACCAACAACTTTATCCATAAATCCACGGATTCTCCAGAGCGTATTGCCATAATACCACCCCGTTTCTCCACCAATACTCCATATTTTCTCCAATGATGAACTATAGCTTTCCATTCGTTTTGTGCGCGAATCCTTGAAACAACCAAATTTTGGAACGGAAATAAATTCTGAGATGTTTATGTCACTGTCGCTACTTGAATATGAATCTTTCCAACTTGAGGCAATATCGTTGTTTTCAATACTCTCAAACGCCCTTTTTAGAGCTTCTTTATAGGGTATTGGTTGAATATCCAATATTTCATTGATTTCATGATTCCTACAAACCACTTCGACCTTCATGCTTTCTACTAAAGACCTTGCAAGCTTAAATGAAGTAGACGTAACAAAATAAAGCCAATAAGAAGAGAGTCTTGGAGTTAGAACTGGAACGGTTAAGATATATCGCTTCAATCTCCGCACTTCGGCAAAGCTCAGTAGCATCTCCTTATATGAAAGGACATCATTGCAGCCAATATCAAAATTCCGATTGTAGGTTTTTGGATGCTTTATGCATTTAATTAGAAAGGATTGAACATCAGATATACCTATTGGTTGACATTTGGTTAAAAGCCATTTAGGCGTAATCATGACGGGTAATTTTTCAACTAAATCTCGCATGATTTCAAAAGATGCGCTGCCTGACCCGACTATTATCCCTGCTCTGAGGCAAGTAAGGGCATAATTGCCTTTTTCAAGTTCATCTTCTACCGCTTTCCTTGACTGAAGATGCTTTGATAAATTAGACTCATTAATAATTCCGCTTAGGTATATTACTTGAGATACGTTTTTATCGGAGAGGGCCTCACGGAAATTAATGGCAGATGTTTCCTCTAATTTTTTGTAATTATCAGATACTGACATCGAGTGAACTAGGTAATATGCCACTTCAATATCACTTGGGATTTTAGCTAATGAAGAATTATCTAATAAATCAACTTCAATAACCGAAATGTTTGCCTTTAGAGAACTTGGAGGGTTAAACCTAGACTTATCTCTAACACAACATATTACATGATGACCATTTTGAATCAAAATAGGGAGGATGCGTTTACCGATATAACCTGTTGCTCCTGTTAAAAGTATTTTCATTCTATGTTTTTTTCAAATAGTCATCAAGACGATTAATGATTCACAATTTAGTTTAGAAGAGTTGTTATTTGTGCGTCCATTGGTTTTACATTGGATGAAAAGACCTCAACGAGCTCACCCGATTCATTCACTAAATATTTTTGAAAATTCCACTTAACTTTTGAATCTGTGCTTCCGTTCATTTCTTTTGAGGTGAGCCATTTGTACAATTCATGCTGATTTGAACCTTTGACATCTATTTTTTCAGTCATCAAAAAGGAAACGCCATAATTTTTCTGGCAGAATTCAACAATTTCTTCATTCGACCCTGGTTCTTGATTCATGAATTGATTACACGGAACCCCAATAATTACAAGTTGATCTTTATACGTTTCATGGAGTTGCTGTAGCCCATCATATTGAGGAGTAAACCCACATTTAGAGGCAACATTGACAAAGAGTATTTTTTTGCCCTTGAACTGTGCTAAATCGATGCTTTCATTATCTATTGAATTGATTTTTATACTGTAAATGGATTTCGCAGGTGGTTTGATCACTTTAACAGAGCTAGTGAAAGACATTGTCAAAAGTCCGAATATTGACATAATTA
Organism: Crocinitomicaceae bacterium; assembly: GCA_047621865.1. Classification (GTDB taxonomy): domain Bacteria; phylum Bacteroidota; class Bacteroidia; order Flavobacteriales_D; family Crocinitomicaceae; genus UBA4466. The sequence continues at coordinate 4,154 of JBLHON010000044.1, read as the reverse complement.
GAATATTAAATTTGAGTTTTATTGACATAACTTTTCTATTGTTTGGTTTTTATTTCTTGTAATTTCTAAGTGGAATAATAACTTCATTTTTACGATTAATTAATTTGTAAGGAGGGTTGTAACCTAAAAAGCTATAGCTGTCATCAAATTCTATTGATTCTTTCTTTAATTTAGATTTCAGCAGATTAAACTGTTTAATGAGTACCTTGTCTGATGCCCAACCAGAAAACGCTATAACCGCTACTATTTTTGAAGATTGAACTGTTACAACCACATCCTTTCTGTTAGGCGTTGGTAATTCTGTAGGGGCTAAATTTCCAGGCATAAAGAAGCTCATAGTGGGTTCAGATCCCATGTCCATTTGAACAGGCGAAGTCATCGCAATTTGTTCGTTTGAACTGTTCCCTCCAAATATGTAAGATGCGATTTTGCGAAAACCTATACCCGAGTTACCCGAATAGGAATTACTGTTCAACACGGTCGTTGCTACAGTTAACTCTGGGTATTCTCTAATCTCAAACCCATCTTTAGTTGCTAATGTTTGATATTCTATCGTATTGGTTTCATTGCCTACAGAAGGTTCATTCAATTCCAGGGTTTCATCATTTGCATTTGATGAATTCCTTTGTGAAATCACTATTGTTACTAATAGGATAAACGATGAAAATAAAATATACTTCATAATCACATTTTGTTTAACAATTATTTTAAAATGTTAAACAAATATAAGCATTAATGTTTAATCCTATTTACAAAAAGCTAAACATAATGTAAATTGCATGAATTTATTGAGACAAGAAATGATAGGAGGTTTTTAAAAGTGAATAAGGTGAAATTACAAAGGGGGCATTTTAATATTGGGAATCTTGGGTGAAAACTTCCTGAGCATGGTGTATCTAAAACTTCATTGTGCATAACGATCAGACTAGAAGCCATACAGCTCATTTACCCAAATTAGTTGCTCGAAGTATTTTTTTTTCACTTTTAAATTATCAATCCAAGCCGAGAATCCGTATGGTTTTTTAGCCAATGTGATAACCAATCCATTCTTTTAAATAGATCTGTTTCTTATAGTAAATTCATAATGATTAAATAAGTCTTACATTCACCACCAACTAATCAAGGCTAGTTCTACTTCCCCTCTTTTAATTTGAGTCGACTATAGACGAATCTATAAAAGATCAACTTTATGGAGAAAAACACGTTGTATAATTTCCGCTACTTGCCACATTGTCGATTTCAACTCAGGGAGTCTTCTCCATCCATGGAGATTCACACTTCAATCGAACTGCAAACATCGACATGACAGGAGGCGAAGCAGTTTTTAACATGGGAACCGAAAGAAGAACTAGGAGATTACTTGTAGATGGTAGCTTATTGACCATTTTAATCAATGCAGTACAAAACATGATTTCATGCTAAACACCTTAAAATCGATAATAATTTGTTATCTAACTGTCATAACTACTTCGGGCTTAGCTCAAGAAGTAAATGAAGACTTAACTACTTCAAACTGGACTGAATTAGGACCAAACTACTCACGCGGTGGGTATTTTGGTTCTGGGAGAGTTATTTGCGTCGGGTTTCATCCTTCTGATACTAACACGTGGTGGGCTGGATCACCAACGGGTGGCCTTTGGAACACGATGGACAATGGCAAGTCTTGGAAGTGCTTAACGGATAACAGCTTTTTATCAGATAACGAAACTGTGGCGGGGGTTAGCGAAGTTGTCATTCCATCTGATTATGAAACGTCTAAAACGATCTATATCGCAACAGGGGATAAAAGAGCCTTTACTTACTGGAGCTCGGGAGTCTATAAATCAACCGATGAAGGAAAAACGTGGAACGCTACTGGTCTTCACTGGTATCCAGCAGATCGGAGTATCATCTACTCCTTGACTATTGATCCTGAAAACAACAACAATCTCTATGCTTCTACTTCCAATGGAATTTATAAATCTGCCGATGGTGCCAAGACATGGGACAGAGTATATGAACGCTTTACGCACGATTTAAAACATAAACCAGGGGCATACGAAATGCTCTACACCTCAACCTCTGACGGAAGAATATTTGTTTCTGCCGACGGAGGACAAAACTGGACAAAATCAATGCATTTACCTGTCGCTGGTTATGTCCGTTTGGCTGTCACCCCTGCAAATCCAAATCTTGTATTTGCTAGTGTAGAAGATCACGATGACCTTCTCATTGGTGTCTATAAATCCGAGGATAGTGGTCGCTCATTTAAGATGATCTTTGATGGACGTGAACCATGTCAAAATTTAACTGGAGCCTCGGCAACAGGATGTAAATTATCAGGACAAGATAATTTAACTATTGCAGTTTCTCCTGCCGACGAGAATGTACTTGTTATTGGAGGCATAAATACGTGGCGTTCTCTAGATGGTGGATACTCCTGGCGGATTTCGAATGAACAAAGAGGCGAATTTGCTCAAGTGGTCCACGCCGATAAACTTTGCCATGTTTTTAGGGAAAATGGGGATCTTTTTGAGGGCAATGATGGCGGTATCTATGTATCTACAGATCTAGGAGTGACTTGGACGAATAAAACCGATGGTATGGGGATCAATCAAACTTACCGATTAGCGGTATCTGGGCCCAAGGTGTATGAAATACTAGCCGGTTTTCAAGATGAAGGAACCTATATGTTTTCTGGAAATATTTGGCATTTCATATTGTCTGGAGATGGTTTAGGATGTTATATCGATCCCGAAGATCATCTCACGAGTTACGCCAGCTCTCAATATGGAAGGATTTTCAGAACAGATGATCATTGGAATACAGATAATTACGCATTTCCGAAAGATCAAGAAGGTGCTTTTGATACACCCTTTGTAGCTGATCCATCTAATACCCACACACTATATGCAGGTTACAAGGATGTCTGGAAATCTATCGATCAAGGTGAAAGTTGGGAAAAAATATCTGAGATAAATGCTCGGTTAAAACTAAATGATGTCGCCGTTGCACCTTCCAACTCGAATGTACTTTTGGCAATGGAAAATCGACAAATTTGGGCTACAACTGATGGAGGGGCAATCTGGGAAGATATCACCGCAGATTTGCCTGTGAGTACAGCTTATCTGAGTAGCGTCCTAATCAAAGCAGATGACTCCAAAACGATCTGGGTTACCCTAGAGGATTATTGGAATCCTGGTGTATGGAAAACCATAGATGGCGGCAAGACGTGGAATGATGTTTCCTTAGGGTTACCAAAGATTCCAATTAACTGCATTAGACAGAACACCATCGCCAGTGGAGTAGACCTGTATGTAGGAACGGAATTTGGCGTCTATATTAAGCATAACGACTCCCAATGGATGCCGTATGAAAATGACTTGCCGACAATTAAAGTAACCGATCTGGAAATTTACTATGCAGAAGACCCGACGGCTTGTAAGCTTATCGCAGGAACCTATGGTAGGGGGCTTTGGGAGTCACCTTTGTATCAAGCTAAAGTGGAAAATGATCTAAGTGTAGCACATATTTTTCATCTTGATAGCTCGCCTGATTTGACTGCCAATGAAAGTGTTTCAGTCAAATGTATCAATTATGGAGCCAATTCAGTTCAAAAAATCGTGCTCAACTATTCGATAAATAAAGGAGAGGTGGTCAGCGAAGAGTTCAATTGGGGATTAAGTAGAGAAACTGAAAAGACCTTCACGTTTTCGGAACACCTAAACTTATCCGTCCCAGGAGAAAACTATGATATTCGAGTTTGGACAAGTCTCAAAAACGATTCTAATCGATTGAATGATACACTTCAAGTGCTTCTACATAATACGCAAGGTGATTATTTGATGGACAATACTCCCGTCACAACCACGGGAGGTTCTTTTTTCGATTCTGGCGGAATGACGCAAGCGTATTCAGACAACGAACAATTGGTTAAAACCTTTACTGCGGGAGTTCCTAACAGCGTCTTGAGGTTTGATTTTAACTACCTGAATATTGAAAATGGCAGCTCCGTTCAGTTTAAGTTCGATTGGTTGTATGTCTATGACGGAGCTGACACTACCGCAAAGCAAATTGATGGAAGTCCATTCAGTGGGGTGATTATTCCAAGCTCCATACTTTCGAGCGGATCCCAAATGACATTTAAATTTGTTTCGGATCATGCAGCTACTAAA
>JBLHON010000043.1:0-17501 GCA_047621865.1 Crocinitomicaceae bacterium | reverse complement strand
AGAAACAACAACATCAATTAATAGCACGACTTCTGGTTCTTATACAGTAACCTATACAGATGGCGCTGGTTGTTCTTCTGTCTCGTTGCCAACTGTTGTAACCGTAAATGCATTGCCTGCTGCACCAACAATTAGTGCTGGTGGACCAACAACATTCTGTGCTGGTGGAAGTGTGAATTTAACTTCTTCACAAAGCTCTGGAAATCTCTGGTCAACTACAGAAATAACTCAAACGATTAGTGCTACGAACTCAGGATCTTATTCTGTGACTTATACAGATGGAAATGGCTGTTCTGCAGTTTCTGCATTAATTGCTGTTAATGTAAATGCCAACCCTGCTGCTCCAATAATTACCGCAGGAGGACCAACAACATTCTGTGCTGGTGGAAATGTAACACTGACATCTTCACAAGGTTCTGGGAATACATGGTCAACAACAGAGACTACATCATTTATTAATGTAAGTGCTTCTGGTTCTTATACGGTGAGTTATACAGATGGAAATGGTTGTTCAGCAATTTCTACACCAATGGTTGTCACAGTGAACGCGAATCCTGCTGCACCAATAATTACGGCTGGAGGACCGACCACGTTCTGTGCTGGTGGAAGTGTATCCTTAACTTCTTCTCAAGGAACTGGGAATCTGTGGTCAACTACTGAAGTAACTCCTTCAATTAATGTGTCATCAACAGGATCATATTCTGTAACTTATACAGATGGAAATGGTTGTTCTGCTGTGTCTGCGCCAATTGCAATCAATGTGAATGCCAACCCAGCAGCACCTACAATTACTGCAGGTGGTCCAACGACTTTCTGCTCTGGGGGAAGCGTAATCTTAACTTCTTCTCAAGGCTCTGGTAATGTATGGTCTACGACAGAATCTACATCGTCAATTAGTATTACGAGCACGGGTTCTTATACTGTTACTTATACGGACGGTAATGGATGTTCTGCAGTCTCTGCTCCAATTGCAGTTACTGTAAATGCAACACCTTCAGCTCCTATGATAACAGCAGGTGGACCAACAACATTCTGTGCTGGAGGAAGTGTAACACTTACTTCTTCTGAGGTTACTGGCAATGTTTGGTCTACAACGGAAAGCACACAAGTTATTAATGTGAGTACATCTGGTTCATACAATGTGACCTACACAGATGGTAATGGATGTTTTGCAGTCTCTGCGCCAATCGCGATTACCGTGAATGCAAATCCTGTAGCACCAACAATCACTGCTGGAGGACCAACTACCTTCTGTGATGGAGGAAATGTGATCTTAACATCTTCTCAAGGATCTGGAAATACGTGGTCAACAAGTGAATCTACAGCTTCGATCAGTACAGCAACATCTGGTTCGTATACTGTTACTTATGTTGACGGAAATGGATGTTCTGCAATTTCAGCTCCAATTGCTGTTACGGTAAATGCCAATCCAGTGAGTCCTGTGATAACACCAAGTGGTCCATTGGTATTCTGTGAAGGAGGCATGGTAACTCTGACTTCTTCTGAAAGTACTGGAAATGTTTGGTCAACTTCAGAATCAACAGCATTTATTGATGTAACTACAGCTGGAACGTATACAGTTACGTATACAGATGGAAATGGATGTTTCGCAATTTCTTCGCCTATTAACATTACAATTAATGCATTGCCTACAGTAGATGCTGGACCAGATCAGGATGTTTGTGCTGGAGCCGTCGTGACACTTTCAGGTGCTGGTGCCGTTTCTTATACATGGGATAATGGAGCAATCGATGGTGTAGGATTTAATCCATTGGTTGGAATTGTTACTTACACAGTTACTGGAATTGATGTCAATGGTTGTGAGAATACAGATTCTATGGTTCTCTCAGCGTTTACACCTCCCACAGTTGATTTGACGTCATCAATGGATACCTTGTGTCCCGAGGCTGGTAATGTTACCCTTGCAGGAACTCCATCAGGAGGAACTTATTCTGGAACAGGAGTAACTGGAAACTTATTTGATCCTGCAGCTGCTGGTCTTGGTTCACATGTCGTGACTTATGACTTTACAGATGGAAACGGTTGTTCTGGTTCCGAGACTTCAACAATATTTGTTCAAGATTGTTCATCAATTGATGAAGATCAATTGGTGTCAATGCAAGTATTCCCGAATCCAACGACTGGTACATTTGTAGTCCAATTAGTTGGCTCGTTCGAATTTACGATCCATGATGCACGAGGAAGAATCGTTCGTTTAGGAAGCGCAATGGATGAAGTGATTGTCGATCTCTCTTATTATGAAGCAGGCGTCTATCTCTTAAATGTGACGGCTGAATCTGGAACGCGAACTGTTCGTATTTTAAAACATTAAAAAGATTAACGAGAGTTAAAATCCCTCGTGTTTCTAGAAATCTGGAAAGCGAGGGATTTTTTTATGCCCAAACCTCACCTCCAAAGATTCCTTTATGAGTGTTTTTAACCTGAGTTCGATTCTAATTTTGATTCAGAACGCTTTTAAGTAGTAAGGTTCGATTGGAGAGAATGCAGGAATAACGGGTTACTTCAAATTGGATTCGTGAAGAAGATTGCTATTTAAAAGTCGACTTTTGCCAGAGTTGTCCAATAAACACCACTCTAAGGTGTCGGCTTCAGTTGTTTTAGCCCGCTAATACTTCATGAACCCACGTTACATATAAATGTTTCATTGAATTCTGAACTTAAAATTAGAATCGAACTCAGGTTTTAGCTATTTTTGAATGAATAGCATTTGCAGAAATCATACAAAGTTCAACCATGAATAAACGAAAGATCAACGGACACGGACACATTCTTCCAGAACCAAGCGAGATCCCTCGTTTTATGAGAGAGAAAAAGTTGTTCTCGATAGATGATGATCGCTCGTTCATGCGGCAAGGGGATTGGTCTCGACCAATTACAGATTCAAGTTTTTTCTTTGATGAGAAATTAGTTTGGATGGATAAGTACAAGATTGATCATGCTGTCATGTTGAATTTATCTCAGGTTTATTGCAATGGCTGGGATCGACAAGATGCAAATGATGCAATTCGCTGGCAAAATGATTTCAACGCAAGCGTACAACAACGAAGACCTGACAAATTTACATGTGGTTTTGTGGTTCAGCCACTTTATCTTGATGATGCCTTGAAGGAGATTGAACGGTGTGTTGAGACTTTGAAAATGAATCTACTTTGTCTCCCAACGCATTTTTTGAATGCGGATGAAGAATGGGTGTCAGTGGCAGATGAAAGTACTGTACCTATTTTTGAATTGGCCAATAAATATGGACTGGCAATTGAAATTCATCCTTATGATGGACAGAAGATGGTCAAACTAAAAGATGAGTTTTGGCGTTTTCATCTCGTTTGGATGATGGCGCAAACGGCGGATACACTGCACATGTTTGCACTGCGCGGTTTTTTACACCGATTTCCAAATATTCGAACCTGCTTTGCACATGGCTGTATGCTAGGACAGGCTAATTATGGTCGACGATTGCAAGGATTCGACGGGCGACCAGATTTATTTCCGGAAGCTACAAACCCAAGAGAAGCACTCGGACATCCAAACTTGTTTTTTGATACACTCGTGCACGATTCGTATACACTGCAGTTATTGAAGACGCGCGTTGGTTCCTCTCAGATAGTTGCTGGCCTTGATGATCCATATCCACTTGGAGAAATGGAAGGCGTCGCTAATTCATACCCAGGTAGGGTGATTGAATTTGCCGTAGAGGTCGATATCCTAAGCCAGAAAGAAGCAGACGATATCTGGTTTGCAAATGTTCTTCGTTGGTTAGGTCGAGAATCAATCTAGTACCGAAAATTCACGTCATTTATTAACTTTGTCGCAAACATTAAGTCCATGGCGCAAAAACCGTCTACACCAAAAGGAACGAGAGATTTCCTGCCGGCTGAAGTAGCGAAGCGAAATTATATTTTCGATACCATTCGAAAGTCATTTGAAATCTACGGATTTTCACCTATTGAAACGCCTTCATTTGAGCTGTCTAGCACATTGTTGGGTAAATATGGAGAAGAGGGAGATCGATTGATTTTTAAGATCCTTAATTCTGGGGATAAGATGAATAAAGCTGATTTGAATGCCCTGGAAACGGGTAATCTTGCGCGCTTTTCAAATTCATTGGCAGAAAAAGCCTTGCGTTATGATCTTACAGTGCCATTCGCGCGTTTTGTCGTACAGCATCAGAATGAACTAGCCTTCCCATTCAAGCGTTTTCAAATACAGCCTGTATGGAGAGCTGATCGACCACAAAAAGGACGATACCAAGAGTTTTATCAATGTGACGCAGACGTCGTTGGAAGTGACTCGCTTCTTTATGAAGTGGATTTTGTACTGCTTTTTGATGAGGTGCTTGACAATCTTAATATTCAGGATTTTACAATCAAGATAAATAACAGAAAAATCCTTTCAGGGATTGCTGAAGTTTGTGGAGAAGAAGATAAATTGATTCCCATTACTGTAGCAATTGATAAGTTGGACAAGATTGGGATGGATGGAGTCGTGAAAGAACTCACTGAGAAAGGAGTTTCGGAAGAAGCATTAAAGCTAATTGCTCCCTTATTTGATGTCAGCGGGGATACTAGAAGTCGATTAACGCAGATGCGGAAGTATCTCGCTGGAAGTGAAATTGGCTTGAATGGACTCACAGAAATGGAGTATATCTTGGATCAGGTAGATGTACTTGGGGTGCGCAAAGCCAAAATCGAATTTGATGTAACCCTTGCACGTGGTTTGAACTACTATACAGGAGCAATTTTTGAAGTCACAGCAAATGATGTGAATATTGGAAGTATTTGTGGAGGAGGACGCTACGATGATTTGACAGGCATCTTTGGTATGAAGGGTGTTTCTGGAGTTGGGATATCATTTGGTGCCGATCGAATTTACGACGTCCTTGAAGAGTTGGATTTATTCCCAAAAACAGTTGACAATCGATTGGATGTTTTGTTCGTTAATTTTGGCGAAGCAGAGCAGCGATTATGTGTCCAGAATGTAAAATCATTAAGAGCAGCAGGCATTTCTTCTGAAGTGTATCCGACAGCTGCGAAAATGAATAAGCAAATGAAGTACGCGAACGCTCGTGGTGTAAAGTATGTAGCAATGTTGGGTACTGACGAGATCGAATCGGGACTGATACAATTGAAAAACATGGATTCAGGAGATCAACAATCGCTCTCTGTGAATGAAATTATAGAAGCATTAAAACACGCTTAGTATATGTACGTTATTGATAACGAATGGATTTACCCAAGTTTTCTGGAGGAAATTCTGTCCAATGGAACTAAGCTCGAACTCAGTGAGAATACGCGAGAGGCTGTTCTTAAATGCCGCGAATACCTCGATGGGAAAGTTGAAAAATCCTCTACCCTTATTTATGGCGTGAATACTGGATTTGGATCTCTTTGTGATACAGCGATTTCACCTGATGACCTTGAGAAACTTCAACGAAATCTAGTAATCTCTCATGCTTGTGGGGCGGGAGAGGAAGTGCCTAAAGAGATTGTGCATCGTATGTTACTTCTGAAGGTTCTCGGTCTAGCACATGGTAATTCAGGGGTTCAGTTAGAAACAATTGAGCGATTAATTTTCTTCTACAATGAGAGCATTCTTCCTGTTGTCTATCAGCAGGGAAGTCTTGGGGCATCTGGGGATTTGGCCCCATTGGCACACATGTCATTGCCATTATTAGGGGAGGGAGAAGTTGATATTAATGGCGAACGAATTTCAGGAAAAGAAATGCTTGAACGCTTCAATTTGAAACCAATTCGCTTGCGTTCAAAGGAAGGATTAGCCTTGTTGAATGGTACTCAGTTCATGAGCGCATACGCAACTTATTGTCTTGCAAATGGGATGAAAATTTGGGAACAATCGAATCAGATTGCTGCACTTTCTTTGGAGGCATATGATGGACGATTGAATCCATTTCAAAGCAATGTCAACGAAATTCGAAATCAGCATGGACAAATTCATGTAGCTGAAATAATGCGTGAATTGTTGGATGGAAGTGAGATGATTCAGCGAGAAAATAAGCAGGTTCAAGATCCTTATTCATTTCGATGTATTCCACAAGTACATGGAGCATCCTATGACGCCTTAAGGTATGCAGCTGGAATTATCGATCGTGAGATAAATGCCGTGACAGATAATCCAACTGTTTTTCCCGATGAGGATGATGTTGTGTCTGCTGGAAATTTTCATGGGCAGCCATTGGCATTAGTGCTGGATTTTATGGCGATCGCGCTTGCTGAGATGGCGAGTATTTCGGAAAGACGTGTCTATAAATTGATTTCTGGTACACGCGACCTTCCTGCATTTCTTGTCGCCGAGCCTGGGTTAAACTCTGGATTTATGATTCCTCAGTACACTGCAGCGTCAATCGTAAGTCAGAGCAAACAACTTTGTATGCCGGCTTCAGTTGATACAATTGATTCAAGCAATGGGCAAGAAGATCATGTGAGCATGGGAGCGAATGCTGCAACAAAACTGTATCGAGTAGTCCAAAATTGTTTTTCCGTGCAAGGAATTGAACTATTGAACGCTGCACAAGCAATGGATTTTCGTAAAGAGAAATCCTCGAAGAAATTGGAGGCTCTGAGAAAAGAATATAGGAAAGAAGTTCCTTTTGTTAAAGAAGACATCTATTTACATCCATTGATCGCAAACAGCATTGATTTTGTGAAGTATAAAATGGACTTGAATAAGAACTAAAAAGAGATAGTAATGACAGATACATTGAATTTTGAAGATGATAATGAGCAAAAGTCTCGACCAGGCTTTTTAACGACACTCTGTATTTTGAGTTTTGTCAGCATTGGTTTGGCCTTGGTTCTAAGTGTGTTTAATATAATTCATGGCAAGGCGAATGATGACGAGCTCTTTGAAAAGAAAGTGGCGTATGCCGAGGCGAAGAGAGTCTTGAAACAATCGGGTAGTGGCAGCTTTACTGGAATCTACGATCAATTTGAAGCCATGGAATTGCAAACAAATGACAATTTTTACTTTGCTTCTCTTATTGGGTTTTTAACTTCATTTATTGGATTGGCAGGAGTTCTGATGATGTTTAAAGGGAGGAAAATTGGATTTCATATCTACATTATCTACAGCTTGATTGCCATGGGAGGGATGTATCTATATATTTCACCAGCAAACATTCCAAGCATCCTCACAATACTTTCGGCAGTGTTTTCAGGTCTATTTATTTTACTTTATTCAAGGAATCTGCACTGGATGAAGGCATAATCAGATCTTATGATTCGAAGCTGGATTCTTTTATTCACTGTTTGTCTCTGCACTATTTCTGCGGATGCACAAGTGAGCGAAAGTATCTACGATAATAAGCAGCTTGGCGATGATTTCCGTAAGCTTGGAAAGGTCTTCGATTTGTCTGGGAAAACAGAAATTGATGAGCGTAAATTGGATACTTATATCCGAAAGAACATTCTATTAGGAGAAAATAGTACCCGTGATTCAATTGCATTTCTGAGCATTAAAAGGACGTATTACTTGAATACTCAGAACGTCGTTAATCTCATGTATTCTCAGCTGAAGTTGGTTGCATTCTATTCGGCACATCTAACAAACAGCGAGCTCGAGTCACTTTATCGGAAAATTGGAGAAGACTACTTCTTTTTGGGGAATTTTGAGTTGGCACGAGAGTTCCTTACAAGAAGCTTGGAATAGGAGAATGAGGAATTGCATGCTTATATTGAAGCAAGAATAGGCAGCTGCTTCATTCAATTTGGGATGCTCGACTCTGCCATTGAAAGGTATAGGTTTGCTGTTGAGATTGCCATTGGTACCAAGGATGAGGCACCTCATTTGAACTCTTTAGGCTATGTCTACTTTTTGAAAGAGGATTGCTTACGATCCGGATTGGAGTACAGGAGAGCATTGGAGATTTTTGATAAAAATGCAGTTAAAGATTCCATCCAATACTACATTATTTAGAGTAATCTGGCTTCCTTGAATTTGGCAATGGGTGAGCGACAGGCGGGCATTGATCGATTGCATTGGATTGAAGCTGGAAATGTGTTCGGTAAAAATGGTGATTGGTTTAAGGTAGAAGTGTACACAAAGCTAGCACAGGTTTATCTAGAGGATAAAAATTGTTCGGTAGCCCAAAAATACCTTCAATTGTTGGCATTATCATTACCAGATGATCCATTTAGTAGACGTCGAACAACCTACCTGAGATACAGCTTGGATCAAGAGTTGAATTGTGGAACAAAGACTTCCATAGCAAAGGCTCGTGAGGTTTTGGAATCACAAGAACTCGACTATGAAGATCATTTTCATGAGCAATCTATGGTAGTTGAAAAATTGCAGCATTCAGTATATACAGATCAGCTGGTTCTCGTATCCTCAAACCTATCTCTGAGAAAAGAATCCGAGGCTACCTTGGAGCTCTCGAATACCCGCTTGAAACGTTTGGTGTGGATTTCTACGATTCTTTTGATTGTCGTAATTGCAATCGTGATTGGCTGGTAAAGACAGAGACGAAGACAGCAGTAGCGCAAAGAAGCTCTACTAACTCTTCAGAATGATTTGCTCCAAGAGAAAGAACGAACTTCAATTTTGCAAATCGAGGTATCACAAAAAGATTTGGAAAATAGAAAGCTTGAGTTGAGTGGTATGTTGCAAACTGCAGATCGCAATTCTTCTTTATTTGAAGAGGTAAATGCGCGCCTGATTAATTTGCGGGAACAAGATGGGGATGTTAAGGAGGATATCACACAACTCTTGCAATTTATGCGTGCAATGAGCAAAACGGACGAACTGAATACACTCATTGAGCAAAACTCGGATATCATTGACGGCAAATTCAAGGAAAGAGTGGAAAGACAGTTTCCGAAATTGTCTAAAAATGATCTTCAGCTGATGGTGCTGATGAAATTAGGACTTTCGACTAAGGAGATTGCTCAATTGAAAAATGTGGAGCCAGCATCTATTCGCATTTTCAAGCATCGATTAAAAACCAAACTAAATTTAACAGTCGACGTTGATTTGTACACTTTTATTAACGAACTAAACTGATTAAGCAAATAGAGAGTATACGACATGTACACGCTTTGTTAACGTTTCTATGTCTTCAGCTTGGCGTAATTTTCTAGGGAAGTTAATAAACTTACATATGCGCACTATACTTACTGCCTTTTTAACTCTCATTATTGCATCATCTGTCTTTGGGCAATCTTCAACATCAACCTTCACGACTGGAAATATTCCATTGAATTTTACCGCGTACTCTGCTGGTTGTAATGGTCCTACTTTTCCTCTTGTAGTTACTATTCCTGCTGGAGCATCAGTAATCAGTATTGATATAGCATATGCAATCACGGCTGCAAATGGTGCTTGGAAATCTGAACAAAGCTCTCAAATTCATTGCTAAGAAACGGCAAACACAGAAGGTGTTTTCTCTGTCCTTGAAGGTAATGTGGCGGGAACTGAGAATTATACGAGACTTGGTGTAGGTATTGCGAATGGTGTTTCACCAACAGGTGTTTTAACTTTCGAATTGCGGGCTTGGAGAACTTGGGGAGGTGCAGGCTGCGAGAATTCATATCAGATTGTGAATAATTCGTCTTGGATAATCACTGTTCATTACACGATTCCAGGTCCTATGATGTATACTTCGTCAACAACCACTCAGGCATCAATATCTACTGTTCCGAATTGCCAAACTTCAGCTGAGATATTAGGCGTTGAGGTCACAATGAATGGTGGATTAAGTCCTCTGAATATAACGCAATTCACTATTGGTATAGCTGGAACTACGAATATTGGAGAGCTCTCAGGTACTAGTATTTATTATACGGGCACAACTTCAACATACAGTCCTATCAATCTTTTTGCAACTGTAGCTCCTGGAGGAACAGTTGTAATGAATGGTTCACAAACTTTACTGGCTGGCACAAATTACTTTTGGGTCGTTCATAATTTGATAACCCCAACCACGATTGCCAATGCACTCGATGGAACATGTACGAATATCATTGTGGATGGAACTGGGTATGCGCCGCTTATTAATAGTCCAGCAGGAAATCGAATCATTGGTGCCTGCAATCCTGACCCCGGAGGAGTTGTAGGCTCGACAACATGGTTTGTTCCAGAGGCGGGATATATGACGCTTGGTGGATCGAACGTTTCACAGTGGAATTCTACTGTAGGTGGAGTAAATGTAAATCAGGCTAGAGGAACAGCACAACCTCTTTTCAGTTCAGTAGACGCTTCAGTAAATTTTAACGGATCAGTTCTTTTTGATGGAACAACTGATGAGCTCTCTCAAGTTAGTGCATCAGGTATTTTGGGGCAACAGGAACGGCTATTGCAGTATTTCGACATTTAAATGTAGCAACTGCCTTTGCCTCAAATGCAGATGGATTGCATTATCAAATGAAACAATACAACATTGGTTACTCTAGTTCTGGTAGAGCTATCAGATGGCAAAGGGCTCAGAATGCTACCGTTCCCGCAGTACTTCCAACACATGCAAGCAAGACTAGGATAAATATGATGCTCGGCGGATCAGTTGCTTCAACTTACCTCAGAAGAAATGGAAATATTCAAGCGCCAACGACCTCAACAGCATTTGGAGCAATCGTGAATAGAGACTTGGCCTTTGGAAGTGCCGGAGGAGGAGCAGAGCGTTCGAATATAGCAATGCAGGAAGTGATAACGTTTAATTTTAACTTAACTCCCGCACAATTCGATCGCGTAGAATCATATTTGGCAATTAAGTATGGCGTAACCTTAGGTTTGAATGGAACAGCTGTAGATGATTACTTCAATTCTACTGGAGCTGTTGTCTATGACGCCAGTAGTCACGCGGGATATACCTATGATATTGGTGGCATAGGAAGAGATGATGCTTCTGCACTTTCTCAACTTAAGTCACATTCAACGAATGGTCCTGGTAACGGAAATTTTGCTGATATCGTAACAATTGCGAACGGAAATTTTGCTACTCCCGCTGCAATGACCACGAATAGTTCGTTTTTTATCTGGGGCCATAATGGTGCACCAACCCTAAATACGGGGGTAGTTGTCAACTATCCAACAGATAATGCTGAAACAATAGAGGCGATCTTTCAACGGGTTTGGAAATCGGAAGAAACTGGATCTGTAGGTTCATTGATTCTCGAATTTGATCTATCTACAGTAATTGGAGTAGGAGGAGTGCCTGGCGGAAATGATCTCGCAAATTTGAGATTGTTCGTTGATGAAGATGGTGACTTTTCCATTGGAGCAACTTCAATCGCGCCAATATCCTACAACAATATCACTGGGATCGCATATTTCCAACATGACTTCCAGCCATTTTTAGCAAGTCAAATGACCCCACTAAGAGGGTTTTTCTTCACACTTGGAACAACAGATATTACAACAACACCATTACCTGTGCTCCTCACTGATTTTGATGTGGAGAATCAGGACTGCTCAAATCTGATTACTTGGAATACAAATGCAGAATTAAATTCGGCTTTCTTTATGCTAGAGAGATCTTACAATACTACTCATTGGACTCAGATAGCCAAGGTAAACGGCGCTGGGAATTCTTCAACTCCCCTGGATTATATCTGGCGGGATAATGCTTTCGAAACGAATGGAAATGTCTATTATCGATTGATGCAAGAAGATTTAGACGGTAAAACGACTCTACTTAAGACTGAGAGCGTCAACTGCTTCTGTGATCAAAATAGTGAACCTATTCTTTACCCAAATCCTGCAGCGAACATTCTAATGGTTGAATCAGTTTCTGCTGGAACATTACACCTCCTAGATATCCAAGGAAAAGAAATTGCGTACAGCAAATCGAGATTGGACAAACAATGCTCACTCTAGACAATGTAGCTTCGGGAACATATCTCGCGAAAATTATGCTGGATAACGACAAATTCTATATCTATAAGGTCGTGAAGCTCTAATATCCGCTTCAAACTGAGTAAAAATGGGATAAAACCCCTATCTTCGCGCCAAATTTCTTTTTAGCATGATTTCAGTTAGCAATCTCTCTCTCCAGTTCGGAAAACGTATTTTATTCGACGACGTAAATGCCAAATTTGTAAACGGTAACTGCTATGGCGTGATCGGCGCGAATGGTGCAGGTAAATCAACTTTACTGAAAATATTGACGGGAGACCAAGATCCTACAACAGGTCATGTGCACTTGGAGCCTGGAAAACGTCTCGCATTTCTAAAACAGGATCACTTTGAATTCGACGAATACGAAGTGTTGAATACAGTGATCATGGGGCATAAACGCATCTATGAAATCATGACAGAAAAGGATGCACTTTATGCAAAGCCTGATTTCTCTGATGAAGATGGAATGCGAACGGCAGAACTAGAAGGTGAATTTGCCGATTTGGAAGGCTGGAATGCAGAAACAGATGCAGCAGCAATGCTCTCTAACTTGGGCATAGACGAGGCAAAGCACACTATGAAGATGAGTGAAATTTCAAACGACTTGAAAGTTCGTATTCTTCTGGCACAAGCCTTATTTGGCAACCCAGATGTCTTGATCCTCGATGAGCCGACCAATGATTTGGATTTAATAACCATTAGCTGGTTGGAAGATTTCCTCTTCGATTTTAAAAATACCGTGATCGTTGTTTCGCATGACCGTCACTTCCTTGATACTGTTTGTACACACATTTGCGACATTGATTTTAGTAAGGTGAACCTCTATACGGGTAACTATTCATTCTGGTACCAGTCTTCACAACTTGCAGCTCGTCAACGTGCTGATAAGAATAAAAAAGCAGAAGAGAAGAAGAAAGAATTGCAAGATTTTATCCAACGTTTCTCGGCAAATGCGGCAAAATCGAAACAGGCAACTAGTCGTCGAAAAATGATGGCTAATCTTGATATCTCAGAGATTCAACCTTCGAGCAGAAAATACCCAGGAATTACATTTCATCAAGAGCGTGAAGCTGGAAATCAAGTGTTGAATGTAGAAGGTTTAAGCAAGTCTATAGATGGTGAATTCCTATTCAAGAATATTTCCTTTACTGTGAACAAAGGCGATAAGATTGCTTTTATATCTAGAAGTTCAGTTGCTCTCACTTCATTTTTTGAGGTCCTCTCTGGAAATCAAAAAACCGATTCAGGAGAATACTTATATGGAACCACCATTTCTACTGCCTACATGCCAAATGAGAATCACTCTTTCTTTGAAGAGAAGCTTGATTTGATTGATTGGCTTCGTCAATACGTGCACACTGATGAAGAGCGAGAAGAAGTGTATTTGCGTACCTTTTTAGGTAGAATGTTATTCACAGGTGAAGAAGCCTTAAAAACGGCAAATGTTCTCTCTGGAGGTGAAAAAGTACGTTGCATGCTCTCGAAAATGATGTTGGCAAAAGCGAATGTTCTCATCATGGATGAACCTACAAATCACCTTGATCTAGAATCAATTACTGCCCTCAATAATGGAATGAATGATTTTCAAGGAACAATGCTCTTCACATCTCATGATCATGAATTGGTGAACACAGTAGCAAATCGAATTATTGAAATCACCCCAAATGGTGGAATCGATAAGATGATGCCTTACTCAGATTATCTAAAAGACGAGAAGATCACAAGCATTCAAGAGAGCATGTACGCTTAGGTCGGATTGTTAGATCGCTAAAGCTGTTAGATTGTTAGACACGCTTACTCTTTCGCTGAAGCTTCGGCGAAAGCGTTCCAATAATCCAACGATCCAATAATCCAACAATCCAACGATCCAACAATCCAATTTTGTCCTTAAATTAGCACAACTAAATTTCGTCCCCATGGTCCGTTTTACTTTCGATAGCGCCAACGCTAATCAGCAATACATTTTTATTACTGCAACTTTTAATACGAACGAGGAGTTAACGCTTTTACAGTTGCCGAGTTGGAGACCAGGACGCTACGAACTCGGTAACTTTGCTAAAAATCTTCGGAATCTCCGCGTATTTGATGAGCAGAATCAATTGCTGTCAACAAAAAAGGTGACCAAGGATTCCTGGGAAGTTGATTCGTCTAAAACTGCCACAATCAGAGTAGAGTACAATTATTATTCGAACGAATTGAATGCAGGATCTACGTTTCTTTCAGCTGATCAACTCTATGTGAATCCTGTGAATTGCTGCATGTTCACGGAAGAAACATATGCAGAAGAGGTGGAGGTGAATTTAAATATCCCTGCACATTGGAAGGTTGCTACGTCGCTCGATAAGAAAGAAACTAGTTGGACTGCATCTGGAACGGAAGAATTACTCGACAGTCCATTTGTAGCCTCAGCGAGTCTTCAGCATAACTCATACGAGTGTGGTGGGACAACTTTTCATATTTGGTTCAATGGTGAAGTAAAACCTGATTGGGAGCGACTGATCAAAGATTTTAAAGCATTTACTGAAGTGCAAATTGCAAAGTTCACTGAATTCCCTGTAAAAGAATACCATTTTATAAATCAAATTCTTCCAGTAAGAGCCTATCATGGGGTTGAACATCAAAAATCAACAGTGATTGCTCTTGGCCCATCTTACACTATTTTTGATTCGTTATATACTGAATTACTTGGGGTTAGCTCACATGAATTATACCATACATGGAATGTAAAAGCAATACGACCCATCGAAATGTACCCTTACAATTTTACTACAGAAAACTATTCTCAACTGGGATATATATGTGAAGGAGTGACCACCTATCAGGGAGATTTGTTCTTATTTAAAGGTGGAGTGTTTGATGAGAAACAATACTTCAAGGAATTGACAAAGCAAATTCAACGGCATTTTGACAATCCGGGAAGGTTTCATTATTCTGTCGCGGATTCTTCATTCGATACTTGGCTGGACGGTTATGTGGCTGGTGCACCGGGAAGAAAGGTTTCAATCTACACGGAAGGATGTCTGTTAGCATTCGCAACTGATGTCATGATAAATCGTATAACTGAGCATAAATATGGTCTGGATGAAGTGATGAGGCGTCTCTATTTTGATTTTGCACTCAATGATAAAGGAGTTTCCGCGGAAGATTATCAACGCACGATCGAAGAGGTTGCTGGACAATCCTTTCAATCATTTTTCGACGATTACATCAATGGCACACGGCCGTATGAATCTATCATTGTAGATAGTTTAGAGTACCTCGGACTTGAACTCGACCACGTTCCATCCACAAAATACTCAGAAGGTAGACTTGGATTCAAAGCACTCGCATCAGGTAAGGATTTTATCATAAAAGCAATGTATCCAGGGGGACCAGCAGAAATATCAGGACTCATGTTAGAAGATAAAATCATCGCAATAAACAATTACGGGTGTGATGGTGAATTGAACAAATGGCTCTCTTATTTCGATGATGACGAAAAGGTCTTAACGATCAATCGAGGAGGAAGTATCCTTCACATTACAATGCCTGAAGTAAATCGAAATTTCTACATGACGTATTCAGTTCGAAAAGCAGAAAATCCAGATAAATTGCAGGTTAGAGCTTTTGAGTGGTGGAGGAAATAGGGATCGTTGGATCATTGGATCATTGGAAAGAAGAATTGTCCGATTATCGGAAGTTCAACTTCATGTCGTTCGAGTGTTTCTCTGCAAGAGAAATGTATGCTCCTTCGCTGAAGCTACAATTAATTGCATCGAAGATTAAGCAAAATCCAAGCTCCTATGCTGAGTCCTTTCGCTTTCGCCGTAGCTTTAGCGAAGGAGCTCGCGAGAGACTTCGGCCGCCGGAGAAAGCTACGGCATAAGCATATCGAGAACTGACACTAAGATCATTGGAACTACAATTAATTAATTGAATCAAAGATTAATCCAATCTAAAGGCGTTTACGCCGTGTCTAACAATCCAAAAATCTAAGCTCCTATGCTGAGCTTCGGCGAAAGCATAAGGTTTACCGTGTCCAGTTTTAAGCTCTGCTTAAAACTTATAGCTTACCCCAATACTAGGAAGGATAGGGAACTGATAGATTGTTTCTCCAGTGATACGATTCACATAGAAAATATTACGTCTGTCGTAAGTATTCGTCAGTGATCCAATAGCTTCAATTTCGCTATCGTTTTTGAAGATGAATTTCTTCTTTACTGTAAGATCAAGTCTGTGGTAGAATGGCAAACGCTGACTGTTGAATTCCCCCAAGAAAGTTGAAACTTGATCAGGATTCGTTGTCGTGATGTCTGTTGTCACTCCTCCTCCGAAGTTCTCTTCTTGATAGAATCCAGCTGTAGGTGTAAATGGCAGTCCAGAACCTAAGTTCCAACGAATACTTACCTCAAAGTCCTTTTTCTTGCCCATCAGATACGTTCCCACAAGGTTTACGTTGTGGCGACGGTCAAATACAGGTGCATAGGTTTGGAAACCATCCCAACGAGTTGATTTCCCGTAAGAATAAACAGCCCAGAGGAATAAACGTGGTGCAGAATATTTAGCAAGAAAGTCAACCCCATAAGATTCGCCATTCTCAAGAATGAAATCTTTTTTGAAGATATCATCAATCTCAGAAAACTGAGCGATGTCCTCATAAATTTTGTTTTGGTTGATGTTACTCAACTGTGAGAAGTACTTATAGTATCCCTCAATATTGATAGAAATTCTCTTTGTAAGATCATATTCCAGTCCACCAATCGCGTGCCATGCATATTGCAATCCATTCTTTGGATTTTTCTCATTCTGAAACTGTGTAACGAAAGTTCCTTGAACATTTGTTGGAGCAGCAAGAAGTCCATTAAACAAGTTCACAATATCCTTATCTGAGGATGCAGATGTGAAGTTCTGAGAATAACGACCTCCAGATACTTTCAATCGCAACTTATCTGTCGCATTGAATTTAATCCCTAAACGTGGCTCAGGAGAAATCGTTCCGAGAGAAGCATATGCTTGAAATCGAATACTTGGTTGAACAACCCAACGTGTTGTAACCAAGCGATAATCAAAGTAGGCGCCAATTTCAGTCGACCAGTTTTCATCTGAAATTTCTCTTGAAGCTTCATTGTAGGTTAAATAAGAAACTCTAAAACCACTAAGATTTACACCATAGTTGAACTCACCATCACTTTTAAGGAAATAAGTAAAATCAAATCCAAGATCAAATCCTCCTATAGAGCTTGTTCGTTCCTCAGATCCTACTTCAGAGAAAGTTGTTTGGTAATTACTTCCGTTGACGTGGCCTCTAATAAAGGTAGCTGAACTACTTGGTACAAGTAAGAAATTAATTCCTCCACCAGATGATTTCCAATCCAAATCAGCAACTGTATAATTTACACTGTCTCTATTGTGGAATCCAAATGCACTAAATTTAGAGCCTCCATCACTTTTAAAGGTCATTTTCCCATAAACATCAGTGAAGTTGAATGGCATCCCATTTCCATCATCGACACGCGGATACAAACTCTTTGATGTATAATCTAACAAGCTGTGTTTCGCCGAGAAGATGTAAGAACCTGGACTTGTCGAACCATCTTTAGGCTTGCTCATAGGTCCTTCTAAGACTGCTTTGGCCATAAATGGTGACGTCGAAATCT
>JBLHON010000042.1:0-17532 GCA_047621865.1 Crocinitomicaceae bacterium | reverse complement strand
TTGAAAGGAATTAATGATTCTTACAAAAAGAACGAACGTGTTGTGTTTAATACACTAGCATTGACTACGACAGAAACTGTAACAATTGGTGGAACTCAATTCTCTACAGATACTGACACGTATACTTTTACTGAAGCAGATGTTGCGTCAATATATGTTGTGAATGAATCTAAGAAGAAAACACTTGACTTTACTCAAGATGGAGGTAGTACATGGGCTAATGGGTCATCTACTAGTTCTGAAACTTCAACTGGAAGCTTCACATTGTCGCAAGATTAATCTTCGATAATCACATTATTAAGAGGGAGCTTCGGCTCCCTTTTTTTTGACCTAAAGTCATTCTTCAGAAATATCTTTTAACGCTACACGGCAGCAGTTGCAAACGAGGCGTAAACGATGACCAAATAATATACTGCGAATCCGGTCAAAAATACGATCCCTCCCCAACTCAGTATTTTTAGCCAAAGCTTAGGTTGATCTTCCTTGCGTAAGTATTTTCCAGTAACCAACCTAAAATTCACAATAGCGATTACTGGGGCAATTAGAAAGCTAATCGTCATGGCTAAATCTACCAAAAACGCCATATGCCCTCCAAGGAAATACACGATAGCAAATGATCCAAGTCCAACAATCAGTAGCGCGATTCTATAAATTTTTGACGAATCCACTGATTTTTTCTCCTTGAAAAAAAGCAATCGTGAAGTTCTTTCAATGCTTCTTGAATAGCCATCGAAGACAGTAATGCATGTTCCAAACATGATGGAAAATGCTGCAGCAGCAATTAGTATATAGCTCCATTGTCCAATAAAATCCGTGAACATTCCTACAACAGAATGCGCGAAGTCTGCACTGCCTTTTGGAAGTGTCAATCCTGAACCAAAGAGAACGTACGCTCCCAAAGTGACGAAACAAATTGCCAGCAATGCAGAAATAATGTAGCCAAAATTAAAATCCCCGAGAGTTTCCTTCATTGTTGGTTTATAGCCAGTTTGCTTGATTCTTGCAACTGTCCAGAGACTTGTCCAAGCACTTAAATCGACAGCAGTTGGCATCCACCCCATTAGAGCAATGATGAACCAGATGCTTTTATCTTCCCAGAAACTTGGAGCTACAAATCCTTCTATAGGCGGTTTTGCACCTTTAAAAAGTGCCAGAACAAATGCGAGCAATGTGGAAAGCACTAGAACAGCACCAATCACCTTAACGAGTGAATCGAGCACTTTAAATTTCCCAACAATTAGTATGCTCATGCAAACTATGAACAGGCACACAGTTGCCCAAATTCCCCAAGATGAAATTCCGAAAAGATTCTGAAGAAACCCAGAAGTTACAGCCCCAACAGCACCACAGACAAAAAACATGCTTCCAATTGTGATGATGAAATACAACCAGAGCATCCACTTACCAATTCGATGATAGCCATCGATGATGCTTACTCCTGTAGAATTGGCGTAACGACTTCCGTATTCAAAAAACGGATACTTGAAGAGGTTGACGGCCAAAATAATTGGAATTAACGCAAAACCAAATTTCGCTCCTGCTTGTGTACTTTGTACAAGATGAGAAACCCCAATTGCCGTACTCGCAAATAAAAGTCCTGGTCCAAGTGTTTTTAAAAAATTAGAAAGTCGTTTCTTTTCCATGCGACTAAAAAATTAAGAGTGTTAAGATAAAAATGATCATACCAACCCCCATGAGCGCAATCGTATAAGGAATAATATTTTTCGCTTTTAAGCCAGTGATTCCGAGTAAGGGCAACGCCCAAAATGGTTGCAACATATTTGTGAGTTGATCACCATAAGCAAGTGCCATAATTGCTTTCGGCAAACTCACTCCAAGATCCATAGCAGCTTGTAAGATAACAGGACCTTGCACCCCCCATTGTCCGCCACCACTTGGAACAAATATATTGACAAATCCGGCACTAATAAATGTAAAGATCGGAAACGTTGTCTCGTTAGAAATCTGAACGAAGAAGTCAGAAAATTCATTCACCAATCCAGAATACTTCATGATTCCCATAATCCCAAAGTAGAGCGGAAATTGAATTAAAATTCCTGCAGATCCACCAATTGCCGTATCTACAGCTTTTAGAAATGCAATAATGTTCTTGTGCAGTGCAAGGCAGAGTCCAAGTAAGAGTAGATTGATGAAATTGGGATTGATGAAGCTTAACCCTTTCTCTCCAAAGGATTCTACAGCAATGTATGCTGCATAAGCGATGAAGACACTTCCAAAGAAAAGCGAAAAAATACGTGATCGATCCAGTTTTTCAGCACCTATTGGACTTTCTTCAATTTCCACATGCTCTTCAACGGATTTTGGAAGTGCAGTTTCTTTCTTCGAACACTTGCCTAGCCAAAACATGAATGCTGGAAGAATAATCACCAATAAGCAAATTGCAAAGAGGTTCATTGGACTAAAAATTGTCTCAGAAAACGAAACTGAATCTGGATACTTACTCAACTGTTCTGGCGAAACGATACCTTTCATGAGAGCTGGAATATGACCTTGCTCAGCAGCTTTAATTGGCGCCATTCCAGAGATTCCACCATGCCATACCATCAATCCACTGTAACCTGCAGCACCAATCAATGCATAGTTCAACTTCATGTTCGTTCGCAAGGCATGTTCGCCAACCTTTCGAGCCAAAATTGCTCCAAAAATCAATCCCAATCCCCAGTTAAAAAGAGAAACTAAAATGGTAAGTAAGGTAACAACCGCAGCAGCTTTAGCCGTTGACGTACAATAACGAGTCGCATAACTCATGATTTTGTCGGCCTGTTTTGTTAAGGCGAGTGCATGCCCCAAAACAAGCATGAGCATCATTTGAACGGCAAAAACAAGTAAGTTGTTTTCCCACAAACCTTGTTCCCAAAAGCCCATCACTTCAATTATTCTGCTGAACCCAGTGGTTTCTGAAGTCGTGAGTGTAAGAGCAAGAATAAACGTAACGACCGTCAACATCAAGGCAATTGTGAAGGGTGTTGGCAAGAGTGATTTGAATACCTTTTCTGTCGATCCGAAAATTTTCATACAGTGATTTATCTAGGGAATTTTGAGGTTTATGCAACGAGAAGGATCAGAACTAAATCATTTTCACAGCATTTATCATCTCACGAATTTAAAAGAAATTTACTTCTGTTGATCGACAAAACTCTATCTTCGCTCCTTGTCGATAGATCAAAAATATATGGCACGATGTCTTCAATTGGCAGCACTTGGAGAAGGACGCGTGGCACCTAATCCACTTGTTGGAGCTGTGATCGTGCATAACGATCGCATTCTTGGCGAGGGATATCATCAAATTTATGGTGCTTCACACGCAGAAGTAAATGCAGTAGCAGACGTGAAAGATCAAGCAATTTTGAGTGAATGCACCATTTATGTTTCACTTGAACCCTGTGCTCATCATGGAAAAACACCACCTTGTGCAGATTTACTTGTGAAACACTCTTTTAAGCGTGTTGTAATTGGGTGCACTGATTCATTCTCGGAAGTAAGTGGAAAAGGAATGGAACGGTTAAAATCCGCGGGGATTGAAGTGACCTTGGGTGTATTAGAAAGTGAATGTCGCGAAATCAATCGTCATTTTTTCACTTTCCATGAGAAGAAACGTCCATATATTCTTTTAAAATGGGCTCAAACTGCCAATAAATTAATCGATAATTCAGAAGGTAAATCTGGAAGTGTAAGTTGGATTACTGGACCAGAAATGCAAGTAAAAGTTCATTCCTGGAGAAGTCAGCACCAGGCAATTTTAGTCGGCAAAAATACTGTGATCCAAGATAATCCATCGTTAACTGCTCGCGCTGTTGAAGGTCAAAACCCAATTCGAATAATTCTAGACAGTAAATTATCACTCGCTACTTCTTCAGAGGTGATGAACGAAGAGGCACCCACGATCCTCTTAAACCTTTTGAAAGATGAGGTGAAAGGCCATGTCAAACTTGTCAAATTAGATAAGATGGACGTTCAATCTATTGTTGAAACTCTCTATAAAGAAGGAATTCAATCTGTGCTTGTAGAAGGAGGTCGCGCAACAATTCAATCGTTTATTGATGCGAACATTTGGGATGAAGCCAGAATAATTACGGGCCAGAAGGAGTTCTCTTCAGGCACAAAAGCACCCACATTAAGTGGTGAAAAATACAGCGAAGAACTCTTCTTCAATGATCAAATCAAATTTTACTGGAATCAATGATCCCTTTACTCCTCTCCATACTTAGTTCGAGTTTGATTTTTGTGATCTTCAAACTTTTTCAGCGTTTCAAGATTGATACTTTTCAAGCGATCGTGGTGAATTATTTCATGGCATGTCTCATTGGAATTAGTTTTTATGGGGACACTTGGAACGAAAAATGCCTCGAGAACACCAGTTGGATTCCCTTTGTTTTTCTGTGCGCAGTTCTCTTTCTCGGCCTCTTTTTAATCATTGGGAGAAGTTCTCAACTCAATGGAGTCGCGTCGACTTCAGTAGCTGTAAAAATGAGTATGGCAGTTTCGTTAATCCTAATGATTGTAGGATATGGCGAAGATTTAAATGCACTGAAAATTCTTGGAATTGCGTTTGCATTTATTGGCGTCTATCTCGTTTCAACATCTCGTGGGTCCAAGCAAAAAAACACCCATGTTTGGATGCTGCTCGTGCTATTTATTACCTGTGGAGGATTTGACTTCTTGTTAAGTTATGTCCAAGACAATCAATTAACTTCAATCACTCCTGCCCTATTTTCTGCGATTGGATTGGGATTAGCAGGTATTTTGGGATTGATAATTCTCATTATTCAACTCATTCGTGGTAAAACGAAATTCGCTTTTAAAAACGTCATTGCTGGACTGATCTTGGGAATCCCCAACTTCTTCTCGATTTATCTTTTACTTCTTTCTTACCAGTCAACTGGATGGGAAAACTCTAAGGTTTTAGCGATCACAAATGTGTCCGTTGTTCTGCTCTCAGCTCTCTTTGGCTTCATTGTTTTTAAAGAAAGTGCTACTCGAATGAAACTAATTGGTTTAATGACAGCTATATTAGCTATTGTGACCCTTTATTTCGCAACATAATTAAAGATCTATGACGATTTACCCTTTAAACACAGGAAATTTCAAGCTCGATGGTGGAGCAATGTTTGGCGTAGTTCCAAAATCACTTTGGACACGTACGAATTCTGCTGACGCTAATAATATGTGTGATTGGTCGATGCGCTGTATGTTGATAGAAGACGGTGATCGTTTGATTTTGATCGACGCTGGAATTGGCGATAAACAACATGAAAAATTCTTCTCTCATTTCTATCTTTCAGACCAGAACAGCCTCGAACCAAACTTAAAGAAGCTTGGATTTTCAATGGATGATATTACAGACGTTTTTCTAACTCACTTGCATTTCGACCATTGTGGTGGCGCGATTCAATGGAATAAAGATCGAACGGGTTACGAGCCTGCCTTCAAAAATGCAACTTACTGGAGCACAGAGGATCATTGGAAGTGGGCTACAGTGCCAAATACGCGCGAGAAAGCATCTTTTCTGTCAGAGAACATTTTACCCCTTCAGGAAAGTGGTCAGTTAAAATTCGTAAAACGAGATGGAGATTATACCGCGAACGTTTTTAATAACTTTGATGTGCTTTTTGTCGATGGACATACTGAAAGTATGATGATTCCACACATTCGCTACCAAGAAAAAACAGTGGTCTTCATGGCAGATCTATTACCGAGTGTTGGACATATCCCTGTTCCTTATGTCATGGGGTATGATACCCGTCCATTAATCACTTTGGAGGAGAAGTCTCAATTTCTAACAAAAGCACACGAAAATGAATTCATCTTGTTTTTAGAACATGATCCACTTAATGAATGTGCGACATTACAACAGACAGAAAAAGGGATTAGACTCAAAGACACGTTTAGTTTCAACGATTTATTCTGATTTTTTTCCTATTTTACCGTCTGCTTAATATTCAATTATGGACAAGTACCTACTTAAGATTCTACAAGACGCCAATACGATCATCATTCCTGGACTCGGGGCGCTTACTATCACCAATAAGGAGAAGATGGAAATTATGTTCATGTCTTATCTTAAGCATGATGATGGAAAGCTCTCAGGCTACATTGCCGCTGAGGATGGAGTGGATGAACTTAAAGCAAAGGAGCTTGTCGCAAAGTATGTTCGCGATATCCAAACACAATTGGACAAAGGAGAATCTTACGATATGTTCGAATTTGGATCTTTCACGAAATCTGCTGCTGGCGAAATTGAATTCAAGAATTGGGATAAACCAGTTGCAGCCACTCCAGAGAAAATTGTAGAAGAATCTAAAGTTGAGAAAAAAGCAGCTACTCCTGAAGTGGAATCAAAAAAAGAGACTCCAAAAAAGGAAGAGAAAAAAGAACCTGCTAAAAAAGTAGTGACTCCACCTAAAAAGGACGCGAAAGTTGAGCCTAAAGCTGAGACACCCAAAGCAGAACCAAAAAAGGTAGAGAAAGAAGTACCCAAGAGTGAGCATAAACCTATAGTTGATGCTAAAATAGAAAAGACGATCACCCCAATCATTCCACTTTCGACAGAAAAGAAAGTCGTAGATGAGCCAAAGGCAGCTCCAGTTCGTAAACCTGTTGAGAAGGAAGTTAAAGCTACCTCGAAACCACCTAAAGAGCCAAAGGCTCCAAAGGTAAAGAAAAAACGAGGTGCAGGATTTTGGATTCTGATGGTATTACTCTTAGGATTAATTGGAGGAGGAACTTATGTTGGTTTGAATTACGATAGTATTAAACAACATATCCCATTCTTGGCTGACAAAGAAACATCAGATAAAGACGAGAAAACGGCAAAAGAGAAAATGCTCGAAACGCTGAATGGACCAGAGGAAGCTACTTTAGATCCAGAGGAGACTATTGATCCTGAAGAAAATACTGACCCAGAGGAAGTCATCCCAGAAGAAGTTGTTCCAGAAGAAGTTATTCCTGAAGAGGTAATTACTCCTCCAACAGTTTCAGGAAATGGCCCATTCCATATCGTTGCAGGCACATTTGGATCTAAAGTGAATGCAGATCGTTTAGCAGCTAAACTCCAATCAGATGGAGTACCTGCAACGGTTATTTTGAATGGCGGAATGAATGTAGTGAGCATGAGTTCGTATGCAAGTCAAGCAGAAGCAAATGCTGGATTAACAGAGATGAAAGCGAAAGCGCCAAAAGCTTGGGTGTTGTATAAGCCTTAAAGTCGAAGGTTCGTCCCGATAGCTATCGTGAGTTCGATTGTCCGATTGTCCGATTGTCCGATTGTCCGAAGAATAAATTTATCGACCATCCATATTGTCAGTTCGAGTATGGCATTTTTTAATGGCATGTATCGAGAACGACGTCTACGTTTGTCCATTGAATATTAGGAAATTCAAATTAAGTTTTTCATTTTGCGTGTCTTAACCTATACCGACGGCAGAATCATTGAACTATTCATAAGTAAGCTATTTGGAACTCGTTGACAAAATAAAAAATGGTGATCAAAATGCATTTGAAATGCTTTATGATCAGTATTCTGGTGCCATACATGGTATTATTTTGTCGATCGTGAAATCAGAAGCGGTATCAGAAGACATTACCCAAGACGTATTCATTAAAGTGTGGAAGCAAATTAATAGCTACAATGCGAAAAAAGGCTCGCTCTTTACATGGATGCTCAATATCGCGAGGAATGCTTCTATTGATTATTTAAGAAAAAACAAAAAATTGTTGATCGTTGAAAACCAAATCATCGATTCGAACGTAGATATCTTGGCTGGCGATTCAAACAGACAAAAAATCGACCATATTGGTTTACGTGAATTTGTTGATCGTCTTGAACCTGAATACAGACAGGTAGTGGAATATCTCTACTTCAAGGGCTATACGCAACAGGAAATGGCCGATGAACTCGACATGTCGTTGGGCACTGTAAAAACACGCAGTAGAATTGCTACGCGTGAACTTATTAAACTGATTCGTTTATTCATTTTATGGATATAAAAGAGTACATATCATCTGGAATTCTTGAGGCTTATGTCCTCGGAGGTCTTTCTCAAAAGGAACGACAAGAGGTGGAATGTATGTCCCATATTTATGAAGAACTTGGTGTAGAACTCAAAAAATTACAAGAAGGATTTGAGGCAGTATCCCTCGCGAATAGCATTCCGCCTAGAGCCGAACTAAAGGCCATGATTATGGACGCAATTCGGAATGAACCTCAAGAGCATGATGGCATTGAAACAAAAAAAGCTCCAATTGTCGAGATCTCAAAACGCGAAAGTTCAAACGGACGTGCTTGGATAAAAGTTGCAGCTACAGTATTAGTTCTCGTTTCCGCAGGATTGATTTATATGCTCGTCTCAAAGAATGGAGAGTTGAGGGATGTAAATTCTACGTTAGCCAAAGTTGAAGCTCAGAAAGACTCTTCCAATCAAGAACTGACAGCTGCAGAAAAGCAGAGACAAGAATTGATGGCACTCAATGCGCTTTTGAAGGACAATACAACCGAAATTGTGAATATGCCCGGTACCGAATCGAATGAAGAATCGAGTACACGCGTATTCATGAACAAAAACCGCAATCAAATTGCGCTTAAGGTAGATCATCTTCCCGAACCGCCTTCTGGTAAACAATATCAATTGTGGGCGATTGATGCAGACGGACCTTCAGATATGGGCGTATTAGCTCTCACATCAGATACCGATACTTATTTAATCGACTTAACTGTTGATGATCCAGTGGCTTTTGCCATTACTCTCGAGGTCGAAGGTGGACAACCTACACCTGATCTTTCCGCACTTCAAGTGATCGGAAACACGCTATAACGTCTTGTTTAAGCAAATTCACACATTTATTTTCTTTTTCGAAATCCAAAACTAAGATTCATCCGTAGGTATTGCGTTAATTAAAATTACTAACGCAAAACTCACTGGCCAATGATTCTAAAAAGACGCAGATCGCACGATCAAAATCTCTTTTACCTAAGTATGAACGAAGGTGCATTGATCCAGAAACCTGCGCAATCAAAATTAGTAACGCAACGGCCATATGGCTTGAGAAATTTAGTTTGGGAAAAGCCCGAAATAAAATCAATTATTTAAACAGTAATATTATGAAGAACACATTATTCGCTGTGATGGCGATGTCAATAATGGGAAGTTCTGCTTATGCATCCAGTCACAGAGAGGCGCCATTGATAGCCAATGATCCGCTCGCAGACAATACTGACTTGTATGCATTCAGAAGTCCCGACGACCCGAATACCATTACCTTAATTGCAAATTATATTCCCGCCGAGTTTAGCTATGGTGGACCGAATTATTACTCTTTTGGAGAGGATATTCGGTATGAAATTCATGTAGATAATGATGCAACAGTCTCTGGTGATGAAATCACGTATCGATTTACGTTTTCAAAAGTCAATGAAGATCCAACAACTTTCTTCAATATTCGACTTGGGGCGCAAAATCTAAAAACGAGCTACACTTTGGAGAAAAGTACTGATGGTGGAGCCACGTTTACTACGATTGTGACCAATGGTGTTGTGCCACCTCCGAATATCGGACCGCGATCAATTGACGATCCAGTACTTGGGTTGGGAAGCACTTATGGAGCGCTAAGATCTGCAGCAATTACTACTGCCGCAACAGGCGAAGAAGTATTTTGTGGCCCATCAGATGATCCATTTTTTGTTGATCTCGGAGGCATTTTCGATTTAGGAGATGCACCTCGACAAGGAAATGGTGATATCGTTCGTGATGGATTGGCGAAATTTAATACACATTCGATTTGTATTAAAATTCCGATTCAAGACCTTCAGAAGAATGGACAACCTGTTTCTGCAGCGGCAGATATCTTAGACGGAGATTACGTAATCGGCGTCTGGGCATCTTCCAGTAGAATGGCCACGAGAACAATAAATGGTGATGGTACAGAAACGTATTCAGGCAACTGGATTCAGGTGTCTCGATTGGGAATGCCACTTACCAATGAAGCCGTAATTCCAATTGGAATGAAAGATTATTGGAACTCGTTAACACCATATGAAGAACTAGCTGATACACAGTTGGATGATTATTTCTACAATCCTGAATTGGCATTGTACATGGATGATTCCCAATTTGGTGGAGCAGTTCCTGCAATGGCTGGATTGAGAATTCAACGCAATTCATTGGCAACTTACGATTTCGGAAATGGGAATGATGGTCTTTGGCCGTTGAAAGGTTCAGCTGCAGTTGCAGGAACAGCCCTAGATGATGCTGTATTTGGAACATTGTTACTTCCAGCAGCAGGTTCACCAAGATCTGTTGATTTATGGCCTATCTTCCATACTGGAGTTCCAAACATGTCGCCGTATCAATTGGCAACTGGAAAACCAGACGGAGATCCACTTGCAGCAGGAAAACCATTCATCAATAATTTCCTTCCAAATGGAGGTGATATGTTGAGATTGAACATGGCTGTGCCGGTCACTGATCGTGCGAGTCCTGATTTCAGTTCTATGGGATTATTGGACGCTGCTGTAGCAGGATTAACTGATCCGCTTTATGCAAATATAAACCTCGAGTTTATTCCAAACATGGATGGATTCCCGAATGGAAGACGACTGGAAGACGATGTAACTCGAATCGAACTTCAAGCAGTAGGAGGAGTTGTACTGGCTGCAATTGGCTTATGGTATGATGATTATGTAGTTGGTGCTTCATCAACTCCAGTGACAAACCATTTGTTGAACGTGTTGAATTACTCGACAGGCGTTGAGGAAAATGATACGACATTCCAAACATCTTTCCCATATGTACAAGCCCCATGGGTTGGTAGAGAATAATTAAAACTAAACAAAATGAAAAAAATAATAATTCTAACAATGGTCTTCCTGAGTGCGACCGTGGCAATTGCCTCGAGTCACAGGGAAGCCCCGTTAATCGCTAACGATCCGTTAGCCGATAACACTGACCTCTATGCATTTCGGAGTCCAGATGATCCGAATACAGTGAGCATTATTGCGAGCTATATTCCGCTTCAACTGCCGCATGCGGGACCAAACTATTATTCGTTTGGAGAGGATATCAGGTATGAGATTCACATCGACAATGATGTAACCACACCTGGTGATGATATCACGTATAGATTTACATTCTCAAGTACGAATGAAGATCCTACAACTTTCTTTAATATCCGATTGGGGCAGCAAAACCTCAAGACGACCTATACATTAGAGAAAAGTACAGATGGCGGAGTAACGTTCACGACAGTCGTTACAAACGGAATTGTACCTCCTCCAAATATTGGAGATCGTTCAATTACCGACCCAACAGTTGGACTGAATACGACTTATGAAACACTTTTCACTAATGCTATTACAACAGCATCTTCTGGAGAGCAAGTGTTTTGTGGTCCAACTGATGATCCATTCTTTGTTGACTTAGGCGGGATCTTTGATGTAGGAGATGCTCCACGTCAGGGTGGAACACCACAAGATGGATTACGATGCCTGAATGTGCATTCGATTTGTCTACAGATTCCAATTGAGGATCTTCAAAAGAATGGGCTTCCTGTATCATCAGCAGCCGATATTCTTGATGGAGAGTTTGTAATCGGAGTTTGGGCGTCATCGAGTAGACCAACAACGAGGGTACTTAATCCAACTGGTGGAGGTTATACTGATTCTGGCAGCTGGGTACAAGTATCTCGATTGGGGATGCCACTCACAAATGAAGCTGTAATTCCAATTGGAATGAAGGATTATTGGAACTCAATTACTCCTTATGATGAATTGGCGGATCTTACTCTTGATCCAAATTTCTACAACCCAGAGTTAGGATTGTATATGGATGATGCACTATTCGGCCCTGCCGTACCTGCATTCGCTCCATTGCGTATCCAACGAAATTCACTAGCTCAAGTATTTGGCGGATTCGATTTTGGTAATGGAAACGATGGTCTTTGGCCGTTGAAAGGGTCTGCAGCCGTTGCCGGAACAGCACTAGATGATGCCATTTTTGGAACGCTTTTACTTCCAGCTGCTGGATCACCAAGATCTGTTGATTTATGGCCAATCTTCCACACGGGAGTTCCAAATTTGGAGCCATATCAGTTGGCGACTGGGAAAACGGGCTTCAATCCGTTGACTTCTGGTAAGCCATTCATCAACAATTTCTTACCAAATGGTGGAGACATGCTTCGTTTGAACATGGCAGTACCAGTAACACCTCGTACAGATCCAGACTTTAGTTCTTTGGGACTAATTCAGGCTGCAGTACTTGGGTTAACTGATCCTACATATACGGTAAACGGAACCTTGTTGGAATTTATTCCAAACATGGATGGATTCCCAAATGGTCGTAGATTGGAGGATGACGTAACGCGTATTGAGTTGGAAGCAGTTGGTGGAGTAGTACTTGCAGCTATCGGACTTTGGTATGATGATTTCGATACGTTAACATCACCAGTTACTGCTGATTTGTTAAGTGTTCTTGGATACTCGACAGGAGTTGAAGCAAATGACACTACGTTCAGAACATCATTCCCTTACGTGCAATTGCCATGGAAAGGAAATGACAACTGTCTTGGAAAAGCGATCACGTATGTACAACCTGCAATTTTGCCTTCGTCTACAGCAGGAATCGTTGAATATTCGAAAGAATTCTTCGAGGCGAGTGCATATCCAAATCCTGTAAACAAGAGCACGACAATTAGCTATACGCTCGATAAATCTGCTGAAGTAGATATTCGATTAATGTCGCTCTCGGGAAAAACCATCTCAATTGAATTAGATGGAATAAAGCAGCAAGCGGGAGATCAATTCTTAACGGTTGACACAAGTAAATTACCGTCTGGAATATTCTTCGTGAAAATTGGAGTAACAACAAAAGAAGGGAAAGCAGTTAGGCTGCTCAAACTGATTAAATAATTATTAACAAAACTGGCGGAGAAATTCTCCGCCAGTTAATTTAATGGCCGTACCATGAAAAAATTAATTTTAAACACAGCATTACTATTCTCATCGCTCGTTGTAGTAACAGCTTGCTCAGAAATAGACGATTCAATGTCCATCGATTCTCAGTTCATTGGAACTGCAGATGAACAATTTAAAGTGACAGAATTGATTCCTAGAAATCAAGATTTATCACTCGATGAATTCATGAAAATTGAACAAAAATTTAATAATCTAAAAGCAAAATACGAAGCCGACAATACAGATTATGAGAGCCTAATCAAGCTTGCAGAAATCTACATCTATGAAGCTCGTGTATCGGGAGAGCATCCTTACTATTATACAGCAGCTCTCAAAACCTTGAATGAAATGATCGACATTGAAAATCAGTTGACGAGAGATCAACATTTCACTGTCTTGTTTTACAAATCAACAGTAGAGTTGTCACAACATCATTTTTCGGCTGCATTGAAAACGGCAGAGAAAGCATTGGCAATCAACAGTCTTAATGCTGGAATTTATGGTGTCTTGGTGGACGCGCATGTAGAAATTGGAAATTACGATGAAGCCGTGAAAATGTGTGATCAGATGTTGCAAATTCGACCTGATCTTCGTTCGTATTCTCGTACTTCTTATTTACGCGAAATTTTCGGAGATGTAAAGGGAAGCAAAAAAGCAATGATGGATGCTATCAATGCAGGAGCACCTTATTCAGAATACAAATGCTGGACATTGACAACACTTGGAAATATCTATGAGGCAGAAGGTCAATTGGATAGTGCACAGGTTTGCTACGAGTATTCAAAACAAGAAAGAGAAAACTATCCATTTGGGATCGCAGGAACTGCCAGAGTATTGGCGAAAAAAGGCGAAACTGAAACTGCAATAGCACTATATGAGGAAGCAATAAACATCCTGCCAGAAATAGGATTCAATATAGAACTCGCCAAACTTAAAAGATCAATTGGGCAAACGGAAGAAGTGGCGAAAATGGTATCAGACATTGAAAAAATGTTCAAGGAAGACATCGAATCTGGACACAATATGTCACTCGAGTATGCAAACTTCTTGTGCACATTTAAAAAAGATTATGAAACTGCTCTGACTTATGGAAAGGAAGAACTGAAGCTACGGCCAAGCAATATTGACGTGAATAAACTTTTAGCATTTGTTTATTATAGACTAGGCGATAAGAAGAAGGCTGAGAGTCACGTCAATGTTGCTTTATCTACTGAGAAGAAGGATGCAGATTTGTGGTGCTTGAAAGGACTAATCCAGTCTGATCGCGATTTGGTTAAAAAATCATTTAATCACAATCCACATCAAAGTCACTTCCTAGCTGAAGAGGCAAAGGCATTCATTCAATAATCAACTACACAAGGAATAATGAAAGCAATTCTAACGGTAATCTGTTGTTGGTCGTTGTCGGCATTGAATGCTCAAACGATCGCAGGATTTGTTTATTCAGAAGATGATCAAGTGCTTCGAGATGTCAAAATCTCTTCACTCCTCACAGATTCACAAACACGTTCAAATCAGACTGGCTTTTTTGAAATTTCCGTTGTTCCTCGAGATACGCTTATACTCGAAAAAGACGGACTTTCAAAGGCCTATATCGCTGTCAGTAATGTAGGAGACACGATCATAACAACAATGCAACAACAGGTGCAGTCCTTAAGAGACGTAAACATAAATGCTACATCAAAAACACAGGAACAGACAGCCAACGTGCGTTTGAACCTCCTTCCTGTGAAGTCGTCTCAAGAGGTCCTCACACTGATCCCGGGGCTTTTTGTGGCACAGCATGCCGGAGGGGGGAAAGCAGAACAACTTTTCCTCCGAGGGTATGATTTAGATCATGGCACTGATATTCAAATTGGTGTTGAAGGTGTTCCTGTGAATTCCGTTTCACATGCACATGGACAAGGATATACTGATTTGCATTTCATGTTGCCTCAACTCATTGATAAAATTTCATTTGAAAAAGGGCCATACAGATTGGACAAAGGAAATTTTTCTACTGCCGGTTGGGTTGACTTTAAGTTAAAGAAGAAGCTCGAAAGAAATCAACTCTCGATGAGCTATGGTTCATTCAATAATCTCAAAGTCAATGGAGCAACAACTGTGCTTGATCGACCTGATCATAGTGCATATATTGCCGGGTCCTGGAATAAATCAGATGGTTATTTCGACTCTAAACAGAACTTGAATCGTCTGAATTTCATGGCTAACTACCGTGGAAAAATTAACTCGTCAACCATTCTCGAGATCTCTTCTTCGGCATTTTATAGTTCTTGGACTGCTTCAGGCCAAGTGCCAATAAGGGCGATAGATAATGGATTAATAGGCCGTTTCGGGGCGATTGACAATACAGAAGGAGGAACTGTAAGTCGATCTAGTATCCAAGTGAATTTAAGCAAGTTTTTCAAGAATCGTTCTTCTTTGAAGTTCAATGCATACACTGTCTTGTCGGATTTTGAACTGTATTCGAATTTCACCTTTTTCCTTCGAGATTCAATCAATGGAGATCAAATTAAACAAAAGGAAAATCGTCGATTACATGGCTTCAATTCTGATTATCAAAAAAAGTGGAAAGTTCGAAACACGAACATTCAGTTGTTAAGTGGGATTGGTTTGCGTTACGATAATATAGACGACCTTGAACTCGCCTATACAGTTAATCGAGCGATCAAAACGGAACAAGTTCAATTTGGAGATGTAGATGAATTAAATTATTTCGCATACCTGGGAGGTAAAATTACTTGGCACAAATGGTCACTTTATGGTGGAATTCGTCTAGAAGAAATTTATTATCGATATAAGGATCGTTTGACGAATGAACCATTTATACTTGCTCAGACACAAAATGCGATCCTTCCAAAAACAAGCCTCACCTATCAACCAAATGAAAAATTGAAAGCATTCGCCAAATGGGGAACTGGATTTCATTCCAACGACACTAGAACAGTGTTAAGCTCAAACGAATCGGATAGATTGCCATTGGTGTTTTCATATGACCTAGGCTTTGAATTCAAACCAACGAAGGATCTAATTCTGAATCTGGCTTATTGGAATCTAAAATCACAACAGGAATTCATCTATGTTGGTGACGAAGGGATTGTTGAAGCAAATGGTGGTTCAAAACGACAAGGAATTGATGTTGGAGTGGCATGGCAGGCATTACAATCACTCTACTTCTTTACAAATGCGAATTACAGCCACGCAAGATCTGATGATGAGACAAGAAGCTACATTCCAATTGCGGCGCCCATAACACTATCCACAGGATTACAATTCATCTGGAAAAAGCATTTTTTAGCGGCTTGGACTGTTCAATATATGGGAGATCGTCCGGCGGATGAAACCAACTCTACCCTTGCTGAAGGCTATTGTTTGAACAACGTTAAGCTAACGTACAAGCGCAAAATGTGGCAAGCTCAACTCCAAGTGAATAACATTTTCAACGTAGATTGGAATGAAACGCAGTTTTTGACTGAGTCGCGGTTGCAAAACGAAGTTCAAAGTACAGAAGAGATTCACTTCACACCAGGAGCACCAATTAGCGCAGAGTTATCACTAAGTATATTCTTTTAGATAGTCTTTATTGGCTAGCAGCAAGGGCTTTCATGCGCAAAATTATTGTTCGAACGCTTGCGCTGAAGCTTATGCTTTTGCCGTAGCTTCAGCATAGGCAAAAGCATAAGCGTAAGCGTGTCTAATCAGCCATAAGCCTCACAAGGTCGATACCTTTTGAACTTCTCGCCTTTCCCTTTCTTGATACCTTTAACACGCCCTCTACATTTTGGATGATAACGCAGAGGAATTTTCAAATGGAGATAGATATCCATCCCATAGAGATCTGATTGTTTGATCCAATTCAAGAGCTTATCTGAACCAATTGAAAGTGGTCCAAGTCGAACAGCTGCCCCTAATTGTGGATAACGATATTCATACAAACTAAGAGGCATTGCAAATTCAAACCAATACGTTTCGAATCGTGGAGTAACACTCAAACTATTTGCATGACGCAGACCAAACTTCTTCTTGCCTACTGGCATGCCTTGGATAATTGTTGCATTTACATACACTCTTGACGCCCAGAGATTGTAATCGAATTGGACAGAAGCAAATGTTGGAAGTCGAATTTTATACGGTTTTTTAACCCTTCCAGAAGTAATGTCTGACTCTTGTCCAGCAAATAAGTCAAATGGATTATCCTCATTAATATCCTGGTCATCATACTGAATCCAATTATAATTCTCAAAATCATAGCCGGCATATAAAATCTCGTCCTCATCAAATTTGACAGACCCAATGTCAATAATAGACACCCCAAGTTTAAATTTATAGGGAACGCTTCTACAACCCAATTTTGGCGAATTCGGATAATACGAGGCAGCCTCACCAAGTAATTTCTCCCACGTGAATCCAAGATCCAGTCCTAAACCACCCTTGAAATTAAACTTTGGATCTGGCGTAAACATTGCATCTGCCTCCAAGCCAGCAATTACTGCGAGACTGTCATTATCAACATTGTAGTTCGCATTGTAAATATTGACTGCTCCACCTGCGACTGAGAAAAATTTAGA
>JBLHON010000041.1:0-17691 GCA_047621865.1 Crocinitomicaceae bacterium | reverse complement strand
TCACCGGCCCACCATTGATCTCTTCGATCTGGCAAAACGCTGTGTTCCCTAGAAGGAATACTCCTACTACACTAATGAATAGACTTTTCATAATCCTCTGTTTAATTAATTAAATTTTAAACGCACCAGCTTTCTTACGCTGAATACCATCGGGACCAACTACAGTACACATAAAACTCACTTGACTTCCAGGCTTCACAGCTCTCAGTAAGTTTGATGCTGCGGAAATATTAGCTCCAGGACCTCCAGGTGGTTTCCCCATGGCTCCAGGAACTTGACACTCCCAACTAACAATGCTAAACGATGCGTTCAACGGAATTTCCGGTGGATACTTCGCAAATAACATCGTTTGTGATTTAGAGGCTTTACCACCACTTTTCACACCACCCCAGTACAATTCTGGATCTGGAAGGTTACTTACTCTGTATTCTACCTTCTTAAGTTGAACGGTTTTTCCATCAGCTGTTTTACCAGATACTGTTAGGTACGCAGTTTTTCCTGATCCTGGCGACGCGATATAAATATCACCAGATTTAGAAATATTTGCTCCTGACGCAGATAAGACAGTGAATGGATATCCTGACGCAGTCGGATCTACTTTGTTCGGATAACCTCTGTACAACATATTCATTTCCGGAAGTTCGATAGAACCAGAAGGTTTCATAATCACAACAGTGTGTGACCATTCTTCTGTCTTAGGAACTCCAGACTTATTTTTAATCGAAACTGTACCTTTTACAGTTGTTTCAGATCCACCAGCAGAGAACTTAACGATTCCTTGTCCATTTCCAGGATAAGTTACCGCTCCCATACTTGATGTTACGGTAGGTTGATTGTCAGAATCAAATGCTGCCATCATTACTTGCAATTCAACTTCGTCTCCTGAATTCGCTACGGCAGGACCATATGCCAACGGCATAATTTTGTTAAAGCTATACTCTCCAGTACTTACTTTACTCTTCCAGTGTGCCAAAGCCAATGCTCTTGCAGACAAAATTTCTTGTTGCATAGACGAAAGTGATGCAATTGCTGCCACCAATGGAGCGTGATCAAACGTTGATCCAATCCAGTGAACATCAGAGACGTCGTGCACTTCACTTTTTTCCAACTTAGTCAACATGACATACAATTCAAGTAGAACACCATCATCTTCTTTATGGTTAGACTTACTATCTGCAATCATTTTATTCACCTTTGCTGTCAACTCTTTGTTATCAGCGTAAGCGTTAATGTCTGAAGCCTTAATTGAGAACTTTTTTCCTCCCCAATCAT
Organism: Crocinitomicaceae bacterium; assembly: GCA_047621865.1. GTDB lineage: Bacteria > Bacteroidota > Bacteroidia > Flavobacteriales_D > Crocinitomicaceae > UBA4466. Next base: position 16,419 of record JBLHON010000041.1, on the reverse strand, counting down.
AGGTTCCAACAAGATCCATTAAATCAGCACGGTACTTATTGTAGTTATTCCACAATGTAATACCAGCACCCGTTGGGTTCTTAATATCATCACCAATGATTTCGTGCATGGGAATATCGTATTGATCCATCCCTTGAACTGCGAATAAGTTCATCCGAGTTGGCTTCACTTTATTCTTCTTGGCATCATATTTTATCCACATGATGGCGTGCTTGTCCTTATCCTTAACTTCCTCAACTGCCTCACCGGACTCATCTAGGACTTTAATTTTAAGATCATCGATCTCTTTGATCATTTTTGCTGCTGCATCATCAATCTTATTCATGCGCGCAATCACAAACTTCAGTTTTTCACGTTTCAGTTTGTTCTCTGCGTCATCCTTTGTAGATGATAATTCAGATACTACATCACCCAGAAATATATCACCACGATCTACTTGAACTATATTCGCTTTTTGAATGTTTTCTTCAATTGCAACGAATGCGTCAAGAATCGATTTTGATACGTTAAGGGCCAGAAGTGCGGTGAGTACCAGGTACATCATCCCAATCATCTTCTGTCTAGGGGTTTCTTTTCCTCCGCTCATGATTAATTAAATTTCAATTGGTTAATAATAACGTAAATGCTATAAAAGCAATAAGTAACACTTAATCACAAAATTAATCGCGACTAACTGACATTGCTTTCAACATGTTACCATAAACCGTATTCAAATCTGATAAGTTTTTAGACATTAAAGACATGTTCTCTTTGTAGAGGCGTGTATCTTCAACAGAATCAGAAAGATTCTGCATCATGTCAGTAACGCGCGATTGGAATTTCTCTGTTGCCTCTAAGTGAGCAGAAGAACCTTTCAATTGCAATTCGTATACATTATTCAATGCTGACAAGTTTTTAGAAACATTCTGCATTTGCTCTCCGAATGATTCTCCTTCTGCTTGCGCTGAGGTCATTCCTGAAATCGATACAGATGCTGCTTCATATGCTTCAGAAAGTGATGACACTTTATCTGATGCTGCTTGTAGGCTTTCAACATAAGAGTCAGTTGCTGCTGCTGCTGTAGTAACACCTTTCAACTGCGATGCATTTTCTCCTAATGCTCTCATTCCATCACCAAGGCGTTCAAGCAATTCACCGTCAATTTTTGCTTCTTCAAGCATTTTATCTAATTGATCTGTAATTCCTGTCCCTCCTCCATGGCGTCCGCCTGCTGGGAGTGCTTCGTGATCTAAATCATCTGAGTGTCCAAGAGCCAATTCTGGGTATACTAACTCCCAATTTGGATCTTCATGGATCGGTTCGAATGCAGACATAAAGAAGATAAATGCTTCCGTACCTAGTCCTGCGATAAGCATTGGCGACGCAAATGGCCAGTGCTGTATTTTAAATAATGCTCCTACAATCACTACTGCTGCTCCCCAACCATATAATTTGGCCATGAACTTTTTCCATCCTTTACTTCCTGGTTTCATAGTTTTCCTTGTTTTTTTTAGGTTTAATTTTACTTGTGTTGTTGTTAATTATTCGAAAGCTTCAACCTTCTAGCGTAGCTGAATATCGCTTCGAATTTCTTCTCCACCTTCTTTGGTGAAATCTCTTCCTCCACGTCCAAGGTGCGTGGCTACATTTCTGAAACCGACATACGACTTCGCAGTATCTTGGTATTCATACGTACGAGTTGCATTTCTAAGGTAATATCCAATATCTTTCCAAGAACCTCCACGGATAACTTTACGTTTCATCGATGGCGGATCCCAGTCCATTGAGTTATATCTGTAGTCTGTGTTCAAATCATGAGAGAACTCATACATTGACTCATCGTAAGCAGTTTCACACCACTCAGCAACGTTTCCAGCCATGCAATAAAGCCCCCAACCATTCGGGTTGTATGAGAATACTTTTACAGTATGGAAACCTCCATCCTCAAAGTAACGTCCACGCATTGGTTTAAAGTTTCCAAGGAAACATCCAGACTCATTTCTAATGTATGGACCACCCCATGGGTATTGTGATAAATTCAAATCACCACGAGATGCTCTTTCCCATTCTGCCTCGGTAGGAAGGCGGAAATCGTTCACATATAAATCTCCCATAGATACCAGCCAGTTGTTCAGCAATTGTGTTCTCCATACAGAGAAAGCTTTTGCCTGAACCCATGTTACTCCAACTACAGGGTAGTTATCGTACGCTGGATGCCAGAAGTACATGTTTGTCATTGGATCATGGAATGAATAGGTAAAATCACGAACCCAGCATAATGTATCAGGATAAACATTGATTATTTCATCAATAATAAATCGCTGACGATTAGCATGTCCACGAATACCATTACTTCCGCCAATTTTACTGATCCCGTTACTCATATCGAGATCGGAACCTTGAGGCTCTTCAGTAAATGGATGTGGAGGTGTCTCCAACTCACGGTGCTCTTGAACCAATTTATTTCCTTGGCTATCATAAGCATTTGGTGTGATATTGATACGTCCACGTCTTGCCGCCTCTACATAATCAATCCAGTAGTAACGGAACATCAACTTACGTTTATCAATTTCCTTGTGCTTATAGTAACGCTGAGGCTGAGGATAATACATATCCGCCAAAATCGGCACTAATTCCGGATCATTGTAATTGAATCTACGATCCCAGTTCAAAGAGAAAATCTCGCGATTCAGCTCTCTATCTGAGGCATCATACTCCACATACTCTAACGCACCTTCATCGAAATAAAGATCGCTGTAGTTGATGTAGTCTTCCGCATCATCATCATCTTCAAATCCATAATAAATTTTCTCTCTCGCGATTGAGTCTCTTACCCAATGCACAAATTGACGGTACTCATTGTTAGAAATTTCCGTCTGGTCCATATAGAACGCTTGGATGGAAACAGTTTTTGGTCTCGTCTGATGCAAGAAAGGAACATCCCCATCATTCTCACCCATTTGGTATGAGCCAGAAGGAATATACACCATTCCAAGTGGAATCTGTGGATTATACACTGGTCTGCCCAGCGTACCAGTCAGGTGTCCAGTTCTCTGTGTACATGACGCGAGCACTACACTAACTAAAGCAAATAACAAAAGTTTTTTCATTCTACCTCTTTTTAATCTTACCGGATATCTCTATTAACAACTTACAGGATCAAACTATTCTTCGATATAACGGTCTCTACCTTGAAATGGTTACAAATATTTTAAAAATAAATCAATTTTACAACCATCTAGGGTGTTTTGCCTTTTGAATTGGAACGGGTGGCAAATAATAACAATACTTCACGAAAATCTCATGTGACCCTCTAGAAATGCTAGATAATTTATTAATTGAAATGTCGTAAGAGTATCCAATTAACAAGTTATCGAGAGGTGAGTTATCATCACGGATTATTTTAAATGGATCAGCGCCAAGCATAATTGCAACAGCATCAGAAGTTCGATAAGTAATGCCGCCATAAGCTTTATTGTCCCAGATTGCGCGGACATTAATATCAGATGACAATTTAACGATATCTGTTCTAACTAATACATTCGCATCTATATCAATTGGCCCACTAGCTATACCAAGAAACTTCTTACCTCCCATCAGGTAATAGTGACGTGCAGAATTATATGCTATTGATGGAGCACTTGTTGGCGTCAAAACAGATTCGGATAAATGAGTTGATGAAATTCCAACGTAGTAATTTTGTTCTCCTTTAAAGTAAAGTCCAAAATTCAAATCAAGATTGGTAGCTCCAAAGCCAACTGGCAGAGATGGATCAGGTGTATTCGTTGGAGGGACCCATAAAGGATTCATTCCTACGTTTACCATACCAACACCAACGCCAATACCTAGAACTCCAGCCCCTTGAATATGAAGCGGAAAAGAATAGTTCAAAAGAACATTATTCTGACGTGTGAACCCAATCGCATCATGATAGAATGAAATACCTACTCCACCCGGAAAAAAACGTTGCAAATTTGCTTCAACATTCAGTACTGCCGAGTTTGGCGCACCATTCACCTTATCCCATTGGTTTCGGTAAATTGTTGTTGCACAAATTCCTTCATTAATACCTGTTGATCCAGGATTCAGACTCATCTTATCATACATGAAATGCGTGATGAGCTTGTCTTGTTGTGCGAAAGCTGCGCCCCCAGCTAACAAAACAAATGATGAAAAAACTAAAAGCTTTCTTTTCATAAAATAAATAGTTTTCCGAACAGCAGATTAATTCACGTAGTGATTCAACTTGCTATATGGGCGTCTAAGTTACGAAATTTTCTTGAAATCAAACTTTTTTTCAATCATTGTTCAAAAAAACACAAAATAAGCACGTGGAGTTCTCTGTACGCTTTTGTTTTAGAGCCTATGAGAGCTTTTGTAGAGTCTTCCACCATAAGTTCGGAATTTGATTTTCCATGGCCCCTTCATAATCGGTCTTATCGCAGGGCACCAACTGATGTCTGTCATACTTGCCACCTTCACCTGCCGGATATTTGACTTGCAGCCACCATCTACTTGATTTATCACTTTTATAGAATGTCAAATCATCCTCAAAATCTTCCATGTGCACATGAAACTTGGTATAACTTTTCAGACTTCCAATTGGAAAATCTCCAAAGCGTCCAGCCACACCATCAATGAAATACCAGATAACTTGAGCGAGCAAATTTGAAGCGACAGCACTTTGTTTTGGGTGTAGATTAAAAATCCCTAGGCAACTCAACTTGTCGCTAACCCCACTGTATTTGGCGATTTGACAGATTTGTTCTGCGTAGAAACCGTTTGGATTGGTGTAGCATCTTGGGTCGGATTCACTGCTTTTGATACTCGTGAAATCAATCGATATCAGATCTGAATTTCTTAAGTAAGGTTCTGCTATTTTGAAATTCGCATTGAACTCACCAAGTCTGCAGGTATCGAAATATAATTTATCAAAGAGTTCCAATTCGCGTTTTGAAACTAATGGACGTTGAAGCCCAATATTTGAAAAATTAAAGAGGTAACACGGTCGTTGCATTAACAAATGACTCACATATCCATCAGATGTAGCTGGTGTATTTGGTTCGCCAATGTCCAACGAATTATCGATGGCACACACATTAATTAGGCGCTCGAGTTTTTCAAATCCTTTATAGCAAGCAAGGGTCAAATCTTGTCCTCCTCCAAGCACAATTGGAATTATTTCCTTCTTAACGAGTTCCGAAATTATTTGAGCCAGCGCAAACCATGTATCATCAACAGATTCTCCTGGAAGCACATTCCCGAGGTCATATACAGCAGCATTCCAGTTATCGCCCCGATTAAAATTATAGAGCCATTGTCTGAACTCCTCATTTCTTAGTGTGTGCTTTTCGGTTGAGTTTCGGTATTCTGGAACGTAAATTATTGCAACTCCCTTTTCATCGATTTCTGGAAATCCATTTTCATCATGGATATGCATCGTCGATCCCAAGTGCTCATCTATTTTCGTGTGCTCTTGGTCGACTGGTGAGAAATAAATGGAAATATCCTTCATGATCGTATCCTTTGTACAAAAATATCACATTGACATAAGGGTTCGAATCAGTTTTCTGAATTCTTTACAATTCGAGTGGTTGAAAACTTTCGAAAGGGGTGATAGTACTCCTTCGCTGAAGCTTTCTCCGGCGGCCGAAGCCTCTGGCGAAGGACTCGGCGAAGGCGCTTGGATTGTTGGAGAATATGATTTTACGACAAGCTGAATGTCCCTCTAAAAAATAATTTAGTCACAGAAAAATTGAATCTAAAGCGCAGCGTGTCTAATGATCTAAAGGCACAGCATTGCCTCTGCGAAGCTATGGCGAAGCAAGGCCGTGTCCAAAGCGAAATTGCCCTCAAGGCTATTTCGCTTTCGCCTTAGCTTTTGCTTTTGGTTTCGCTTTTGCCTTTTTCTTTGGGGCTTTTGCTTCAATAATTGCCTTGACTTCCTCAAGGGTCATTGCAGCAGCATCTGTTGTTTTAGGAAGTTCGATCTTGGTTTTACCTTTCACTATATTGAATCTTCCCCAGCGTGCTTTCTGAACAGAGATTCCCTCTTCTTCCCAAACGTGGATGTACTTTTCAATTTCTTTTCGCTTCTTATCCTCTATCAATTCCTCAATATTTTCAGTACTCAAGTTATCAAAATCGTACTTTTTACTTACGTTGATAAACATGTCGTTCCACTTGATAAATGGTCCAAATCTTCCTGTGCCTTTTTGAACTGGATGAGTTTCATAGTGTGCAATTGGCGCATCAGCTTCACGCTTGATTTCGATGAGCATAATTGCACGATCAAGATCAACCTCAGCAATATCTTCCTCTTTTGGAATAGAAACAAATGCCTCCTTGAACTTCACGTATGGGCCATAACGCCCTTCTGCAACCACAACTTCTTCCCCCTCGTACTCACCTACAGTTTTTGGAAATTTAAAGAGTTCTAATGCTTCTTCCAGTGTGATTGAGTTAATTGACTGCTCTCTTCTCAGTGAAGCAAATGCTGCCTTCTCTCCATCTACTTGCTCATCTCCAACTTGCACCATTGGACCGAATTTTCCAATTCGTGCGATAATTCTTCTTCCGCTTTCTGGGTGGATTCCAAGTTCACGTTCTCCTGTAACACGCTCAGAATTCTCAAGTGTATCTTCCACATTTAGATGGAATGGCGTGTAAAACTCACGAATCATTTCAGTCCACTGAACCAATCCATTTGCAATTTCATCAAACTCTTGTTCCACTTTCGCGGTAAATCCATAATCCATGATTCGACCGAAATGCTCAACAAGGAAGTCTGTTACGACAATTCCAATATCCGTGGGGAATAATTTATTTTTTTCTCGTCCAGTGATTTCAGAAAGCATCTCTTGATTGATTTCACCTCCTTTTAATCTCCATTGAGCGTAACCACGTTCTTTCCCATCTCTCTCAGGCTTCTCAACATATCCTCTTTTCTGGATCGTGGAGATCGTTGGAGCGTAAGTTGAAGGTCGTCCAATTCCTAGACTTTCCAATTTCTTCACCAATGAAGCCTCAACATATCTAGCTGGTGGGCGTGAGAATCTTTGTGTTGCTTTGATCTCATCAGTAACTACTGCGTCACCCTTAACAACTGCTGGTAGCAATCCAGATGTAATATTATCTTCTTCTTCGTCATCATCATCAACACTTGTTTCAAGATAAACTTTCAAGAAACCATCAAATTTGATCACCTCACCTTTGGCTTGAAAAGTATCTGCTACACCACTGGCATTCAGCTTAATCGTAGTTCGCTCCAACTGAGCATCTGACATTTGTGATGAGATTGCTCGTTTCCAAATCAGATCGTACAGACGTTCTTGCTCACGCTCGGCTGTAATACTATGCGTTGAAAAATCCGAAGGACGAATCGCCTCGTGAGCCTCTTGTGCTCCAGTGTTTTTATTGGTGTATTTCTGCGTGTTCGAATATTCAGATCCGTATGCTTTTTCAATTTCTTTTTTCGCTGCAGTGAGTGCTGTGTCAGACAAGTTAACAGAATCTGTTCTCATGTACGTAATCAACCCAGCTTCATACAAGCGCTGTGCAACTTGCATGGTTCTTGAAACATTAAATCCAAGTTTTAAACTTGCCTCCTGTTGCAATGTTGATGTGGTAAAAGGTGCTGTAGGTTTTTTGATTGCTGGTTTCATCACGACATCAGATATCGAAAATGAAGCTGTTCTGCACGACTCTAACAAGGCTGTTACCTCATCTTCAGAAGTCAAATTTCGTGAAACATCTGCTCTGATGATTCCCTTGTCTGTCTTAAATTGTGCTACTACTCTATAATAAGTATCCGTTGAATGAGCTTCAATTTCTCGTTCCTTTTCAACGATCAATCGCACTGCAACAGATTGAACACGTCCTGCTGATAAGCTCGGGCGGACTTTACGCCACAAAACTGGAGAAAGCTCAAATCCTACTAAACGGTCTAAGATTCTTCTTGCTTGCTGTGCATCTACTAATTCTTTATTGATTTCACGAGGAGATTCAATTGCTTTTAAGATTGCTGTTTTTGTAATCTCGTTGAACGTGATTCTTTTCGTTTCTTTTTTATCAAGGCCAAGTGTTTCATACAAGTGCCATGAAATTGCTTCTCCTTCACGGTCCTCATCCGTCGCTAGCCATACAACCTCAGAGCCCTTGACCAACTTCTTAAGTTCTGCAACTAATGCTTTCTTATCAGGTGAGACTTCATAGACAGGCAAAAAATCATTATCAACGTCTATTGCGACCCCTTTCTTCGCAAGATCTCTAACGTGTCCAAAGCTGGACTTTACCACGAAATCTTTTCCCAAATATCCCTCGATCGTTTTCGCTTTTGCGGGTGACTCAACAATTACTAAATTTTTAGCCATGGCTTTACTGTATTACAATAAGTTGTGCTCTATAGAATCTTACTACTCCAACTTGGAATGCGGCTGCAAAATAAGAGGAATTAAATTTCATAAGCAATTAAATAATTCAACAAAATGGAGAGTTGCACTTCCTTTTGTCATTCTTTAACCGTAGGTTAAAGGAAAATCCACTTCTTTTTTCATATTCAAATCTAAAGTATCCTTACGGGATTCGTTCGATAAAGTTCATGTTAATATTCCTTAATTTAGCACTGCCATTTTGACATACCTTGCTTTTTAGTTAATTTCGTAGACGGATTTTTCATAAATGGACAAAACAGTAGTGGTAAATAAAGAGATTGACGAAAGTCGACAGGGGGAGGCAACTATGGTTGATTCGGTACCGGTAAAGAATGGGCGAAAACTATATGTAGAAAGCTACGGTTGCGCGATGAATTTTTCTGACAGTGAGGTCGTTGCATCGATCCTGACAAAGGAAGGATATGTGACGACACGCGATGAAAAGGAGGCAGATATCATACTGATTAATACCTGTTCAATTCGTGAGAATGCTGAATTACGGGTTCGTCGCAGGCTCACAAATTTCAAGAATCGAAAGAAGCATCAACCCAGTTTAATTGTTGGCGTTCTTGGCTGCATGGCTGAACGTTTGAAACATAATCTTCTCGAAGAGGAGAAATTAGTTGATTTAGTTGCAGGACCGGATGCATATCGCGATTTACCAAATCTCATTGATGAGGTTGGAACAGGTCAAAAAGCAGTGAATGTTCTCCTATCCCGTGAAGAAACATATGCAGATATATCTCCTGTAAAGTTGGATAAAGGTGGCGTTGTAAGTTTCGTTTCAATTACGCGAGGCTGTGACAACATGTGTTCTTTTTGCGTAGTTCCTTTCACTCGTGGAAGAGAGCGTTCTAGGGATCCAGAGACAATTTTTACTGAATGTACTGACCTTTTTAATCAGGGCTATCGTGAGATTACTTTACTTGGACAAAACGTTGATTCTTACCGCTGGAATTTAACCTCCAAGGGCGAGATCAAAGATGGCGAAAAACCGACCATGAACTTTGCAGAATTACTCGATCTGGTTGCTGGCGTATCTCCAGATATGCGCGTGCGTTTTTCTACTTCGCATCCAAAAGATATGGGCAATGACGTTCTAGAAGTGATTGCCAAACATGAGAACGTTTGCAATTATATACATCTTCCAATTCAATCTGGAAATTCTGAAGTGCTTGCTCGCATGAATCGTGGATATACCCGCGAATGGTATTTGGAGCGCATTGAAGCTATCAATCGAATCATTCCTGATTGTGCGATTTCCACAGATGTCATTTCGGGATTCTGTGATGAAACAGATGAGGAGCATGCTGATACTATTTCGATCATGAAGGAAGTCAAATGGGATTTCTCGTATATGTACAAATACTCTGAGCGTCCTAAAACACTCGCAGAACGCCGTTTCGAAGACAATGTTCCCGAGGAAGTTAAAAGTGCACGCTTAACTGAAATTATTGATTTACAGCAAGTGCATTCATTAGAGCGAAACAAAGCTTACATCGGCAGAATCATGAAAATACTTGTTGAAGGTCCTTCTAAACGAGAGCCTGAAAGTTACATGTCAGGTCGAAATGAGCAAAACACAAAGACAGTTTTCCCTCGGGGAGATTTTGATAAAGGAAGTTATGTCATGGTTATTATCAATGATTGCACAGCTGCCACACTACTTGGCGAAGTTGTAGAAATTCTTCAACCAGCAAACTAGACGAATCATGGACATTCAACAGGTAAAACAGCGCTTTGGAATCATAGGAAATGCTCCCTTATTGAATCGGGCATTGGAAGTCGCTCTGCAAGTTTCTCCTACGGACATTTCAGTATTGGTAACGGGAGAAAGTGGAACGGGTAAAGAAATTATTCCACAGGTAATTCACCAGTTGAGTTCTCGTAAACACGCAGAATATATTGCTGTAAATTGTGGCGCGATTCCAGAAGGAACAATTGATTCTGAGTTATTTGGTCATGAAAAAGGATCATTTACTGGAGCAAGTGGAAGCAGAAAAGGGTATTTCGAAGTTGCTGATGGGGGAACCATTTTCCTCGATGAAGTTGCTGAATTACCTATGCAAACACAAGTGCGTTTATTGCGTGTTTTGGAGACGGGTGAATTTATTCGCGTAGGGGCATCAAAGGCAATCAAAACGAATGTTCGAGTTGTCGCGGCAACGAATGAGAACATGCAAAACGCAATCGCATCAGGGAAGTTCCGAGAAGATCTTTTCTATCGATTAAATACAGTTCCAATTTCTTTGCCTCCCTTATGTAAACGACAAGAAGATATCCATTTACTCTTTCGGAAATTTTCAAGTGACTTTGGCGATAAATACAGAATGCCTTCTATAAAATTAACTCCTGAAGCTGTCCAAATGATTTCAGCTTATGAGTGGCCAGGTAATATTCGGCAATTAAAAAACGTTGTAGAACAAATTTCAGTTATCGAAACATCTAGAGATATTGACGGGTTAACCTTGGCTCCCTATCTTCCAAAAGTGCATGAGAGGAGTCCTGCTGTAATTAATAAAGACTCGAAAGAATCTATTAATGAGCGCGAGCTGATGTACAAGTTTTTATTCGACATGAAGAAAGACCTGAACGAGCTTAAGAAGCTAGTAATTGAGCTTGTTTCAAAAGACGGAAATCTCTCCCTAGATGGGGATCAAACGAGTATAGTCAATAGGTTGTATCAGGATGTGAATACGCCACTTTCGAGTACACACATGCTACCTGCTGCTGCAGCTGCTAAGAGCGAATCGTTTGATTATCCAAAACCTGAAGAATCGTATGAAACTCACGAAGAGGTCGAAGAATCCCTTTCATTAGAGGATCGCGAGAAAGATTTAATAAAAAAAGCCCTCGCAAAGCATAAAGGCAAACGAAAGTATGCAGCTGCTGAACTGGGAATTAGCGAACGAACTTTGTATCGAAAAATCAAAGAATATAATCTTACTGAATGATACGCTTCGGAATTATAACCATATCGCTCCTTTACCTTTTGACCAGTTGCTGGCCAAGTCGCGTTGGCTTTAAGGATCAAAGTTTTCCTGATGAATGGAAAGCATTTACGGTAAAGACACTTGACAATAGAGCACCAAATACACCATTGAGCTATGCTCCTACCCTCTCTGAGGCTATAAAAGATGGAATTCAGAACAACACAAGTTTAAATTTGGCTACAACAGCCGACAGTGCACAATTAGAGATTGAGGGCACTATTGATAATTATAGCATTACCCCAGTTGCCATCCAAGATGGTGATCAAGCCTCGAAAAACAGACTTTCAGTTTCAGTAACCTTCCAAATTTATATTAAGGCACCGGAAGAAGATGAAATGATTGTGAGAAGTACGCGCTTCATCGATTACGAATCGAGTACAGATTTGAGTGTTGTGGAATCTACTTTACTTGAAGATGTGAATGCCCAAATTGTTCAAGATGTAATAAATCAGTTATTTTCGAACTGGTAATGTTGAACGTACAAGACATAGCGAAACGTATTTCCCATCCAGAGCAATCGCAAGTGGAAGACTTGATGGACTTTAAATTGCTTGCTGAGAAATATCCATATACACAACTCTTTTCAATTCTCTATTTGCGATTACTTAAGCAAAGTGGAGATGTACACTTCGAAGATGAATTGCAGAAGCACGCTTATCGAATCGCGGATCGGACGCAGCTTTATTATTTGACAGAGGTTGTTGATACAGTTCTCGATACACCTGTTCTTGAGGAACAGCCTCCCGATAGATATCGGGACGAACTGACAGTGGAAGAACCTGAGATTGTTGAAGAGGAGGTAGTTGAACTGACAGTGGAAGAACCTGAGATTGTTGAAGAGAAGGTAGTTGAACTGACAGTAGAAGAACCTGAGATTGTTGAAGAGAAGGTAGTTGAACTGACAGTAGAAGAACCTGAGTTTGTTGAAGAGGAGGTAGTTGAACTGACAGAAGAAGAAGAAGAAGAAGTCAGGGAAGTATTAGAAACGGACATTTTGCATCACGCCTATGCCGCGAACTATCGTTTGGATGAATTAACGGCTGAGGAAAAGATAGAGCTCGAGGCGCGCAATGAGGTTCAGGAAGTTCCATTGGAAACGATCGAGACGGAAGCTCATGAAGAAAAAAAATCTGAGGATCAACTCAATTTCACCTCTTGGCTTCATGCGAACAATAATTACGCAGAGCCTGAAAACATCACGCTGGAATCAACGTTAGTAAATAACTTTTCAGATTTTGATCCATCCAGCAATTTTTTTGGAGAGGACGAGAAACCACGACACGAATTCTTCTCTGCGCCTCGAAAAGCGAAGAAAAGTTTGTTAGAGGAAGGGCTTCCAGTGAGTGAGACTTTAGCAAAAATTTATACCAGTCAGGGCAATTATCCAAAGGCAATTGCAGCTTATGAACAATTGTCCTTGATTAATCCAGAAAAAAAGAGTTCCTTTGCAATCCTAATTAAAGAATTAGAAGAAAAATTAAATACAGAATAGATGGATACGTTATTTTCAGTCATTATTGTTTTAGCGAGTGCGTTGTTAGTGGTTGTTGTTTTTATACAAAACCCTAAAGGTGGAGGATTGAGCTCTGATTTTGGAGCAGCACAACAACTTGGAGGAGTTCAAAAAACAAATGATTTTATCGATAAAACTACATGGGGATTGGCGCTTACAGTTGCAGTACTCAGTATCGTGTTGACAATCAGAATGTCGACGACGGTTATTGAGAATCCAGTTCCGGAAGACCCGAAAACTGATCAAGATTCAGGTGGTCAAACAGATGTCCAAACTCCTAAAACGGGAGGGTAGGAATCTGAATTCCTAAATACATTAAGATGTCAGTATGTCAGCATACTGACATTTTTTTTTGCCCTAATAAGCAACTTTGTCTGCATTCTCTAGATGGCACATTTTGTGACGGGGAGAAAGTAGAAAATAAAGAACCAATTTCATCTTAATTAATAATTATGTCAACGAAATTCAAACCATTAGCAGATCGAGTTCTGATTGAGCCAACTCCAGTTGAAGAAAAAACAGCGAGTGGACTGATCATTCCAGATTCTGCGAAGGAAAAGCCACTTCAAGGTAAAATCATCGCAGTTGGAAATGGTAAAATAGATGAGCCTATGACTGTAAAAGTTGGAGATAATGTTCTCTACGGTCAATATTCTGGTACTGAGATCAAGTTAGATGGGAACACTTACCTCATCATGCGTGAAGCTGACGTATACGGAATTCTATAATTAATCATTGAACAAGCAGATGTGTCCTGAGAGCTATTGGGAGCATCAAGAAATTTAAACAATAACGAACATGGCAAAAGATATATATTTTGATGTTGATGCAAGAGATCGCCTAAAGAGAGGTGTTGATGCATTGGCTAATGCGGTAAAAGTTACGCTTGGACCAAAAGGACGGAACGTTGTAATCGGACGGAAATTCGGCGCACCAATGGTTACGAAAGATGGGGTTACTGTCGCGAAGGAAATTGAATTGAAAGATCCAATTGAAAACTTAGGCGCACAAATGGTGAAGGAAGTTGCCTCAAAGACTGCTGATATTGCAGGTGATGGAACAACGACTGCAACAGTTCTTGCACAGGCGATTATAGGAGCTGGAATGAAGAATGTCGCTGCGGGTGCGAACCCAATGGATTTGAAACGAGGAATTGACAAAGCTGTCGTGCATATCGTTAAAAATTTACAGAAATCTTCTCGCTCTGTTGGTTCTGATAATGACGAAATCAAGCAAATCGCTTCTATCTCAGCGAATAATGATGAAGTAATTGGTGCTTTGATTGCTGAGGCAATGAAGAAAGTTGGAAATGATGGTGTAATCACTGTTGAGGAAGCCAAAGGAACTGAGACGTATGTTAAAACGGTTGATGGAATGCAATTCGATCGTGGATACTTGTCTCCATACTTTGTGACGAATACTGAAAAAATGATTACTGAGCTAGAAAACCCAATGATTTTGATCTACGATAAGAAGATCACGAACATGAAGGAATTGCTTCCTATTCTTGAACCTGTTGCTCAATCTGGGAAACCATTATTGATCATTGCTGAGGATGTTGATGGAGAAGCATTGGCTACATTGGTTGTCAATCGTATTCGTGGATCACTGAAAATTGCTGCTGTAAAAGCGCCAGGATTTGGAGATCGTAGAAAAGCAATGATGGAGGATCTCGCAATTCTTACTGGAGGCGAGTTGATCTCTGAAGAACGTGGAATGTCACTTGAAAATGTGACTTTAGAAATGTTGGGAACTGCTGAGAAAGTGGAGATCGACAAAGACAATACAACGATTGTGAATGGTGCTGGGAAATCTTCGGATATTGAAGCGCGCATTGGTCAGATCAAGGCACAGATGGAAGCATCAACCTCTGATTACGACAAAGAGAAAATGCAAGAACGTTTGGCAAAATTAGCTGGAGGAGTTGCTGTACTCTATGTTGGAGCACCCACAGAAGTTGAGATGAAAGAGAAAAAGGATCGAGTTGATGATGCATTAGCGGCAACGCGTGCAGCTGTAGAGGAAGGAATTGTTCCTGGTGGAGGTGTTGCATTGATTCGTGCTATGGAAGGCTTGGATAAGGTCGTAGGAGTAAATGACGACGAAGTAACTGGAATCGCAATTGTGAAACGTGCTGTTGAAGAACCACTTCGTCAGATTATCGCAAATGCTGGAGGAGAAGGAGCTGTGATCGTACAAAAAGTAAAAGAAGGTAAAGGTGATTATGGGTACAATGCTCGAACTGATACTTTCGCTAACTTGTATGAGGCTGGAGTTATTGATCCAACAAAAGTGACGCGAATCGCAATCGAAAATGCTGCTTCAATTGCTTCTATGTTATTGACGACAGAATGTGTTGTTGCTGATGAACCAATTGACGAAGCTTCAGCTGCCATGGGTGGTGGAATGGGTAGTGGAATGCCAGGAGGAATGATGTAACAAAGAGCATAAAGGGCTAGCTAATGTTAGTCCTTTTTCCGTTTCTACTTTCCCGACTTGTTCGGATAAGTAGAGCGACTATATAAAAAGACCCTTCGAATTGAGTAATCAGTTTGAAGGGTTTTCTTTTTACCCTGATACTGGAGGTCGTTCTAGGGAATAACCATTGCTTATTGGCTCATTGTTTACTCTTATTCTGATCGCTTTTGAACTGTGGAATGAACTCGATGCCAAAACCTGGCTTTTTGGGAATCCATAATCGACAAATAAGTGCTACTTTTCGAATCCCAATAGTTTAATATGAGTACACCAAAACCTATTTTAGAAACTGCACGGTTTTATCTTCGGCAGATAACCATGGATGATTGTGAGGAATTATTCAGAATGGAATCCACACCTGAAGTGAATCGTTATACGGGTGAATCATTGGCTACGTCACTTTCTGAACTCAAAGAAAAAATTAGGCGCACTTCACAAAGTGATTATCGGGTTCATGGATATGGCAGGTGGGCTGTGATCGGCAAAGAGACTGATGCATTTTTAGGATGGGCAGGACTAAAGTACTTACCAGAATTTGAACAAGTTGATCTGGGTTATCGTTTCTTTCCAGAATATTGGGGAAAGGGAGTTGGCACTGAAACGTCGATTTCAATTTTAAAATATGGGTTCGAAAACCTTGGCATAGAACGCGTAATTGCCGTGGCGCATCAAGAGAATAAGGCATCAATTCGAATCATGGAAAAAGTGGGAATGAAATTCGATAAATTAGCTCCTTACGAGCCCGGCTCAGAAGATGTTGTGTGGTATTCTCTCGATAAAAAGGATTGGATAGCACGTCAAAAATGATATTCCTTATCGAAATCGTGAATTTCGTTTTAGAAAAGTAATGTAATAGTTCAAAGTGAGCGTATGCTGAGCAAACCCGTATCGAAATAACGAAATAACTATGAAAGTGAAAAGAATTCATTTACTCATTGTACAATTAGAAAATGCTCGAATTCCATTCAGCAACAAGATCAATGAAGTAAAAGGTATTTATAATAGCCTAAAAACTCGTGCCAGG
>JBLHON010000040.1:0-18083 GCA_047621865.1 Crocinitomicaceae bacterium | reverse complement strand
AACATGAATACCATTCTTCAAGCCAACGTAATAATAACCAGGTGCGGCCATCTCTGATGCATGCGAGAATTCAGCTCCATAGCCATCAGTGCTTGAATAACCAGGTTCAATTTTAGCCTTTCCAGCTTGAGGAACGATCAATAAATCGCCATAATCGGAAACTCCTGTGCCGCTCAAATGAGTGTGGCTAAAGCCATAAATTATCGAATCTGAATAATGATATCCTGAGCAACCATCCCAACCAGTATGACGCGTATCAGGGCTCAATTGAACCATTCCAAATGGAGCAGCTGCACCAGGATAAGTATGACCATGTCCACCAGTTCCAATAAATGGATTTACATAGGGAGTTTTTGTGTATAATTCTTCTTCAACGTCCTGTTGTCCAATGTCTTCTACTTGAGAAAATCCAATTAGAGCTGTGAATAAGGTACTTGTAATGAGAATTAATCGAATCATACTAAATCGTTCCAAACCATTGATGATGCTCCAAGCACTGCAGCATTTTTATCGTGTAACGCTGATATTCGTATTTCAACTTTGTTCGAATAAATATTCAGCATAGCTTCCTCCATGTAAACTTTAACCTTCGTTGCAAATTTCTCGCCACTCTGTGCTATTCCTCCAAATAAGACATATGCTTTAGGACTGCTAAAGCAAGCGAAATCTGCCAACGAATCCCCCAAAGTCTTAGCTGTAAAGTCAATTATTTCGAGAGCAAATGGGTCGCCTTGTTCTGCATGTTCAAACACCTCAATGGCATCTGTAATTGATTGATTATGAAGAGATGAACTCTCCTTATGTATAGAATCTAATTCTTGAATTGAACGAACTACACCAGTAGCAGAAGCGTATGTTTCTAAACATCCTTCTCTTCCACATCCACACTTTCTGCCATTTGGAACAACGCGAATATGCCCATATTCTCCAGCAAATCCATCGTGCCCGTAGACAAGTTTTTTATTGACTACAACACCACTCCCTAATCCTGTGCCCAAAGTAATGGTTACAAAATGAGATAGATCCTGGGCGCAACCATAGATGAGTTCACCAATTGCTGCTGCATTTGCGTCATTCGTTAAAATGGCCGGTTTCCCAAATCGTTTCTCGAAAAGTCCAGCTAAGGGAATAACTCCTGTCCAGTTTAAATTTGGGGCAAATTCAATTGTTCCAGAATAATAATTTCCGTTTGGCGCGCCAATTCCAATTCCAATGATATCAGCTAAATAGCCAGCCTCGGAAAGTGATTCGTGAATTTTGAGAACAAGATCTTCTGGTTTCGGAAAATCCTTTGTTCTGACTGAGTGTTCAAAAAATACGTCTCCACGACTATTGCAGACACCAAATACCGTGTTTGTGCCTCCTATATCAACTCCTAATGCTAATCTTATTTTCATTCGTAGAACTCATCTGGTTTAATCCTGCAGATTTGGATTGTATTGAGCGATTTAAAAGTAAGTATTTCCATCAAAAAAATGGCAATCTCCGCGGAAATGCTGGAACACTTTCGCCAAAGCTCCAGCAAAGAAGCATTATTTCGGCTCGATTAAGTCGAATATTTGAATTTTGCCTTCTTTGGTGGTAGCGATTAGTTTGGTTTCATTTGATCCAAGTGAGTAATATGCTCCATTTGCAAAAGGGATCCAATTTATCCCATTGTCGTAGGAAAAGTCAATCCCATTTCTTCCACAGGCATAATAAATCCCATTGGATTCATGGGTACATGCACGATAGCCTCTTGGTTCATTTTCTGCATTGTACCAAGATTCTCCTCCATCTGTCGTGTAATAGGCAGTATTCAATTTGAGATCAAAGTTTTGATAATCTCCGCCTACAATTACCCCAATTGAATCCGATGAGAAATGCACAGAAAAGGCTCCAGATGATTCACCTGGATAATAGGGGAGAACAACCCCTTTCCAATTATTTCCATTGTCTGTCGTTTTGTAGAAGTAACTCTTTTCTCCACCTGAAACAAAAACATAGGTACTATCGTTGATCACCTGTACATTGGATCCACTGGATGCGAATCCTGCTTCTCCCTTAAAAGCTGGAATAGATGCTTTTGTAGGTTCCCAAGAAACTCCACCATCATTAGAATGATAGAGCATGAATTTTCCATTCATTGGATCTCCCATTAGAAACCCACGTTTTCCAAGAAAAGAGATCCCATCGAAAAAGGCACCCTTCCATTCTGGAAGTTCCACAATTTTAGCGCCTCCACCAGTATTCAAAAGCACCAATTTGCCATTGTCACCTGATTGAATTCCAATTAAATTTGACCCTGAGCGCTCAATATCTCTCATCTCAACGAAGTCATCCAGTTTAAAAAGTAATTGGACATTTTGCTTCTCGAGGTTAAAGTAATACATGGAACCATCAGAGTTGCCAGTAAAAATCTTGTTGCCTTCTACAAGTAATCCACGTGAATAGATGGCAGCATTCTCACAAGACATTGTGGGAGCCTTGTGATTTCGCTTGATATGTTTCTTTGTTTTGTATTGCCCAAAAGCGGGAGCTATACTCAGAAGGAAACAAAAGCTAATTAAAATATTTCGAATTAAATTTTTCACGTTGTTCTTTTTTTAATAGGTCCAGATCATCTGGGATTTCGCGCTTCCAACGCTTATGCGACCAAAGCCATTGATGTGGTTGAGCGAGTATTTCTTGTTCTAAAAATCGCGTATGTGCTTCTGTAATTTCTCCCCACGCCATGTTTTTAGGATCTGCACTAATTTCTTTGAGTTCTATTCTATAATACCCTCTTCGGGTTCTTCTTGTGGCGAAATACACGACTGAATAATTCAATTCATGTGCCATTATCTCAGTTCCGAATAAAACTGCAGTCTGTTGATTCAAGAAATTCATCCAATAACTTTTGCGAGAATCCCCAGGTGATTGATCAGAGAGCACCAGAACAGCATTGTTTTCATTTGATGAAGCATTCAAAGCTTCTTTGTAGTTTTTTGCGTGGACCACATTCATTCCAAAACGTTGTCGCCTTGAATTAATCTTCTGATCCCAGAACTTGGAAGTCATTGGCATCCCAATTCCGAAAGCCTTATGGGGAAATAATAATGGTTGTGCTGAGATGAACCATTCCCAATTGTTGAAATGACCTGAAACGAGAAGGACATTTTTGTTTTTCGCGAAAAGCTCCTCCATTAATGCTGGATTTTCAACGATAAGTCTTCGTCGCAATGAACGTTCCGAAATGGTAAGATTCTTAACTCCTTCTGCCAATATATCCGTGAAATGGCGGTAGAATTTTCGCTTAATCTTGCGCAATTCCTTTTCCGTTTTATCGGGAAAACTACGTTGTATATTGTCTTTGATGACTTGTTTTCGGTAAGGAACAATGGTAATTAATAGGAGGTAAAAGAAGTCTGTGAAGACGTACAGAACTCGCAACGGCAAGTAGGAGAGAGGGATGACGAGAATATAGTATGCAATCCAAGCTAGTATCATTTCGTGTACTTAGTGCCCCATAAACGATTGATATTGTCTTCTACCTCTTTTTCCTTAGGATGACTTCCAGCATTGAAGAAGGCTGTTCCACTAATTTCCTCAGGTAAAAATTCTTGTTGCACGAAATTGCCTGGGAAATCATGCGAATATTTGTAGCCTTTTCCATAGCCCAATTCCTTCATGAGCTTGGTTGGCGCGTTTCGAAGAGGCAATGGTACTCCTAGATTTCCTGAATCCCGAACAGCTGCTTGTGCCTGATTTATTGCAAGATAGGCAGCATTTCCTTTTGGTGAATTAGCTAGATAAATCGTGCATTGTGATAAAATCAATCTTGCCTCTGGCCATCCTACTGCCTGAACTGCTTGAAAACAATGATTTGCCATCAAGAGTGCATTTGGATTGGAGAGTCCAATGTCTTCAGAAGCGGAAATGATCAATCTTCGTGCGATAAATTTTGGATCTTCACCACCCTCAACCATTCGTGCAAGCCAATAAACAGCAGCATTTGGATCACTACCACGAATCGATTTAATGAAGGCTGAAATTATATCATAATGCTGTTCTCCATTTTTGTCATAAGAAGCAATGCTTTGTTGTGCAGATGCCATTACCAACTTATCGTCAATTACAATGTTTGCTTTTCCTTGAAAGGTGCCAATGATAATTTCAAAAACATTGAGAAGTTTTCTAGCATCACCTCCAGAGATGGCCAAGAGTGCATTGGTTTCCTTTAACGTTATCTTCTTTTCCTTGAGGATTTCATCTTCCTTGATTGCTTTCTCGAGGATTACCAATAAGGATTCCTTTGTATGCTCAACGAGTGTGTAAACTTGACAGCGAGAAAGTAAAGCTGAGATGACTTCAAAAGATGGATTTTCAGTGGTAGCACCAATCAGTGTTACAATCCCTTTCTCAACTGCTCCTAGCAATGAATCTTGCTGTGCTTTCGAAAATCGATGGATTTCATCAATAAACAAAATCGTTCCTGCTTGTTGAAACATCCCTGCAGATTCAACTTTTTGAATCACTTCTCGAACATCCTTAACTCCAGAAGAAATAGCTGAAAGAATATGGTATGGTCGTTTCAGGTGATTGGCAATTAAATGCGCCAAAGTGGTTTTACCAACACCTGGAGGTCCCCAAAAAATCATGGAGGGAATAAGTCCAGAGTCGAGTGCGCGCCTCAAAGATGCACCTTCTTTCAAAAGATGATCCTGCCCCTCATACTCATCCAATGTCTTTGGACGCATACGTTCTGCTAAGGGTGCGTGTATACTCATAGGGAATCAATCACTTTTCGGGATAAAGGTACAAATTGAAGTTGGAAATCTGTCTCTAAAAGATGAACCTGAAGTTGTGGATGACATGGCGTTATGAACTCACCATTTGTTTGAGAATATTAAACTGCAATCAAATATCATATTAATTATCAGATGGATTTTTTGGAAAGGTTGACATGACCTTGAATTTGCCGCCTAATTTGTCCATCAACTCCTTCCATAGATCGTCATTTTCCGAATCCAGAATGTAATTGTTTGGAATTGCATTGAGCACGAGCCATGACTTTTCCTTTAACTCATCGTCAAGTTGGTCTGTTTCCCATCCAGAATAGCCGACAAAAAAACGGAAATTGGCAATTTTTTCTGGATCGATTTTTAAGACCTCAAGAACAGAACTGAACTTACCACCTATATATAGCCCATTTGCAATTTCCTGACTCTGTGGAATGAGATCAGGCAAGGAATGAACGAAGAAGAGGTTAGAAGTATCAACAGGGCCTCCAATACTCACGCGAACATCAAGGTCGGGAAATTCTCCAATCATCTCCTTGAGCCCGGTGTCAACATAGTTATTCAACACAAAACCAAAGCTCCCATCTTCCCCATGATCACAAAGATAAATAACAGAACGCGTGAAAAACTTGTCTAATAAGAATGGCTCAGAAATGAGCACGCTCCCTTTTTTGGGTTCGTTCGTATTTTCGAAATTAAAGTTGATCACCTTGAAAAATAATAATTTTTAAAGAAACGCGGGTGGTTTTCTAATGTCAATTTTTGCATCTTGGAATAGAGCGGACGTGGAACGTATGCTAAAGAGGAAACTTTTATTCCCCCCAATTGGCGTCCAGTGGAAGGCTAGAGCCCAGCAATGCATGTCCCGTGTCAACGAGAAACGCGCATTTGTCACCTCAAGAGTTTTTAAGTCAAAATTAGTCGTAGAAGCAAGTTTCCAACGTTTCGTGAAACTAACATCACCATTGAGCATCAAGGTTTGAATTTGGTTCCAATCATCCAGTGAAGCTGACGACTTACTCTGATTGGCTGTAAGCGTATAAACATGTGAAAGAGAAACCTTCCACGGAATATTGAAATTGATCGCATGCTCAGGGTGCAATAGGAAATAGGCGTAATCATCATTCCAATTCTTGCCAATATCTGTGACTTTTTCGTCTAATTTCTTTCGACTTTCAGCAGAAGTCAGCGTGAGTGTAGTAGCAACATTGGTGGTCGTAAATCTTCCGAGTCTCCCATTCGAATTTAGTGCATAAGAATCAATACTTAACCCCGAAGAATCTGTCCAGCCTTTTGGACTAAATCTAGATGTAGTGACAATATTCAACCATTTCAAAGGGCTAATTCTCATGCTGATGGCAATGTCGGATAATTTCACTGTGTCTTTATTCTCGCTGCTAAAATCATAGTTACCACTGAAGGTAAGTGCATCAATAATTCGAGTTCTTTTAAATCCATCAACTGTATCTTTTTCGCTCTTCGTTTTCAGTTCAAATGTATTACTGAAACTGAACGTGAGCAATTGCTGATTTCTAGTAGATGAGATCGTATAAGCACTTCGTTCAAAAGGAGAATAGAGTATTGTATCCCCAGTGTCGGTGTTGATGTAATCTTTATTCGTATTCAGGTTTGGAATGAATCGATACCCTATAGAAGGTGTTAAAACATGTCGCAATAAAGGTTTTCTCTTTCCTACAAAACGATAATAGGAGTAGACAACAGTTGTTAGTTGAGCATTCAATGAGAGCGTCTGTGCCATTCCAGGTAGTTGCAAAGTATCAATGAGCACTGGATCTGTGGAAGCCGCGTCATAACTTTTTGAAATCTGCTGAAAATTAATCTTGTTTCCATAATTTAAAGATGGCGTTACTTTAAATCGTCCACCAAAGAGACTCGCAGTTGTTTGAGCCGTCATATTCTGATTGAGACCATTCAAAAATTTATTTCCAA
Organism: Crocinitomicaceae bacterium; assembly: GCA_047621865.1. Lineage (GTDB taxonomy): Bacteria > Bacteroidota > Bacteroidia > Flavobacteriales_D > Crocinitomicaceae > UBA4466. The sequence continues at coordinate 11,373 of JBLHON010000040.1, read as the reverse complement.
TAGCATCGTAATTATTGTCGCGGACAAGTGTGTCTTCAAAAAGTGATTTATTCTGTCCCTCAAAGTTATAGCTTACCCCAAAAGAAGTCAATAGTTTATGCCAATCCTTTCTCCCGCTCACCAAATTCTTGAATGGAAAGAAACGAGTCACGTTAACATTCAAAATTGGTGCTGTCAATGAAATATTCTTGGAAATTGAATTTTGACGCATCGAAATTTTCATCCCTGCAGAGATCGGTTTTCCAGGGAACCTACGCGACATATTAATGTCTGAATTGAATGAATTGCTAAAGTATTCTGGGTTGAGTGGGTCCAAACTGTTCTGTGTAGTATTATCAGATATGTAGTTTACCCTAGCAGTAAATCCCCAGTATGGACTTGATTTTGAGTCTTTAGAATGATTCCATGCCAAGGTCGTTTTATTAGCCCTCGTATCTGTTGGAAACCCAGATTTAAACTGTTGAAATCCAACATTCAGACTTCCTTTGTAGCCATAACGTTTCGCATAATCTGTCGTGTTTCTAAGCCCCCAACTTCCACGACTATAAATACTTGCGTAAAATGTTGTTTGGAGATAATCATTGATTGGCAGGTAGTAGCCAATGTCTTGAAGTCCAAATCCATATTGGGAAACGGGTATAAATTGTGGGAATAGCAATCCTTTCGAGCGCCCCTCAGACTGTGGAATAATACTGAAAGGCAATCCAATTGGTGTAGGAACGCCACTTATCCATAAATTCATTGGTCCTGATACAATTCGCTTATCGGGAACCATAACTGCCTTAGAGAGCTGAAAATGATAATGTGGATCCTCCAAACTACAGGTTGTAAAACGTCCTTCTTTGAAGTGAACTTGTTCGTTTGGATGCACTTTCGCTACCTTCATATACAGGAAATTCTCATCCTGCTGGATAGCTACTTCCTCAATGTATCCTTTCTTACTATCAAAATTATATCGAATTGTATGTGCGGTGATATCATCACCACCATCCGAAAATTGAGGGAACTCTACTTTATTTGAGTCTTGATCATAAGCATAGCGAGCTAAAACTTCATTGGTATTCAAATCGACCATGATGTAGCCAGCATTCATAACAATGTCTCCATTGTCAATCTTGGCATCCCCGTAAAGATGCAATTGTTTATTCTTGACATCTGAATAAATCGAGTCGCGTGCACTGTAGTAAATTGGTGCATCCAGTTGAGATTCATTCAGATAGAGTGTGTCCTTTATGAGTGTATCTTGAGTTGCTTCTTGACTGTAACCAGCTAGCGCATTCCACATTATTAACAATGTGCAGATAATAAATAGATGTATGGAACGCTTTTTGAACACTGAAAGCTTGTTACTTTGTTGTACGACAACTCTAACGTGGCAAAACTATTAAAATTACATTGCAAATGAGTGAAAAAATAAGAGGATGTCTAAGAGCCTGCGCTATTTTAACATTGATTATCGTTTTAATCGATTCTAAAGCATTAGCTCAAGATGACGAACTTTCAATGGCTACCATTAAAACGGTAGTTATTGATGCTGGACATGGCGGGAAAGATCCTGGATGTCATGGTGGTCATGCACAGGAAAAGCATGTCTGCTTAACGATGGCTTTAATGCTTGGGGATCAAATCAAAAAAACATATCCAAAAATTAAGGTGGTCTATACTAGATCTACAGACGTTTTTGTAGAACTTGACGAGCGCGCAAAAATTGCCAATCGCAATAAGGCAGATCTATTTATTTGCATTCATGCAAATGCTGCGAGTGCTTCAGCGTATGGAACAGAGACGTATGTTCTTGGACTTCATCGCACAGCTTCGCAAGAAGCAATCGCCAAACGTGAGAACGCTACTATCTATCTCGAAGATGATAAGGGAGAAAAATATTCCGATTTTGAGATGACGCCAGATGCAATTATCGCGCGTCAAATTCAATTGAGCGTATTCTTAGACCAATCAATCAGCTTTGCTTCTAAGCTCCAAAGTGAATTTAAAAGCCTAGGCCGTTTTGATAGAGGAGTAAAACAAGCAGGATTCTTGGTGCTTTACAAAACGACAATGCCAAGTGTTCTGATTGAAACAGGATTTTTAACGAACCCGACAGAGGAAAAATATTTAAGCGATTCGACAACTCAAAAGAAATTAGCTGGGGCAATGTTCACGGCTTTCAGAAAGTATAAAAACGAACTTGAAGGGATCGAAGAACAGGTCGAAACAATTGTTGATACGACTCCAGATCCTCCAAAACCTGCGGCTGTTAAAGATAAATCGATTATATTTAGAGTTCAAGTAGAGACCTCAGAATCTAAGATTTCATTGACTGATGGCAAATTTAAAGGGCATACGATTTATGAATATCAGCAAGATGGGCTCTATAAGTACACAACTGGAATCTGTGAGAATGACTACGTTGGAGCCAATAATTTGAAGACAAAACTAAGAGAGGAAGGATTTACTCACGCATTTGTTGTTGGCTTTCAGGATGGAGTAAGGATTAATTTGCAAAAAGCTATTAACTTAGCAGAAAAATAAAGGTTTGAAATTTTCAAAGGAAATAGTTACTGGATTATCAACTGTATTAGCCATTGGACTTCTTGTAACTGGCGTGAATTTTCTAAAAGGCAACAGCTTCTTTGGAGGAGATGAGGAGTACTACGCGTACTTCCCAAATTCTGGAGGTGTATCTGGTGCTACTTCTGTTTACGTTGATGGAGTGGAAGTGGGGAAGGTCTTAGAGGTTGAATATCTTGGTGGAGTTGATTCAATGAGAAAAGTCAAAATGACTTTCAATATTCAGTTGGAAAGTTTCAAAATTGTAAAAGAATCTAGAATTGAGGCTGGATCAATTGACCTCTTCACGAAAGGATTAAACATTAAAGTATCTGAGGATATTTCCAAAGGCTACTATAAAGTTGGCGACAAAATTCAGGGCTACGTTACTGAGGATATTATGAGTACCGTGGAGGGATATGCCGATCCAATTGTAAAAAAACTTCAGACAATGATGGGCTCTATCAATACCATGGTAGATGGAGTTTCAGTGTTTTGGGATGAAACTGCCAGTTCTGAAATTGAGGCAAGTATTCACGAAGTGAAAATCGCCATTAAGAAATTTGGTAGTGCAGCTGAACAAATAGAAGGCTTAGTAGCTACCGAGAAAGTGAAAATTTCTCGAATTATGTCAAATGTTCAGCAAATCAGTGAGAACCTGAAAAACAGTAATGACGCTGTTAAGAATATCGTTGGTAATTTTGAAACACTTACAGAAGATCTAGTTTCTGCAGATTTCAAATCTGTTATTGGAGATGCACAAAAAACACTTCAGACTGTTAACAGCTTATTGGATGCTGCTAACAAAGGAGAAGGAACTTTAGGAAAACTGGTCAACGACACAAAATTGTATGACGAATTAGTACAGACAAATGTTGACTTACAAAATCTTGTGAATGATTTGCAACTTCATCCAGAACGCTACATTCATTTCTCAGTTCTTGGTGGCAAGCCAAAGTATACAACTCCGCTTACTGATCAACAAGAGAAGCAATTAAGAGAATTTCTTAGGACACAACCTAAAGTACCGTAAATACAATTGCCCATGATTTCCATAGCAGTTTTTGCATTACTATTTCTGGCAGGGTGGGGATTCTTCGGCTGGAATATGTACAAAATTCGATCAAACATTCTCCTTGGAAGAGATCTCGATCGCAGTGACAATAAGAAAGAACGTTGGCGTACAATGATTCTGGTTGCATTGGGACAGAAGAAAATGTTCTCTCGACCAATTCCTGCACTCTTGCACCTTGCAGTCTATGCTGCATTTATCATTACCCAGATTGAATTAATAGAAATTTTTGTTGACGGATTTGCTCCACATGCACATCGTATTTTCCGTCCAGCTCTTGGAGGCTTCTATACCTTCATGATTAGCTTTATCGAAATCTTATCTCTTCTCGCATTAGTTGCAACCATCATCTTCCTTTCTCGAAGAAATTTATTGAAGCTTCCACGCTTAAATATGTCAGAAATGAAAGGATGGCCTAAGATGGATGCCAACATGATTCTTTTCATGGAGATCGTTCTTGTTTGCTGCATCTTCACAATGAATAGTGCTGACGAAGTGCTTTATAGTCAAGGTCTTTCTCACGCGAATGAAATTGCGGGAGTTCAAGGTGGATCAATGGGCTTCACAATTAGTAGCTTTCTTGGACCTTTGCTTTTTGACGGCTTAAGTCCAAATACTCTTCATACACTTGAACGAATTGGTTGGTGGGGACATATAATTATGGTCTTCTCATTTCTGAATTATTTGGCCTATTCAAAACACTTGCACATTCTATTTGCATTTCCAAATACCTACTATTCAAACTTGGAGAAGAAGGGAAGGCTTACGAACATGGCTTCTGTTACAACTGAAGTTAAGTTGATGATGGACCCAACAGCTGATCCTTATGCAGCTCCAGCAGAAGGTACTCCTGAACCACAACGATTTGGAGCCAAGGATGCAACTGACTTGACTTGGAAAAATCTTATGGATAGTTATTCGTGCACTGAGTGTGGACGTTGTACTTCATCGTGCCCTGCAAATGTTACTGGTAAACTCTTATCTCCACGAAAGATAATGATGGATACACGGGATCGTATTGCTGAGATGGGAGATAATTTCCGCAAGCATGGCAAAGATTATGACGATGGAAAAAGTCTCCTTGGAGATTATATTTCAGAAGAAGAAATATGGGCATGTACATCATGTAATGCATGTGTTCAGGAATGTCCAATAAATATTGATCCATTGGCAATCATTGTTGATTTGAGAAGATTTCTTGTAATGGAGGAATCAAAAATGCCTACTGAATTAACAGGGATGCTAACGAATATTGAGAATAATGGTGCTCCATGGCAATTTAGTCCTGCGGATCGCTTGAATTGGAAAGACGAAGATTAAGTGATGAGTGAAGACAAAGATCTAATACCAACGATTGTTGATGGTGAAGCAATTTCACCTAAATTGCCAGAGAATGTCAAGAATTATTTAATTGACATTGATGGGACAATTACGGAAGACGTCCCTAATGAGGAGCCAGAACGAATGGTAACTTGCCTGCCTTTTCCAGATGCATTAAAAACATGCAATGAATGGTATGATGAAGGACACATTATCACATTTTTCACTTCTCGTATTGAAGAGCATAGAACAGTAACTGAAGAGTGGCTGAAAAAATATAAGTTTAAATATCACGGTTTGTTAATGGGGAAACCTCGGGGTGGAAATTACCATTGGATCGATAATCATTTGGTGAAAGCCACTCGTTACAAAGGGAAATTTACGCATCTCGTTGAGGAGAAAGTTAATATTCAAGTTTTCGAAAAGTAAGTCTATGGGTTTGCATGTACCAACAATGGCTGAAATGATGGCCAAAGGAGAATCTCCAGAAATTTTGTTCTGGGTAGGATGCTCAGGAAGTTTTGATGATCGCGCGAAAAAGATCACCAAAGCCCTGGTTAAGATTCTGAATGAATGCAAGGTGAATTTTGCAGTTCTAGGGGCAGAAGAGAGCTGTACTGGAGATCCAGCAAAACGTGCAGGAAATGAATTTACATTTCAAATGCAGGCAATGATGAACATTGAAGTCCTTTCTGGGTACGATGTAAAGAAAATTGTAACTGCCTGTCCACATTGCTTCAATACGTTGAAAAATGAATATCCTGAATTGGGTGGAGATTATGAAGTGATTCATCACACGCAATTGATTCAGGAGTTAATTAATCAAGGGAAGTTGGCTCTCAAGAATGGAGATGTTTTCAAAGGAAAGAAAATCACCTTCCATGATCCTTGTTATTTAGGTCGTGCGAATGATGTGTATGAAGCTCCACGGGCATTGATTGAAAAATTGGATGGCGAACTTGTAGAGATGAAACGTTGCAAAACAAAAGGTTTGTGTTGTGGAGCAGGTGGGGCGCAGATGTTCAAAGAAGCAGAGAAAGGAAATAAAGAAATCAATGTTGAACGCACAGAAGATGCCTTGGAAACAAAAGCAGACATTATCGCTACTGGTTGTCCATTCTGTAATACAATGATGACTGACGGACTTAAGAACTTCAATAAAGAAGGCGAAATCCAAGTGTTGGATGTTGCTGAACTTATTGCTAATGCAGCAGATTTATAATGGAACTACAAGACCTTTCACCATCGAGTAAAGTTTGGATTTACAAATCTGATCGGCAAATGTCGAGTGGAGAGCAATTCGAGATTCGCGCAGCATTAAATGAATTCATTCCAACATGGGCTGCACATGGCAGTTCGCTTTTCGGAGCGGCAGATATTGTCAAAGATTGGTTCGTAGTTTTAGCCGTTGATGAATCTCAGGTATATGCCTCTGGTTGCTCCATTGATTCTTCCGTGAAATTTATGCGGGAAACGGGAGCGAAATTCAATTTGGATTTTTTCGATCGAATGCATGTTCTCGTTGAAAAGAATGGAGAGATTCAAAATATTCACTTCAATGAAATCGGAAATTACAACGATTGGAAGATCTATGATCCAATGACTGGATCTCTTGAAGAGTACAATGCTAACTGGCTGGTTAACATATCAGAAAGTAGGTTTGCTTAAATTATTCAGTGAAACTTTTCACTGAGAACGAAGCCATTATCTCTTTACCAATTTCTTTCATTCTGATCAATGCATCATTCGCGTTCATAGCGTAATGCATGTTTCCGTCCATGTAGCGAATTTCTAAAATCTCATCGCCAACAAGTTTGAACAAGTTAAATTCATAATCATAGTTTCCTTCAAACATGCTGGATGTTGATTCGATAAATTTTACTGTAACCACTGAAGGCTACTATTACCATTTCATTGCGGAATATCAAGACATACCTAACGACGGACCAACGGCTGGAGTACCTCTCTCTGGAATAGTGGAAATTAACACAGCCTCGCCAATTGATGTTTGGCATCCTGCGAATGTTGCAATAGCCGAGATTCCAGTTTCCATTTATATTTTTGACGATTCTTTGACATCGCTGTACGATTTTCCTTGTGACTCAATGTATCAGAACTTTGTGGACTCTATTGGCCACGTATATGGCACTCCAGTTTCTTTAGATGAAACCAGCGAGAATATCGCCAGTATTTACCCTAACCCCTTCACTAATGTTGTTAAAATAGATTTTGCTGAATTTGGATCGCACCAAATTGTTTTGTATAATGTAGAAGGACAGAAGGTTGGGAGTTGGAACGAGGTAAGGGTGAGTATGGTTATTGACACTGATCATTTGAGTAATGGAATGTATATCTTAGATTGCTCTAACATGGATCGAAGTCAGCGATATAAAATAGTAAAACAATGAAATTAGTAGGATTATTTCTTTTATTATCGTCGTCTAGTTTTGGTCAATGGGAGTCCCTGCCAATTGGTGTTTCGACCGCAGTGAATTGTGTGCCAACGAATCAATTTGAAATTGATCCCTATACAAATAGCATGTGGTTCATAAAGGATACCAAGGTGTCTGTGATCGAGAATGACGGTACAATTTACAATTTTGATCAAACAGAATTGGGAACATTGGCGGAATTCTCAGAACTCTCATTTACCTTCACGCCGAATCACATTTATTACAGCACAACATATTTTGGTCTTAGCAACTTTGATGGTTATTCGGCTTCTACTGTGTCTGCAGGAACGGACATTTCAAGGCTGCATTCAGATCTCGATACTGTTTTCATGATAAAAACGAGTAATGCTTTATTTACCTACCATCCAAATGAAGGCACTAATTTGCAATTTATCACTTGTAATGAAGAGCTAATATCAAAGAATGGCATCAAGTATCGTGGACATTCATTGGCCTATCTTGAGTATCCATATATCTATACTTACTTGTGGTCCACAGATCCTGATTATTTGATGTCACCAGGGAATACAATGACCTTTTCTCGATATACAGACACTCTCTATTATGGTCAAGAAACTGGAATCTCAGTAGTTTATTTAGCTGATGTGTTTGACACAATAACACCAAATAATACAATAGGAATGCCGAGTGCTAATGTTTTGGATATTCAATTCGATATGAATGATAGTTTATGGGCAGTTTTTGGCGATGCTGATGGTGATCCTTTTGCCCTTGCAATGTTGGAAGGTAGTACTTGGACGAATATCTATAATTCTGGTAACAGCCCTATTGATTTTTCAAATTTGTATGGTGTAGAATTCGACACCTTGAATAATATCTGGGTAGCCTCCAGTGGATATATACATACTCTAACTAACGCGAATACTCCTGCTTGGCTTGGATTATCGGAAAATGGTAGTCTTGAAAGCCTTTTTTCAATGTATCCGAACCCGGCCAATTCAGAGCTGCATCTTGAATTGGACGAGGGTGTTTCTGCCACTGAAATCAATATAGTTGATGCTTCTGGTCGAGTTGTTCGCAACTCACAGTTCAATTCGGTGATTCAGTTGAAGCTACCTGCTGGTTCGTACATTGTCGAAATTATCGATGTTGATACAGTTCTTGGCAGAGAGCGAATAACAGTACGATAGTGTTGGGTGTTGCCGAACTTACTGCCAAACTTGCAGATCTATGATCCAATGACCGGTTCTCTCGAAGAATACAATGCTAACTGGCTGGTTAACATATTAGAAAGTAGGTTTGCTTAAATTATTCAGTGAAACTTTTCACTGAGAACGAAGCCATTATCTCTTTACCAATTTCTTTCATTCTGATCAATGCATCATTCGCGTTGATAGCGTAATGCATGTTTCCGTCCATGTAGCGAATTTCTAAAATCTCATCGCCAACAAGTTTGAACAAGTTAAATTCATAATCATAGTTTCCTTCAAACATGCTGAACGTTGACTCAATAAACCCGAATTCAACGCCATCAATATCAATGATTTCTTTTCTTAGAATTTTCGATTCACTCATAATACGCACCTTAGAAGTGATTAACTCTTCATTGTTCTTAGGAAACAGTACATTATATGCCAACAAATTTGTCGTGTTGAGCGTCAAACTTGGATCTGGCCCTAATCTTTCGTGCTTGTACTCAAACGTGATGTAATTCTCCATGTAGTCATCCAATTCAAATGTTTTAGGGAGCTGAAAACTGATTTCATAACCTCCAAACGTAATTCGCTTAACAGAATCAGATAGATTTAAGGAGTCAATCGTCAAGTCAACCATTATCTTCTTTTCATGTTGAGTGCTTTGGTCACTAGGACTCGGGCTATGCGCGTTTTCAGTAGACTCTTCACAGCTCAAACAAATTATCCCTACAAAAAGTAGAATCAAATATTTATTCATATAGCTCATTAGTGTTGAATTTATTTTTTTGGTTTACGTTTTTTTTGTCTGGTCTTCAAGCGTACTCCACCTACAAGTTTCAGGCTGTAATAGGTTTGATTGTAACTGATTTCTTGAAATTTAATCGACTTAATATCAAAATCAGTGACGAGTAAAAAGAAATAATTTGCTTTTGAATAACCTCCAAGAAGACGAAGATCCACACGTGGTGCAAGGCCAAGAAAACCTCTGTTTATTCCATCAGCATCGAAAAATTTTGCTTGAAGAACGCCACCAAGCCCTGCAAAGAATGAAAATTGCCAGTTGTTCACTCTGTTGACATATGCATAACCAGGAATAATTCCGAGGTCCAAAGAAGAAGCTGAATTCGCAAGCGTTTTTGTCAGTGTCGTGTCAACCAAATCATCAGGGATCAATGGATCTCCATCATTTGAGACGCCAAATAAATTAAGTGAACTCTTCAAATACCATGTATGCTCAGGTTTGGTATAATGACCAACTTTTCCAAGTACTGCGTCCATCCTGAATGACTTAGAATTCAAATACCATACGTTAATTGAAGTACTTATTGCACGGGTGTTTGGACGGAAATCGTTTGGTGCCAACTCATTCAAGGTATCATTCCAACGATTAGCATCCTTGATCACATATCCGGAATAGCTTCGTAAATCAATGTCCCAATACAACTTTTTTAAGCTGAAATTCACGCCAATATCAGTGTAATTAGATTTTCCATACCTGCTTTGAGCGCGCAAATGTCCAGGAAGACCAAATCCAATCCTCAATCCAAACCATTTATACTTGATCCCCAATCCCATAATAGGCTTGAGGTTGTGCTTGAATTGAATTTTATTGATTCCTCCAGGGAAGTTATTTTTAATGGAGAACGGGGCTGCATTAAATCCAACATCAGAGAATAGAACCACGCGATCTTTGTAGAGTTCGTAGGGTAATGAGTCGTTTTCTTGCGCCCTTGCTGTTGAGCAGAGTAGGAGAGTTAATACGATAAGTGCTGACGACTTCATTCAAGCCAAAAATAAGGATTTCATTCTTTGAACTTGAATTACAGAGAATAAAAAAGGTGGGGCCAGACAAGCCAACAGGATCTCCATAAGAGTTTATTAAAATGTTTTATCCATCAATAATCTATGTAGAAATTTATTCGCACCAACCAATTTATTCGGCAAACTGAATGAATGGTTAGATAGCTCCAAGCAGTAAATATCTCTTATTGAGTTATGACGAATTGAATTTCTTTGCCTACTTTTCTTTAAAACATTTAAAAAAGTCATGTCATGCCAAAAATAATGACGAGACGAATAATTCGATTTTCAGACTAAATAAGCGTACAAAGTAGGCATGAAACATACGATGAGTATTTTTTTTGGCGGAGTATTTATTTCCTTTCTTTTGCTGAGATGTGAAGGTAGTGCACCTGAAATTAGCTCATTGGGAGAGGTTATTTCTCCCGTGGATAATCCACTATCGGAAGAGAAAATCGCCTTGGGCAAAGCATTGTTTTTTGACAAACGAATGTCCTCTGATGGAACAGTTTCATGCGCTACATGTCATGTCCCAGAAATGGCGTTTACTGATCAAAAGGCTTTCAGTGATGGTGTTATGGGGCATCATGCTAAACGGAATTCTCCGAGTTTATTGAATGCTGGTCATCTAAAAACAACCATGTTTGATGCTTTTGTGCCAACTTTAGAAATGCAGGCCATTGTTCCTATGCAGGATACTAATGAGATGGGAATGGTGATGAAAGATCTCCTGACGAGATTACGCGGGATTCCTGAGTATCAAAAAGCTGCACAGACTATTTTTAACCGTGATTTTGACGCATTTGTACTCACCAGAAGCATTGCTGCATTTGAGCGATCCCTAATCTCTGATAATTCTCGTTTCGATCAAGTAGAACGGAATGAAATTAAAAGAACGGCAGAGGAGGAGAGAGGGTGGCAAATCTTCTCTGATCAACTCTATTGTACTAAATGTCATCCAGCTCCACATTTCACCACTTTTGTGGCTGAAAATAATGGATTGTATAAAGAATTTGGTGAGGAT
>JBLHON010000039.1:0-18282 GCA_047621865.1 Crocinitomicaceae bacterium | reverse complement strand
GTGAGTCTTTCTGGAAATACTGCGACTTATTACAATGTTATTCCTGGGGTTGATAAGGAGCTGATTTTTTACGAAAATGCGGTTAAATCAAACTATATACTTCACGAATTTATGCCAGATTTGCAGGAAGATTTAGTTTTTTCTGAGCTACTTGAACTGCCAGCGAATTGTAAAATAGTTGAGGATAAAACGTATGGTAAACGATCCAAGGATGCTTGGAATGGTGACATGTTGATCGTGGACGAATCAGGAGCAACTGTAGCTACCTTTCATCTTCCAGTTTGCTATGATGCAGCGAACAAGAGAGTAACTGGTTCGTATCGTGTCAGAGAAGAAAACGGGGCACAATTTTTAGAAATGATCATTCCAAAGGAGTGGTTAACGGATCCTTTTAGAGTTTATCCAGTAGTAGTAGATCCATTAGTAGTAGGTCCTACAGCTCCTTGGTTGGGCGGAAATATGCCGTCCTGTATAATGCCAGCCTATAATCAGGATAGTATCTTTGTCACGATTCCCGGAGGCGTAACTGTTACTGGACTGTATGTAACAGCTAGCTTTTATGCGGATCCATTTACGCCTGCTGTCATGGCTGATGGCGCGATGTTTTTTAGTACAGATTGTGACAATTCTCAAAGTTTCGTGATTACAGGAGTGCCTGGTGAATCAGCTGGAACAGCATATTTGGACTCGTTCAATTTGTATAATCCACTCACATGTTGCATGCCAGAATCATGCTCCCCACAAAATTTCTATTTGAGCATGCACCTGGGAAGATCTGCTCTTGGTGCAGGTTGTAATGAGACCTACATTCGTCATGATATTTTTACGACATCATGGCCATTTAGAGCAACAGTTCTTGGTAGAACTCCAGAACCTTATGCAAGTGAATGGAATGTCCAGATAGCACCTAGGTGCTCGAATGAATGCGAAATTACGGGTAGGGCTTATGTGCAATATGGAGTTGCTCCTTATACATTTACGCATCCATGGAGCACAGATACGATTGTTCAAGGCACTAATGTTGGATGCTCTAGTGGTGGAAATAATTACGATTTCTCAATGACAATTCCGAGTTGTCCGAGTTTCTGTGATCCTGCCTATACAAGCCTGAACGTGATTCCCCCAACTATTGTCGACGCATGTGGTACACTGGTTACTGGATTTCCGATTCGAATAATGCCAATTAAAATGACTCCTGATGTTACAGCAATTTACGATACACTCGTGTGCTCAGGAGATCCATTTATGATTGATTTGACCAGTTGTAGTCCAACAGCAACAATTTCTTGGACACAAGGTTGGGAAGCTGGAAGCACGGATATTTTTGATACAATTGTCAATACTTTGTCAACCATAACGACGTTGAATTATACTGTTTCTGCTTCAGAGAATGGGTGCTTCTCAGATACACTCAATCTGCCCATGCACATTCAGCCATTGCCAATACCGAATTACACGAATGACCCGGAAGAGTTGATTGCAGGATTGCCAATTACATTCTCTGATGCGAGTATATTCAATGCCAGTCCTGGTGTCACATGGTTATGGATCTTTGGTGATGGAGGGGTTTCCACAGATCAAAACCCATCGTATACCTATGCGCTTGCTGGCCAATACAATCTATGTTTAATCGTGGAAAATCAAGATGGATGTTTGGACAGTATCTGCCAAATGGTCACCGTTTATCCTGCTGAAGTTATCGCGCCAAATATTATTACAGCAAATAATGATGGTATAAATGATTTCCTGGAATTCAGATTTCTCGATTTCTATCCAAACAACACTTTAACGATCCTAAATCGATGGGGAGTTCCAATCCATGAAGAAAGTGGCTATGAGAATGACTGGAATGGACCTGGACTTAATGAAGGAACTTATTTCTACATCTTAACGATCCTTGGAGAGGAAGAGGTAGTGCATGAAGGGTTTTTTCAAATCGTGAAGTAGTTGAGCTAAGATCGTAGAACTTTGCACCAACAATCGCTATTTCATCTTGAATGACTTCAGGAATTTAGCATCAGTCTTAGTTTGGGCGTCAACATCACTTGGTCGTGCCACAACTACTTGAATTTGTTTAGTATCCACAATTAATATTCGGTAAATCATTATAGCAGCCGCTGTTTTGATATGAACTTCTATACCATCACGACCTTTTCGTTTCCAGACTTTTCGAGTTGTTTCTGTTCCTGAAACTCCATCTATAAAAGCGTCGATCGAAATATCTTCAAGATTGTCCGAATAAACGAAGTCTGATGCATGCATGGTTATACCAAGAAAATAAACCCCATCCTTATAGTTTACACTCGTTTTTGTTGTCGTATAGGTTTCTCCAGATGAGTTTTCTTTTACCTCAACCTCCTCCTCAAACTTATCTGGAAAGTTAATGTTTGCGTTGGATTCCGAATGTGAATATTTTTGCCAAACTGGTTTCTGAGCGTGAACAGCACTCGAGCTGAGTGAAAGTGCGCCAATGAGCAATACTGCGAGAAAAAGGATTCTTTTATTCATAGGTGAATTTTATTTACAACGTCGACTAACTTAATCAATATCAACGTAATTCAAGTAGTTTTGATTGATTAATGTCTCTGATCGGGGCAGCAAGGATGGCAAAACAGGAATCGAATTGAGCATCTTACAACACTGCTAATTGGAAGAAATGCGAGAGCGATTATGTTCTGGTTCAAACATTTAGTAACTTCACTTCTCGATTTAACACCTACGACATGACACGAATCTCTCTAGTTCTCTTTTGTTTAATTAGCTATGGCAGTTTTTCTCAAGACGCATATTATGCATTAGCTCCATGTATTGGAGAATCTCAGCAGACTCTGATTGAGAAGTGCGAATCTGAGAAAATTGAGATGCTTACTAAGGCAAACAGCTCTGGGTATATTATCGTAAAGGCGAACAATGTGAATCAACTCGATGGTTTTTGTTACCATGCTGAGGTCAGAAGAATGGACGATAAACTCTGCTTCAATACAAAGGTTTTATTGGTGAAAAGCGAGAATCCTACTCCCTCCATTATGAGTATGTATAATCTCGTGCCACATCGAATTATTCCAAATCTTTACTATTCTTCTCTCAACGTTAAGAATGATGCAGAACTCCTCGAAGTAAAGTTGCTTTTGGAAAAAGAACCTGCCATCAACTATGTTGGATTTAATCAGGGCTTTACCATAACAAGTACAGTGAATGATCCCTTGTATGATCGTCAATGGAATATTGAGAATACTGGAACTCCTCTTCAAGGCAATGGAACTCCAGGTGCAGATATGTCTATTGATTCAGCTTGGACAATCACTACGGGAAGTCCGACCATAAAAATTGCAGTTTTGGACAGTGGTGTCGACACATTGCACGTAGATTTAATTAACAATTTGTTGCCTGGATTTGATGGATTTGCGACAGACTCTACAGATACTCAAGGTTTCCCAACTCCTAATTTTTCAAATGATGGGCATGGAACGAGTTGTGCTGGAATTATTGCTGCTGAGGGAGACAATGGAATTGGAATTGCAGGAATAGCCTATGATAGTAAGATTATACCAGTACGCGTTTTTTTCTATATGGATTATGGACCCGGGATTGGGATTCAAGCATTTACAAGTACTGATGCTTTGCTGAGTGGCGCAGCTTATGCTTGGCGAATTGCTGATGCAGATGTGATTAGTACTTCTGCAGGTTTGAGCGATTTGTTTATTGCAGCCCTCGGAATTGATACTACATTAATTAATAATGAATTAACTGAAGCATTCAATGATGCTAGAAGTGGAAAAGGAATTGCCATGTTTTTCTCCTCTGGGAACGACGATATAGGTGGACCACTCTGGCCGTCGAACTTACCAACTACAATAGCAGTTGGAGCTAGTACTATGTGTGATGAGCGAAAAAGCGCATCAGATTGCTCCTCGGAAAATTGGGGAGGAAATTATGGTGAAGGACTTGATTTTATTGCTCCTGGAGTGAAAATCACGACTACAGACATGATGGGAACCTTCGGATATTCTACACTAGATTATACCTATTCATTTAACGGAACGAGTGCTTCATGTCCAAATGCCGCGGCAGTAGCAGCTTTAATTTTATCAGTGAATCCTGGCTTGCATGCTGTTGATGTCCACGCAATCATGAACATTACTGCTGATCGCGTTCCGAATTACGTTTATGATAGTATCACACCACATGGAACATGGAATAATGAGGTTGGCTATGGGCGAGTGAATGCATATGCTGCTGTTCAGTTAGCACAGACTTATCAAAGTACAGCTGAGGTAGGTGTGATCGACACTGATTTTTCTAGTGTGGCATATCCAAATCCATCCAATGGTTCTTTTTCGATAAATGTTGGTCCAAAAGAGGATGTTTGGGAGGTGAAGCTCATGAATCTTCAAGGACAATTAGTGCTTGACGAGAAAAGAAGCATGTCTGGGATCATTCAATTTGACTTGGAACATGCACCTGGAATCTATCTTCTTTCAGTTCAAAATGGAGAGAACCAAGCACTGATCAAGATGGTGAATAAATAGATTTTGGGAGTTCTAGAAAAGAAAATCCTGAAAGGTGTGAAAATGATTCTGATCTGCTTTCTTGGCAGCTTGCTTGTGATCTCATGCTCTACAGAATCAGCGGGCTCAAGAAACTTGCAAGATGAAGCCCCATCCATTAAAGTAGATTTGGATTCGATTAATCCTGATTCATCTCAAGGGCTCTCAAGCAGTAATTTATTTACCAATCTCATTGAGTATCCTGAGGATATCATTCTTTATAAAAGCAGGAAGAAAGGTGCAAACAATGGTGGAGGTAGAGTCCCCGATTTTTGTTACAAACCAGATTCAGTTGGTTTCTATTTAGGATTTTTACTCTTTTATCCTGAGCCAATTAATCTTCGAGATAAGAGTGAATGGTTCGATGGATTGCGCGTATCTGTGTATAGATTTGGAACTGAATATGGTCATTACCGAGATTCGAGTGATATTTTTATCAGTCTGAAGACGAAGGTTCAAGAGCCTGAATTAAGGTCGTTCAACCTAGTCGGTAAATCAAGAGGTTACATCAAAGATATGCTTGGAGATCGCTATGTGACAACTGATGGTTGCATGATTTATTCAAGAACAAATAAAGTACTTGTGATAAATTTCAAGGACGACAAAGTAGCTTGGTTCAAATACACCATTCTTCAAAAAAACTTTAGAGAGTATGAAATGATTCCAGCAAAGTTGCTTGTTTACTAGCGTTTTATTCTTTGAATAGGACGAGTTTATTCTTCTCAACACGATAAGTGAAACGACCATGCAAATTTTGACCTTGTCCATAGCCAATAATGATTCCACTCTCAAAAGAAACGTCAATTGTACTCATGTCAATTTCAGAAGCAGTCTCTATAGCTGGGCCGTGCAATACTTGAATAAAAGCTGGAACTTTAAGTTCGTTAACTATAATTGAGCTATCAGTAATGATTGTGTCACGCTGGATGGTATAGATGGGTTCAGGAGGATCTCGATTAAGGATGATACCATTCTTGGTTTCATAAGAGGAAGAAGTCATACTTGAACTTGCTCTTCCATCAGAATGGATCATTAAGGTGATTACTGGATTAAAATCGCGCGAATCGTTTCGTACAAAAGTTAAGCTATCACCAGAGTTCAATGTGTCTGGCAAGTCGTAATTTGGATAGAGTGTCCATTCTACCTCTACTAGATCACGTGACTGAGAATGAGCCAGGGCAGGCATTAAAAATAGGACGAAGATGAGGTTTTTAAAACGCGTCATATAGATTTAAGAGTCAGTAGATTAAATGCCCTTGTGATTAAATATACGAGAATTTGCGCGCTTTCTACGCCTGCGTTTCATTTGTTCTATTCGAACGTTGCTCAAGAAAGAGTCCAACAGATAACAAAAGAGCACCTAATAGGAGGTAGATAAAGAGTGAGCGTTCTTTGAAGAATTCACCAATTCCAGATTTAAATGCTTCGATTTTATCATTCTCAACAAATTCACTCGGTCCAGTTGTTCCTATGAATAGAGTTAAGATGATAATCCCGGCAAATACGGCAGCAGCAGCAATCCATCCACGAAGGGTAATTACTGGTGTATATGGAACTTTGGGCCTTTTCCCCTCCAATTCTGTCATCAGCTGAGCAGTGAAATCTGGAGAGGTTTCCAATGCTCCCTGCTTCGTAAGTAGCGATGCAAGGGCTTTATCCTCTGCGTCCAATTGATCCATTAGTTTGGATGTAAAGTCAGACTCTGTCTTCAAGAGCCCCTTTTTCAAGATGTTTGTATTCTTCTTTTCCATCAAATTATAGATTTCATTTCCAATTGAAGTAGTCGTTCAAGACTCACTTTGAGTTGTTTCCGTGCACGGTGTAGTTTAACTTTCACATTCGACTCGCTCAAGCCGGTAACTTCAACAATTTCCGAGATGCTACATTCATCCATGTAGAATAAGCTGACAATCACTCCGTCAATTTGGGGTAGTTCTTCCATGGCTTTTTTCACGTAGAATTCCTGTTCTTGACCTTTTAATTCTTCAAGTTGAGGAATGGTGTCGTCTGTGGCAATATCAATGTGAAAATCATCACTAACAGTGTCTATTTTCTTCAGTCGAGTCTTTGAAATGGACGTTCTGTATGCAATAGTATAGATCCAAGTAGAAAATTTAGAAGTGCCTTCAAAAGCATGTAGATTTCGATATGCTTTCATGAAAGAGACCTGGGCGGCATCCTCTGCATCCTCACGCTGCCCCAATATTCTGAAGCAAACCGTAAAAACCATGTTCTTGTATTTATCTACTAAACACGTATAGGACGAAGTGTCTCCGTCCAATACTTGCTGAATGTAAATTTTATCGTCTAAGTCGACCATCAATTACATGTCTTTTTTTGCTAAAAAATGCTCAACTACAAGTCCAATTCCAGCCCAAAGGAAAATCATTGAAAGTGTTGCAGCTTCTTCGTCCATTGAGCTAAGGTGCGTGATCATTTGTCCCATTAAGACACCTATGGCAATCCCTATTGCTAGTAATCCAATCTTAATCCCTAGACGGGTTTTCTGATGAGAAATTATTGCTGGATCTGCTCCTTTTTCAATCATTGCCAAACGCTCTTTGTTTCGAGTGGTAAGAAAGACATACAGCACTCCAAAAATGGTTGCGAATACTGTCATTGGCACTAAAATTTCTACGAACATACTACTGTGTTTTTTATGGTTTCTATAAGCTTGGATGCGACCACTTAACAATAGGTTACAAGAAACTTCATTTTTTAGGTGAATCTGTAGGCATACATTTATATTTATTGCTCTTTACGCCAGGCTCTGATTCGCTTGTGGTACATATTCTGAAATCGAAAAAATGCAGAATTCATTCCCCTAGCCCAAGCTTCTCTTGAATCAAAATTCTTAACAGGCGCCTGTATCTTCATGGTCCAGAGCAGCGCATTATCGGAAGGATCAAAGAATGCGAAGTTCATTATTACCCTATCCATCCTTGTATCAAAGCTCTCCATAATGATTGTGAATGCGATCGCGTTATTGTTCTTGAGCTTTGGATACGAATTGATTATTCGCTGAATGGATTCTTTGTCAATTCGTTGATCAACAGTGTCCACGCGAGGATTCGCCATGAGGCTAAAATGACTATTCATTTCCTCTGATGTAGCGATTTCTTTTTTTAGAGTTTCGCTTAGTCGGCTATTACCTTTGCGACCAACACAATACCTTTTAAATTGGTCAGTCCAATAAGTTATGTCAGATATAGTTGTGGCTCTTGGTGCGTTCAGGCTATCTTTTTTCAAAATGAATTCTGAAAAATCTAGTCCACAATAGAGCAATGTATCAGTCGTGAGAATTGGAAGATGGTCTGTACTATACTCCTTTAGAATCCAAATATTTTGAGAATTATGATTCAATGCACTTCTTCGACTTAACTGTGAATTTGAGTTCAAAGCGTTCAACATCAATAGCATGGAAATTACAAATCTCATCAGACTACAATTGAATGTGATGTTGTGTCGGGATAGGCTCAGGAATATTTTCTGCATCAAGGATTTCAAGTATGTCAATTTCAATTCCTCTACTCATTGTGCTGATAGGTATATCATTGGGTGTTCCCTCAAATGGGTTTTCGGTTAATTGTCCAACAACATCCATCGAATTGAATACCCAAGAGATGATCACACAAAATGGAACAGTGAGCCACGTGAAATTGCGCGCAATCATAAATGAAAATGATTCTGAATCTTTTCCAATGTCAGTTAAATAGGCTCGTAAGTTAAGCCCTAATTCATCAAAAGCACCAATTACGCCAAATGGTAGTAAGAAAATAAATGTCCAGATAAAGTAGAAATTTAATGTTGCAAATTGCCGAGGATAAGGGAAGTTTTTAATGCGCTCATTTTTTCCTTGAAGCGTATAGAATTCAACTAACATTTTCTCTAATTCCAAATAGGAGAATTCCCAGATGTGACCTTTTTCTTCAAGCTCCTTCAGGTGTTTTGATTGCAGTGAGATTAGGGTCGTAGCCTTGTTCGTTTTGCTCATCACATAGGTGAGCTCTTCCGGATCTAATAAAGGAGTTAAGGCTTCTTCAAGTGAGCAACTCCACTCTGGTATGTTTAGGCGATTTGCAAATTTATCACTGCCCTTGTGATCCATGGAGCTTTCCCAAGGTTTGGATGTCCGCAGAGAATATCTGTGAGCTGCCATCCAAGCAATATGACGATTAATGAGTTTTATCTTTACCGCGGCTAACTGGTCATTCGTTAAATGATCATTCTTAGCGTGCTTATTATTGATGAAATCACGTACCATTATCGCCCAAGATCTGGACGAATTAACAATTCCGCCCCAAATTTTTCGCGCTTCCCAATAGCGATCATAAGAAGTATTGTTCTTGAAGCCTATGATAAACGCAAGCGCGGTACCTAAAACGGCAATAGGTAACCATGGTAACCGTAAAAATTTCAGGTCGAGCAGCGTATATAATGCCACAGGAATACCTGAGACAACGAGAAAGAAGAGCATGTCTCTGTACGACCAGAGCAGTAAGTCTTTGATTGGAAATTTTTTCTTGATGTACATAGTTTAAATCTACTAAATTATCTAGATGCTGATTGAGGTTGAAAGTAATATCTCCTTAGAATTTTCAAAAAAGTCAAGGTCTCACTTTTGTGAATTCGTGGAAACAAAAAACGGATGAAGATCATTTGACCTTCATCCGTTTGATAATTATTTGAGACGATTAATCTCGACTCGTTTTTAATACAAATGACTCCTAGTGTTCTATGATCGTTATTCGTGAGATATTGTCATACTGCTTAGTACCAGCACTGTTGATCACGATTTCATCTGCGTGAAAGTGAGCCTCAGTTTTTAATACACATGGACCAAGCTGACCAAATGGAGGACATTCAACTTTAAAAAGTGTTACAAATACTGTGGCGTTCAAGTAGGGTGGAGTTGGTGGGACAAGATAAAGTACAGGTGCACATCGCATCTCTACCAATTGAAATCCATCTGCTTTAAATTGCTGTATTTGAGCATGGAATTGTCCAGTAGGTTGAGCACAAAAGTCATCGTAGCTTGACGGTTGCGCGTAGGATATTGCTGGTAACAATAGTAACGCAAACAAGCTTAGTGTAGTAATTAATTTTTTCATAATAATGGTTGTTAATTAATAATGGTTGTTAATTAATAATGGTTAGTAAATGATTCTGACTTTTATTCTCGCTTACAATCCGAAATCAAGATTGTGAGTAAAGGTATAAGAGCATATGGAGCCAAATGAGCCCTATATGCTGTTATCGTGTTAATGTTAATACGACTCGCTAAAGTGCAATCAGTATTGGCGAAATATTTGTGTGAATTGTGGCACCAACACTATTCTGAACGATTTCTTCTGCTGTGAAATGCGTCGTGCTCAATAAAAAACACGGTCCTTGCCCAAACTCTGGACAATGAATTTCGCGCATTGTCACACTTATTATTTGATTAAGGTATGGAGGTGTTGGTGCAACCAGGTAATTAATAGGCGCGCATTGGAGATCCGTTAGTGTGTAACCTTGAGCTTCTAATTGATGAATAGTGCCTAGTAATTCTCCTTTAGGCTCAACGCAGAATGATGCAGTAATCTCTTGTGCGTTTACAAATGTTGGTGTCAACAAAAGTGCGAACACACTGAGTGAAGTAATTAATTTTTTCATAATACTTGGGTATTGATTAGTGGTTAATAAATAGTGATAATTGGTTATGTCGGCAAGATACGAATTTATCGATCAAACTCAAAGAAAATCAAGTGCTAAGCGTAAAAAATAATGATCCTAAATAGCGAGTATACAGTAACTTGAGCGTTATCTAACCAACTCAAAAAAAGATGCTTTAAAGATGCTGTCTTTGACTACACCTTTAACTTTAGCTCTTCGAATACTGCCGCAAAAACCATCTTCTGCATGAGCGTCCCCGTGATCATCAATTGTGGTTCCTTTTACATAATAGCTGACTCCATCAATCCGAACAGCTAATTTACATTCATCCCCAGGTAACCCTAAATGACACATTCCACAAGATGCTTCAACTACTTGATTTACCTCGATACGATTATTCTTTAGTGACGCGCATCCAGCGAAAATGATCGCGATGAACAGGGTTAAGTAAATTCTCATGATGTAAATCTACGTAAAATGAGAGAATTGAATCCAAATCAAAGCAATTCTCACTAGAATTCTTACAAACTAGTTGATTTAGTCCTTGAATTTAATTTCGATCACGGCTCCCCCTTCATTACGTGTGATAATGTTGCCATCGATTTGTTCTGTTAGCGCGGCAATTAGACTTAAATTGATACCACGATCTGTGGGGAAACCAATCCCACTATCTTGAAATTTCAATAAAATTATGCCATCGTCTTTAGTCAACTGAAGAGAAATTGATTGATTTCCGCCCTCAGGATAAGCATGTTTAATGGTATTCAAGCAGCACTCAATGATGATCAATCCACATGGGATCAATTTGTCAATTGACATTGAAACATTCTCAATATTGAATGTGAGATCATATTGCTGCAGATCCACTTGATTTTTAATAAGTGCTTTGATATAGGTATTCACCTTAATTGTTTTCAAATCATTTGATGCGTAAAGCATATCATGAACGAGCGCAATTGCCTGTATTTTTTGTTGGCACTCATCAAAGAGAATTTTAACTCCCTCGTCGTCTGTTTTGGTCTTCTGAAGATTGATCAAACTAGAAACAATCTGTAAATTGTTTTTGATACGATGATGTATTTCCTTGAGCATCAACTGCACCTGATTCATTGCCTTGTCCGTTTCTCGCTCTTTTTTATGAAGAAGATAATTCTCTTTGAGGAGCAATTCACGTTCAACCTTATGCTCAATACATTGTGCTGTATTCTGAATTATATCGAAATGCTCTTTGGGATTTTTAAGTTCGATCTCGTATAAACAAGTGATAATTGCGATTGGAGTTGTCCGACCTTTTGGTACAAGAGATGCACCTATGTAGCCCGTTATATTGAGAAGCTTAAAAAACTCGTCCTTGGGAAATAAATCCTGGACATTAACCGGATAATATCCAATGCATGAATCAATTACGTGTAAACAGGGTGTATGCATTAAATCATATGAAACATTTTCGATTGGAATACCATGCTTTAATGTAACGATCGGGTGAGCCCTGCCATTATCGAGATCAACCTTGGTGACAAAAATATAGTCAGCTCCTATTGATTCACTAATCGATTGTGCAATTGCCAAAAAATAGTCTTGACCGAAAGCAGAGAGTGTCATCTCATCAATCTTCTCAACTATTTTTTCTTCTCAGTGATTGGAGTCATAGTTATACTTTAATCGCTAAGGCAGTCTTGCCTCGGAAGTAAAATAAATTGTTAATCAAGGTTTTATGGTAAATGGGATGTCTTAAATGTAACGAATCCTTGCTCATAAGTGAAAGATATCTTCGAGAAAGAACATTTTCTATTTGTACTATAAGCTGAATGTCTGATGCCACTTACTCTCAGGAATAGAGACACTTAGCTAAATCCATCTGATCTGTGGAATAATGGTTAATTTTGCGCCATGAATCTTGATACTACTATATTCAAACAGATTGCAGAAAACAATTGGGAACCAATCGTATTTGCAAGTTTAGATGGAGCCGTTGTCTATGCTAATCCGGCTGCCTATTCATTATATGGTTACGATCAAGGAGAGTTGATTGGGAAGAACGTCGATATTTTTAATTCCCAAATTTCGCATGATACTGGACACATTGTTCGGGCAATTATTGATCATGGTGGATGGTCTGGAGAATTGATTCAACGTAAAAAGAACAACGAAACATTTAATGCCTCTCTTACAGTCTCACTTATTTTTGATGAGAAAGGAGAACCAGTTGGATATGCCTCGAATAGTAAGGACATCTCGCAGCGTGTCGGAAAAAGAAAAATTCTTCAAGATGCACTCAGGTCTAAGGAGATTCTTTTTCAAGAAATTCATCATCGCCTAAAAAACAACCTGGCAATTATTTCAAGTATTCTTGAGCTACAAGCCAGTAAAAGTGGAGATTCAGATTTTGTACGAGCGATTCGTGACAGCCAGCGAAGAATTAAGACGACTGCTCTTGCACATGAAGTTCTCTATGAGAATGAGACTCTGGAAACTGTTGATTTGACCAATTATATTGAGAATCTTTCCAACAATGTGTTTGAATCATTTGTAGAAGAAACATCACGTATTAAGCTTGTCAAGACCTTCAATATTGACACTATGGATGTGAATCATGCCGTTCCACTTGGGTTAATTCTGAATGAGCTGATGACCAATTCCTTCAAGTATGCTTTTCCAGATAAGCGAGAGGGCGAAATTCATATTAGTATTTTGCAAGAAGGAAATATGATTGATTTTAAATTCAAAGATAATGGAATTGGATTGCCAGAGAATTTTCAAATTAGCGAGTCTAACTCAACAGGAATGATTGTCTTGCATTCACTTGTGGAACAGCTTGATGGCAGTATCTCCCTTAATTCTAATAAGGGAACAGAGATTCATATCTCATTTAAATCGAATTAAGTGAAGGTTCTGATCGTTGAAGATGAAATGCTAATTGCCATTGTAACGAAGATGCAATTACAAGACCATGGCTTTGAGGTCGTAGGAATAGCGAGTAACGAAGAAACGTTCTGGCCTCTCATGAAAAATGGTGATCCTACGATTATTTTGATGGATGTCAAGTTGAAAAAGAACGAAAGTGGGATCGATCTTGCTAAGCAGATTAAAGAGCAGGACCCTGAACTGCCCATTATATTTACCACGGGTAATTCCAGAAAATTTATCGAACAGGAAATCGAAGGAATATCGAATACACGTATCTTAATAAAACCCTTGTATTATCCTGACCTATTTGACGCGATAAAGTCTTTGCTTAATGTTGAGCTGAGGTAATTTTTCAGGGCTAGAAAAATGCCGTGAATTATTTAGAATCATTGCGTTTATCAATTCCCCAATGCATTTTGTTTCGAATTGTATCTAAGAAGTTATTCTCTTCAAATTTGATCACATTCACCATATAATCGGCCTTGTGAACAATCACTTCCTCTCCCTGGCGAATACTCTGTGAGTGTCCATCCAAGCTAACAAGATAGCGTCTGCTTCGCCCTTCGACAACCAATTTAATTGGCATGTGATCAGGAACGACCATTGGACGTACATTTAAATTATGTGGGGCAATTGGGGTAAGAATATGCACTTGACATCCAGGTGTAATTATTGGTCCACCACAACTTAAACTATATGCTGTAGATCCAGAAGGTGTTGCCACGATCAATCCATCAGCCCAGTAAGAATTCAAATATTTATCTTCCAATGAAGCGTGGACAGTAATCATGGATGATGTATCCTTCTTTTGCAGAGTGATCTCATTCAAGGCAATATTCTCATCGCCAAAAAGATTATCTGCCGTTTCCACACGAATCATCGATCGCTTTTGATGCACATACTCCTTGCGATAAACCAAATCCATGGCTTCCTGAATATGTTCTCTTCCAACATTTGCCAAGAATCCAAGTCGACCTGTATTAATACCCATAACGGGAACTCCTGAATCGCGAACGAATTTCACATTTTTAATAAACGTGCCATCGCCGCCTAGGCAGAAGCTAAGATCTATCCCCGTGGAGAAATCTTTATATGAACTAAATTCATCCGTTGATTCGGAAAGTCCGATTTTCTTAATAAGGGTTTCTTTGAGATCTTTATGCACAATTGGATTCCAACCAAAGTCTTTCAAGACTCCAAGAAACTCCATAAAGTATTCGGAATTCTGCTTTGTAACTCTTTGCCCGTATACAGCGACATTCATTGTCTATAGATTCAAATAGTTGATCAGGGCGTCATACCTGAACTTGAGATCTTCTCCATATTGACTTTTCTGGAAAGACGCCTTGATGACATAGTCATACCTTTCAAAAGTACGAATAATTCGATCCAATTCGATAGTGTTGATTTTTAGTGTAACCTCAAGATTCGTAGAATCAGGAGAAGACATTATATATGAACTTAGGATTTTGGCATCATTACTCTCAACAATTTGGCCGATTTGCGCCATTGAGTAATCTGAGCGTGATGTTTCGAGGACAAGTATTCCTCCACTTTCCTTTATGCTCCCTGTGTTTGCCATGAGTGTCATCAAATGATTTACACTCGTACAACCCACATATTTTTCCTTCTCGTCAAGAACCGGAATTAGCGTCAATTTATATTCTGCGATTCGCGCAAGTACTTGATAAATGTGATCACCAGTAAAGGAGTAGGGTCTAGGAAGATGTTGAAAGAGTTTATCCAATGTACCTGATAGATCTGTTTGATCCAGTAAATCCGACTCTGAAATGATTCCAACGTAATTCCCAGATTTAAGGACTGGCAGATGCGAGACTTTAAACTCTTCCATCCAGCTTAAAGCCTTCTCGCCAGTATCCGTATGCATTAATGGCGGAATCTCGTCTGTTATTAAATCTATTGCTCTCATTTCGTGCGCTAAGGTAGTATAATACTCATTTAGTTATTACGTTTGTAGTCACAAAAATTGTACCGAACCATGGCAAAGTTGAGTGTAAACGTGAATAAAATTGCAACCTTGAGGAACGCGCGAGGAGGAAAAACCCCCAACGTAGTTCAAGTTGCAAGTGATTGTGAGCGCTTTGGAGCGGAAGGAATTACTGTACATCCAAGACCCGATGAACGGCACATCACACAACAGGATGTGGTAGATTTACAGGCAGTTGTGACTACTGAGTATAATATTGAAGGCTATCCAAATGAACGTTTTATGGAGCTGGTGTTGGGTGTAAAACCTACACAGGCAACACTTGTTCCTGATCCTCCAGGAGTGTTGACCTCCAATGCCGGCTGGGACACAAAAAAAAATCAGTCACTATTGACAGATTTGGCAACTACATTTAAAGAACATGACATTCGGTCAGCGATTTTCGTTGATACAAATCTCCAAAACATCGAATTTGCAGCAAAATGTGGAGTAGATCGTATAGAAATGTACACTGGTCCTTATGCAGAGCAATATCCAGATGATCCTAAAAAAGCGATAGAGGCATACATCAATGCTGCAACACTGGCATCCGAACTGGGACTTGGCGTGAATGCTGGACATGATTTGAGCCTCGAAAATTTAAAGTATTTCAACGAACAAATTCCAACGCTCTTGGAAGTATCTATTGGGCATGCCTTGATTTCTGATGCACTTTATTTTGGTCTTGAGAACACGATTCAGATGTATTTGCGTTTGCTGAAATAGGTGCTCGCATGTCGTATCTCGATACAACTCTTCGTTCCTTAGAGCCACTCGAACTGACATAGTTGTACTTCAATAATCCAATTGTCAGTTCGATTGTTCTGCTGTTGCAGAATGTATCGAGAACGACATTGAAATACGCTAAAATTATTATGCTTCCAACAATCTAACAATCTAACAATCACTGCACTTCAAACGAGCACGAAACGCTATTTCCTTCTTCATCCAGCACAGTCAGCGTGTGTTTTCCCTGAGAGGGATTAGAGGTCATTTGATGGATCTCAGAGGTTTCTCCCAAAAAGTGATTGTCGAGGTGCCAGTATAATATGGTTCTCTGCTCGTGATGTACGGCTTCAAAGACAACTGCACCTAGTTCCCCGTCAAGCTCTTTTGTGAGATAAATTTTCTTTCCTGACTTAGGATACAGAAGCGCAAATCGATTGGAAGTGAGCTCATTTTGGCAACCAGGCATTAACGGAGGCAGAGCCCGATAATCGGGATGGTTCAAACTATAATATTTGGCATTAAGTGCCGGAACATTGAACCAAATCTTTGTTTTGATTGAAAAGACATCTGCACATTCACTGTTGACCCGAAATTTCTCTGTTTTATCCAGATGAACCCTTTGATGATAGGAGCACGAAGATGATTCCAAGCATGTTTTTGGAATCCACTGCTGACTTGTTTGAGGACATATATCTGATGATCTCTTTCCACTTTTCACACAGATAGAAATCTCTACTTGATGTTCGTTTGGTGCTTTAAACCAACTATTTTCAGTTGGAAGTTGATCAAAAAGTCGAAAGAGTAAAGGGGCTGCTGCTTGAACACCAGTAAGTCCTGGTCTGCCTTCACCATCTGCATTTCCGATCCAAACAGATACCACATATTCGGGTGTTACGCCCACTGCCCAGGCATCGCGAAATCCAAAGCTTGTGCCTGTTTTCCACGCAATTTTCCGAGACGATTCAAAGAATTCCCAGTGCATATCATTGTTGGGACGATGCAACTCGGTCATAGCTTGGAAAGCTGAATAAATACATGCAGGATTTGTCTCAGGTTGCCTCATCATAAAACTTGGATGATCACGATCAGTAAAAATGGCCTTTGAAGCACCATATTTGAGTTCTTGTGCCCATTGAAGATAGGCTTGGGTTAAATCCTGAAGACGTACTTCTGCACCTCCCAAGATGAGCGAGAGTCCATAATGGCGGGACGATTTATCGATCGTTTCGAACCCGAATCTATTCAGATCACGATGGAATTTACCAAGACCATAGCCGTTTAATAGATGCACCATTGGAATGTTCAGACTTCTACTGATTACCTTGTCTGCAGGAACTAAACCATCGTAACCACCAGAATAATTCTTGGGAGAAAATTTACCAAAGAAAGAAGGTACATCACTTAATAGAGATTTTGGCGTGATAATTCCTCCCTCCAAAGATTTGGCGTATAAAAAGGGTTTCAGAATGCTTCCAGAACTTCTTTTTGCAACAACACAATTGACATAATTGCCGTGATCTGAACTCGTTCCCAAAGTATTGCCCACGTACGCTAGAATTTCGCCAGTTTCAACAGAAGCAATAACGATCGCGCCATTTGAAATACGATTCTTCTCGAGAAAATCGTGGTGCAAGCGCAACTGTTCATTCGCTCGTTGTTGGAGGGCAAAATCCAAGGTTGAATGAATTGTTTGTCCTTTTTTTCCTTGCTTGATGAATTCCTGCATTAAATGTGGGGCAGCTTGTGGTAGGGAATGAGGTTTCTCTGGAATTGGTTCTAGGAGAGCGAGTTCATATTCAGTTTGGTCAATTATTCCCTCTGAATACAGTTGTTTAAGCAGACGATTTCGTTTTTTGCGCAATTGTTCGCGATTCTTCCCAGGATGGATTAATCCAGGTGCATTTGGCAGAACGGACAGAGTTGCACTTTCTGCCCAACTCAATTTATTTGATGGTCTCCCAAAATAGCGCCACGATGCAGCATCAATTCCAACGACATTTCCTCCAAACGGGGCATTCGAGGCATAGAGTTGCAAGATTTCTTCCTTTGAATAACTGAATTCAATTCGAGTTGCCAAAATGATTTCATACATTTTTCTGTAATAGGTTCTAGGCGGGTTCTTGTACATCAAGCGAACAACTTGCATGGTGATTGTACTTCCTCCTGACACTACTTCTCCTTCACTAAAATTTTGCAAAGCTGCACGTCCAATCGCCTCAACACTTACTCCAAAATGATAGTAGAAATTGCGGTCTTCAAATTGAACGAGACATGTAGCTATCTTGTAGGGGACTTTACCTGTTTTTTCGAATCTCCATTGTCCGTCAGTGGCAATCTGTGCATTTAGTAATTCTCCGTTTCGATCCAAAAGAACAGTACTCGTATCGTCATTGAAGAGGGTTTTAGGCAGACAATCAACGTACCAAATTAGAAAAACACTAAGGTAAAGAAGAATGA
>JBLHON010000038.1:0-18330 GCA_047621865.1 Crocinitomicaceae bacterium | reverse complement strand
ATAGGAATGCGCGCGTTTCTCCACTTTCAGCATCCAGCTCTACTCGACAACTCACGACTCGTAAAATGCGCCTGTTACAGGACTATCTAAAACGGTAAATATTTCGCATATCACTGAAAATCAAGTAAAACCACTTCGTTAAATCATTGATTTTAATAGATCGAAAGGGGCTCAGACCCGTTCAATAATTGACTAAAACCAAGCCTTGTAAGCATTTAATAGCTACCTTTGTCCCTCAATTATGTAGTTGTATGGGTGTACCTGTTGTAAAATTTAATGATAAAGATCAGCCGGAGTTTTATAAAGAACTCAGATCTAGAGTGAATGCTTACTTCAAGGAAAAAAACGTTTCGAAGAATGCTAACATGAATATGTACGTGAAAACGGCATTCATGCTCTTGTTATATTTAGTTCCTCTCACATTGATGCTCACTGGTGTTGTTACATCTGTGTGGCCTGTTATTGGAATGTGGGCTATCATGGGGTTTGGAGAAGCTGGAATTGGCTTATCAATCATGCACGATGCCAATCATGGTTCTTATTCGAAAAAACAAAATGTAAACTGGTTTTTTGGCGCTGTCCTCAACTTGGTTGGTGGATATCACATCAATTGGAAAATTCAACACAATGTGCTGCACCATTCATTTACAAACATTGATGGTTACGATGAAGACATTGAAAAACAAGGCATTGTTCGATTCTCGCCAACACAAGAACGCAAAGGATTCTTTCGATTTCAAATTTTCTATGCTCCAATTCTGTATGGAATATTAACGCTGTACTGGGCTACCGTGAAAGATTACGAGCAATTAGTTCGTTACAATAAACTTGGATTACTCGAGGCGCAAGGTGTAACTTTCAAACAGGCACTTCTGCGAATCATTTTAAATAAACTTTGGTACTATGCTCTTCTTATTGCTTTGCCGCTTATTTTGATTCCAGTTTCTTGGTGGATTGTGGTACTTGGTTATGTCCTGATGCAATTTATCGCTGGATTAATTCTCGCGTTAATTTTTCAAGCTGCACACGTATTGGAGGAAACTGAATTCTATGTTGCTGATGAGAACAATAGCGTTGACAATAACTGGGCGATTCATCAAATGAAGACTACAGCGAATTTCGCGAATGGAAGTGTATTCTTTTCATGGTTTATTGGAGGTCTGAATTATCAGATTGAACACCATTTATTCCCGCATGTTTGTCATGTGCATTATCGAAAAATCGCTCATATCGTGAAGGAAACAGCTGAAGAATTTGACGTTCCCTATCATTCGCATAAAACATTCTTTGGTGCACTGAAAAGTCACTTTAAGTTGCTGCATGCTCTTGGTACTGGAAAGTATGATAAGAAGTTGAAGGCGAAGACTGCCGCTGCTGCTTAAAAATACCGGATGATTCCTAGCGTGATTCCAACGAGCATTGGAACTCGATCTAATGGGGCTTTACTATCGACGATTGGGCCCAGTGTATTTGTGAAATCTGTGCTTCGCGTAAAACCAGAACTTCCATAAAATTCGGCGACTAGATTTATCTTATCAGTCATCTTCATCTCATACCCTAGCCCGAAGGTAACTGTCCACAAGGCTTCCTTGAAGTTGCGATTATCTGTACCCGAGTAGGAGTAGTTTTCTGTAGGAGATAACACATCTACTTTCTCTCGCGACTCAGCGAGCAAATTCAATCCAACACCCAAGCGAGCATAAAGGGTCTTGTAAAATCGGAATTTACCTGACGTTTGAAAACGAATATAATATTGTGAATACCTCGCGAAGCGTGAATATCCTGCTACACTTGGAGTAAGTTCAGAATAAATTGAAGAACGATATCCATAATAGCGAGCGCCCAATCCCCAATCCACAGAAATACGATGAGATAGCGTGTATTGAAAAAAGAAGTCTCCTGAAAGTCCTACTTTTCCAGATTCATGCCCCTTGATGGAATCCACCTTTCCTTGAGTGTAGGCACCACTGCTCACATAACGAGGTGCAGAAAATCCAGGACTCAATGTAAAGCCAATGGCAGTATTGGTTTCCTGTGCAAATAAATGAGTAAAGCAGAAGCTGGCAATGATGATTAGTAGTCGCACAATTATTAGTTTACACCAAAAAACGCAAAACCTCCTACTATATTGCCAATTCCTCAGCTAAATAATGTGCAGTATGTGAGATCTTTGTAGCTTTCTTGACGATAGCTTCTGGAGTTCCTTGGCAAACAATCATTCCACCTCCTTTGCCTCCTTCTGGTCCTATGTCTACAATATGGTCAGCAACCTTAACAATATCAAGGTTGTGTTCTATCACCAAAACTGTATTTCCTTCGTCTACGAGCTTCTGAAGCACCAATAACAGCATTTTAATGTCCTCGAAGTGCAGTCCTGTTGATGGCTCGTCAAGAATATACATCGTATTGCCAGTTCCGCGCTTTGAAAGTTCAGATGACAATTTAATTCTCTGTGCTTCCCCCCCAGAGACAGTTGTTGAAGGCTGACCGAGTTTGACATACCCAAGTCCAACAGCTACGAGAGTTGACAAAATTCGTTTAATCTTAGGAATGTGCTCAAAGAAATCAACCGCAATTGCGATTGTCATATCGAGTACATCACTGATTGATTTACCACGATAGCGAACTTCTAATGTTTCTCGATTGTAGCGTTTGCCCTGACACGTTTCACATTCGACAAGTACATCGGGCAGAAAGTTCATTTCTATCACCTTCATTCCACCACCCTTACAGGTTTCACAGCGGCCACCAACCACATTAAATGAAAATCTTCCAGGCTTATATCCTCGAATTAATGCTTCTGGAAGTCCAGCATACAATGACCGGATTTCGTCAAACAATTTCGTGTAAGTCGCGGGATTGGAACGAGGTGTTCGTCCAATTGGACTTTGGTCAATTTCAATCACTTTATCGAGATGTTGCATCCCTGTGATTGACTTATATGGAAGTGGTTTCTTTACTCCATGATAAATTTCCTTCAGAAGAATTGGATAGAGCGTTTGATTGATCAGGGTAGATTTTCCACTTCCAGAAACGCCAGTCACGCAAGTCATCGTACCCAATGGAATCGTCAGGTCAACATTGAGTAAATTTCGCCCTGTTGCACCTTTCAACACCAATTTATGTCCGTTTCCTTTTCTCCGTTTTTTGGGAATTTCAATGCGTCGCGCCCCTGTCAAATACTGATTCGTCAATGAATCTTTATCCGTTAACTGTGCAATTGGCGAGGCATTTACGATCTCTCCTCCATGAATTCCAGCTCCAGGCCCAATATCGACTACAAAATCGGCAGCAAGAATCATTTCCTTATCGTGCTCAACAACAATCACTGAATTTCCAGTATCACGTAGACGTTGGAGTGATCGAATCAATCGAGAATTATCGCGCTGATGCAATCCAATTGAAGGCTCGTCAAGAACATACAAGACATTCATCAGTTCACTCCCAATTTGTGTTGCCAATCGAATTCTTTGTGCTTCACCTCCAGATAGGGTTTTTGCTGAGCGATGTAGTGATAAATAGGTAAGCCCAACTTCTACGATAAATCCAAGTCGCGCATTGATTTCTTTGAGAATTTCAGTCGCAATTTTCTGGTTAACTGGAGAAAGATGAGTAGTGACCGTTTTGAACCATTCACTCAAGTCAGCAATGTCCATTTGTGCCAACTCACCAATATTTTTATCGCCAATGCGGAAATAATGTGATTCCTTTTTAATTCGGGTACCATTGCATGTCGGGCAGACTTTTCTATTCATAAAGCTTTGCGCCCATCTTTGAATAGCCGCAGAACTTCCGTCAGAATGACGTGATATAAAATTGATAATTCCTTCAAATCGAATTGAATCACTTCTTCGCGAACGTTCCATGCCTTCATTCCCGTAGAGAACAACATTCATGACGTCTACATCCAAGTCTTGAAGTGGAGTATCCAATTTATGTCCTACCTCCTCCAAGTACGTGGATAATTTTTCAAAAATCCATGTGCGTTTATAGTCACCAAGTGGTACGATTCCGCCTTTTTTAATGGACTTAGATGGATCTGGAATAATTTTATCAATATCAACTTCAGATACTTCTCCAAGTCCACTGCATGACTTACAAGCACCATAGGGCGAGTTAAAAGAGAATAAATTTGGCTCTGGTTCAGGATAACTTATACCACTTGTTGGGCACATAAGCATACGACTGAAATGCCGTGCTTCATTGGTTTCAAAGTCCATGATCATCAAGGATTTCCCCCCGTGTTTCATGGCTGTAACTACAGCATCATAGATTCGTTGTCTGTCTTTTTTAGAGACTGTAAGTCGATCAATGACAATATCAATATCGTGGATTTTATAACGATCCACCTTCATTCCTTTGGTAATCTCCACCAATTCACCGTCCACTCGAACTTTCGTAAATCCTTGTTTCAGAATTTGTTCGAAGAGCTCACGATAATGTCCTTTCCTCGCCTTAATTTTGGGCGCTAATACAATGACCTTTTTCCCAGAATACTGTTCAATTATTAGGTCTACAATCTGTTCATCAGAGTATTTCACCATTGCCTCATCCGTGACATAGGAATAGGCCGTGCTCACTCTTGCATAGAGTAAGCGCAAGAAATCGTAAATCTCTGTAATCGTACCAACTGTTGATCTTGGCGAGCGTGAAACCGTTTTCTGTTCAATTGAAATCACAGGACTCAAGCCATCAATCTTGTCGACATCTGGGCGTTCCAATCCACCAAGAAACTGCCTTGCGTAAGATGAAAATGTCTCAATATATCTCCGTTGACCTTCAGCGAAAATAGTATCAAATGCCAAGGAAGATTTCCCTGACCCGCTCAGACCTGTGAACACAACCAACTGGTTGCGTGGAATTTTAAGATCCACATTTTTCAGATTGTGCTCTCTAGCTCCATATACTTCAATATATTCTAGTCCCTTCTTCGCCATTAATTCGCTGGTAATGCAATAGTAAAAGTGCGTCCTCCTGAAATGGTCAAGCTATTCGCGATCAACCAAGGATTCAAGACCTTCACCATTCTCAAATTTGATCCTTGCTCATTTGCCCAAACAGAAAGGCTTCCAATTGTTTCAGTTATTTCAATCGAGCGCGTTTCTACTGGCTCATAAAGTTCCATATCATCTGGATAATACCCATAAGCCTTAGGCTGCTCTAAAATCAACTTGAGTGCAATAATTCGAAAAATATAGCGCGTAGTTTCGTTGTTCATATAAAGTTCGAAGAAATTCGACTTTCCTTGAGTATTTACAAGTGCCTGAAGTCCTCCAACTCCACAATTATAGGAAGCAGATGTCATCACCCAATCATCAAATTTCTTGTTTGCATTTCGGAGATATTTACAGGCTGCCCTCGTACTTTTTTCAACATGGAAACGCTCGTCAACTTCACTCGTGATTAATAAATTATTTTCTTTTGCTGCTGCTGGCATGAACTGCCAAAACCCCTTTGCTCCAGAGGGACTTGTTGCCTGCTTCAATGCACTTTCAATCACGCAGAGATACTTCATGTCATCTGGCATGCTTTCCTCTTTCAAAATGCGTTCGATTTCGGGAAAGTGGCGATTGGAACGTTTTAAGATCTGAATCGTGGAACTATGATAATGAGTATTGACAATTAGTTCCTTATCGAGACGTTCTTTTAGGTCGAAATTATCGAATTGAATTATCTCTCCAAAAAGGTTGATTTCAGTTGGCACCACTGGCAATTTAAAGTGCTCATTTGTTACCGGTTCTGGCTCTTCTCCTACCTCATCATTACTCGGTTCATTTCCACAAGAAACTACGCAGATTAGCAGTAAAGGAAGAATCGATAATTGGAAAATTTCTCGCATACTGCGAAATTAATAAAGTTGCCTACTTATTTCGTGGTGCAGGGTACTTTATTGTGTTCCTATAGAGCAAAATAAATACGAAGATGAAATATGCTAGAAAGAATACAACAGGTGCAACAGTATTGAGTTTGATCAAATTAACCATTGCAATAGAAAGCACAGTTGCCAGAAAACCTATTAGGACAAAAACATACCACACTTTAATGTCTTTCAATCCTGAATAAACTAGGTGATGAGTTGTATGATCCTTTCCTCCAACCATTGGCGATTGCCCGCGCTTTAATCGATTGATTACAACGGTTAATGTATCCACGGCTGCCGGTGTGAAAGCGACCAGGGCAACACAGGCACCAAGCCAAGAATATTGCTTCAAAAGCGTTCCTGAATTGATCAGAAACTCCATTCCAAAAAATGCGACGAATAAGCCTAAGAATTGAGAACCAGCGTCCCCCATAAAGAGGCGAGATGGATGAATATTCATTGACAAGAAGCCAACGAGTGCCCCCAGCATTGATATTAAAAGAAGCGACCAAATATTCGTGTTGAAATCAAATATTAACCAGCTCGACACAAGACAGGAGACCAATATAAAGAACGATGTAGTTCCTGTTATTCCATCCATGTTGTCTAGCATATTGAGTGAGTTCATCACAAAAATCACCCAAAGGACAGTGAGTGTGCCATCAATATAAATGTTACTAAACAATTCTATACCAGAGCCAGTTAACATGAAGATCAGTCCACAGGATATTTGGACAGCCAATTTCATGAATGGTTTTGTATTGTATGCATCATCCGCCAAGCCCATCACAAATGCGAGTGACCCTGAAAGAAATAGGCCTACATACCTACTATTTTGGAAGATATTGATCTCTTCAAAGACGATAGAATAACCAATGGCAGCAAAAATAAAGACAACAAAGAGACTAACTCCACCAAGTGATGGTTTTGATTCACTACTCCATCGTACGATAACGTCATTTTTATTCCGAATCCCGAGTGATCTCGAAAATCGCAACAAGAGAATATTGCAGACAATTGAAATGACTGCTCCTCCTAGCATAAAGCCTAATAGCTGTAGAATTTTTACCGTCACCAAGTGTTATTCAAATTGAGATGCAAAAGTACGAAAATCTTCGCCTATTTTATCTTTATCAGACACGATGGGTTTTGATGTTCCCCAATCAATCTTTAAGTCAGGATCATTCCATCGCAATGATCCTTCACAATCAGGTGCATAATTGTCCGTGCATTTATAGCAGAAAGTCGTGTTTTCTTCAAGTGCAACGAAGCCGTGCGCAAATCCTGGAGGGATCCAAAGTTGTTTCCTATTTTCTTCTGTCAACTCAACGGCAACATGCTGACCATAAGTTGGCGAGGATGCTCGAATATCTACTGCAACGTCTATAACTGCACCTGTACTAACGCTGACCAATTTGCCTTGAGCATGTGGCGGATTCTGGAAGTGTAACCCACGAAGTACAGATTTTTTAGAAACTGATTGGTTGTCTTGAACAAATGAATATTTGCCATCTGTTGCAGCGTCAAATTTATCTTTGTTGAAGCTTTCGAAGAAGAATCCACGATTGTCTTCAAAAATTCGAGGCTCCAATATTAGTACCCCATCAAGTGAGGTCTTGGTTATTTTCATTTCCTTTTAAATATACGTTGGTACCACTTCAATTCAAGTTTGGTGTTTCTAAAAGAACTCGCCTCCTCAGTATAGCTTTCGCCATAGCCGTATCCGTAGCCGTATCCATAGCCGTATCCATAGCCGGATTTCTTACTTGATTTTGCTCCATTCAAGATAACATTCAGGTTCTTCAGTTGTTTCATATCAAATAATTCCTGAAGTCTCACAGCGAAATGTCGTTTTGAATAATGCGATTTAAAGACATAAATAGGAATATCTGCTTCCGTCAAATTTCGAATTCCATCAGAAACCAATCCAATTGGAGGATTATCAATTATCACAACATCGTAACGTTCCTTCAGCTCAGTAATAATATTTTGGAACTCATCACTTAGAAGTAGCTCGGAAGGATTTGGAGGAATTGGTCCAGCAGTTATAAAATCTAGATTTTCCAATTTAGAATGATGGATTGTCTCGTCCAACGTAGATTGTCCAACGATCAAACTACTCATTCCAACCGTGTTTTCAGTATCCAATCCAAGGTGTACCTTAGGCTTTCGTAGATCCAAATCTAGGATCACTGTTTTTTTACCTGACATGGCAATAATTCCACCAAGATTTAGCGCTACAAAGGTCTTCCCTTCTCCAGATATAGAGGAGGAAATTGCGATGGTTTTGTAATCGGGACGAATATAGCTCAAGTTTGTCCTGACCTTTCGCATGGCTTCAGCTATAATTGACTTAGGTGCTTCCGAAACAATTAATTGAGAATATTCAAGTGTATATTTAAACAATGGAATCGCTCCTAATATTGATGCTTGCGGCGGCAGAATTCGCTCTAAATCTTCCACCATGTTCACCTCGTTAAACATCAGATACTTCAGAAGCAAGATTCCGAGTCCAACAATAATTCCAAATACGATAAATGAAACATAGACGAATCGTGTATTAGGCGCGACAGGAGAAGTATTCACCTTAGGTTGCTCCAGAACCCTATTGGAGGATGCATACCCCGCATCAGAAATTTGATACAGTACTTTCTTTTCTGTGAGAAGCGTAAAATATTTCTCATTCAAGTTTTGTAAATTCTTCAATCGAGTGAACTCCATTCGCTTCTCAGGGAGTTCAAGTGATTCTCCAAGTAAGCTCTCGATTTTGTTTTGAATTGCCGTTCTATTTCTTGTCAATCGTTCGTCAACTGCATCAATACTTCGTCTGATTTGAGACATTTTAGAATCGATACGCATTGTCACAGAAATGACCTCGGAATTTTCTTCTGTCGCTCCAGCAAAGATTAAATCTTCCTTCCTTTCTAGATATCCTTGGAGATCTTGAATATGCGTAATCAGGGCCCGCTCATATGATTTCCCCAGCATTTCAGGAAGAAGCTTATAGATCTCGAGGCGGCTTGTATTTCTTTTTAATCTTCTTCGAATCGACAATAATGCATTGTATTCTTCATCTACTTCGAAGAGTTGATCTTGCAGACGATCCAAATTATCAGTCAGGTTTAATCCAATGGCATCTGGATCAGAAATGTGCGACTCCCGCTGGAAATCCATCAGACTATCCTTGGCATTTTTCACTTCAAAAGAAAGTGAATCTAGCTGACTATCGATGAACGCGAGCACATTTTCCGAACCTTTCCTTTTTTGTTCTTCATCAAATTCAACAAAGGTACTTGTCACGGCTTCAATCACATCATGACATAATTGCGCATTGTGTCCTCTGAAAGAAAGGTTTATTGTTTTTGCATCTTGATCGAGAGCCACTACCTGTAAATCATTGATCAATCTTGCTGATAATTCTTGTCGACCATTGAAGACAAAAAACAATTCATTTTCGTTCGAGGCACTTAAAAAGTCTTTCTCGTTCGTAACTTTTAAGACTACGTCAAAATCCTTATTTACCAGGTGCTCATTAATTTCCCCTTTCAGTCTCTTTGATTTCCCATTTATGGCATAGGTCAATTCAACCTTGCCATTCTTCAAGCAGGTAACCATTATCTCCTGATTTATCAGGGTAGAATCCATCAATTCATAGGGTTGAACATTAAAGGATCCTGAGAGATATCGTTCTTCTGTGAGAAATTGACCTCTGGAGTATAAACTGACGTTCAAATTAAGCTTTTTCAGGGCACGGTCGAAAAGGAGTTCAGAACGCAAGAGTTCGACAACCCCAGAAAGTTCATTGTCTTTAGAGTTAATATTTGCGACGTCAATAACGTCCTTAGCCTTATCAGTATCTCCAAGTTGGAGAACCATTGAGGATTCGTATGTAGCTTTTGTATAGCGCAAATAGACATAGGCGAAAGATCCAAAAAACAAGACAAATAAAGCAGGCCACCACCAATAACGCTTGATTATCGTACTAAGAATAAGTGGATCGTATGTGCTATTTATTATGAGGCTCATTTCTTCGCTATTTCAATAAATTAATTGCAGATACGATAAAGAATGCACTGGAGATCAACGAGGCAATTGGCACTATGTCTTCCGCAATTTCCTTACTGAGCTCGGGAGTAGGTTCTATATAGATATAGTCATTTGCTTGAACGATCATGTCTACGTATTGCAGACCACCTTCCAAGGTTGATAAATCGAGCTGATAAACGTAGCGCTTCCCAAATTGTTTACGCATGAGCTTTACCGAATTTGCTTTTCCACGATCTGTAATTCCACCAGCTTGAGCCAGCGCTTCCATGAGTGTCGTATTTGAGTTTAACAGAGGAATTACTTTGGCGTCAGAGCCATTTCCTGGAAACACGATTACACGCTGATTTGTTACTCTCACTTGAACAAATGGAGAATCATATTGCCCTGAATATCGATCTGCCAGTGTATCTTCACATTCACTAATTGTGAGACCGGAAACTTGAACTAAGCCTACAATTGGCAGTTTCACATCGCCAGTTTGACGCACAGTATATTCAGTTTCATCATCTCCTTGTCTAAGATCTTCAGAAAGTCCAGTCATCAATTCAATGATTCTTGCACCATCCCTTGTATGAAGGTTAAATACAATTTTATCATCCGTGGAAATTCGATACTCTTCCAATGGGCGCAACGGGATATCTGTTCTTACGAGAGTATCACCTTTCGCTTGTTTGAACATCAAATTACTGTTAACACCACAACTTCCAAGCATTGTTGCAACCGCAAATAATCCAATAAGAATTGTAAGTCCTAATCTCATTTATCTAATATTATCCAGCAATTCCTTGTAATATGAATCCATATTACGCACTAAGGTCGTGTACTGGAATTTTTCTTGTACGAAGTTCCATCCATTTTGTGACATATTAATGCGTTTATTTTCATTTTCGCACAAATCGAGCAAACTTCTAACATATCCTTCCAAATCTCCTGGAGGGATAATAAAACCTGTTTCGCCATCATCTACAATGTCCTGAACCCCCCCAACGTTTGTGGTTATAACAGGAATATTTGCCGCTTGAGCTTCAATCAAACTGACTGGGGTTCCCTCATTTTTTGAGGTAAGACATATGAGATCCATGCCTGCGTTGAAGGTTCCAATATCTTTAATCCAAGAGGTCATCATGATTACATCATCGTACTTTTCATTGATGATGGCAACACGCGCTTCAATCATATTTCGCTCAGGTCCATCACCTACAATAAATATTCTCAACGATTTGCTCGTTTGAGCCAAAACACGGTCGATCACATCAAAGAAAAAGCTGTGATCTTTGATTGGAGCAAGTCTTCCAATAATTGCTATTGCAATAGTTGAATCGTCCAAACCATAGTTGCTACGAACAGTTGCTCGTTGGCTCTGTGCTTTCTCATGGAAAGGAGTCAAATCAAATCCAAGTGGAATTACACGTACTTTTTCAGCCTTACAAATTGTATAGGCTTCGCACAATTCACGCTTTTGCGTTTCAGAAATCGCAATAATCCCAGTTGATTTTTTAGCGAGCGTGCGTTCAATGTATTTGAAAAGTGTTGTTTTAAGCTTCCCAAAGTAAGAATGAAAGACATGTCCATGAAACGTATGAACAATTACAGGAACTCCACATGCATTGGCAGCTTTTCTCCCCAGAGCACCTGCTTTGGATGCATGGGTATGAACAATATCAGGTTGAAAGTCTAGAATGATTTGTTTTATACGTTTGTAGGCGAGTCGATCACTTTTTAGACTAGGTTTTCGCACCATTTCCTCAATTAGGACAGGTTTTACTCCATATTTATCTAAAATAAACAATGAATCTGATTCCCCTTCATCGGGTAAACCACCCACGAGCATCGTCTCATATTCATCGCCTAAAAAAGCTGATAAAAACGTCGCATTGTAGGTAGGGCCGCCAATGTTGAATCGATTTATAATTCTAAGTATTTTTATTTTTCTCACAGAATTCTTTACTCTAAGTAGATCATGCCAATTGGCTATCGAATAGACGTTGTTTAAAAGTTTTCGTTGTTTGGCACATTCATTGAACGATTCTTACCGAAATTTACGGTAAAAGCGCCATGAAGATACTAAGTTCCATATTATTTGTTTCAATCCTAGCATTTAATTCTGCAATCGGACAAAATAAAGTTCAATTATCGATTGATCAATTCGCGTCAGCGCCTGATATGAAGCAGGCAGGAATCAGTTTTGAGGTTATTGATCTGGCGACTGGAAATTCTGTGGCTTCGTATGATAAAGATCGCACAATGGCGACCGCATCCACGGCCAAGTTATTTTCCACGGCCACTGCATTGGAAATTCTAGGAGAGAATTACCGTCCAAAAACGCGTCTGTATGCTGATGGCCAAATTGATTCAACTGGAACATTGATGGGGAATTTATGGATTAGAGGGGGTGGCGACCCATCTTTGGGAAGTAAATATTTCGTGACGAAAGAACACAGAAGAGATTTTCTATATGCTTGGGCAGACAGTCTATTGAAAAAAGGTGTCAAGACGATCCAGGGAGCAGTAATTGGAGACGCTTCAGAATTTGGATACAAAGGGGCTCCAGATGGTTGGAGTTGGGTTGATATGGGAAATTACTATGGTGCAGGCCCTTCAGGGCTTACCATCTTCGATAATTTGATTGAATTCACTTTCCGCGTACCATCAACAATTGGTTCAACGTCCAAAATAACCTCCATCTCACCGGCGGTTCCAGACATGATTTTTCATAATTATGTGAAGTCATCTTCAGCATCTGGCGACAATGCTTACATCTATGGCGCTCCTTATTCTTTAGATCGATTTGCCACAGGACTTTTACCACGAGGAAGCTCAGCATTTGTGGTCAAGGGAAGTCTTCCTGATCCAGAACATCAATTTGCGTATGAATTACAACAAG
The DNA here is from genome assembly GCA_047621865.1 of Crocinitomicaceae bacterium. Classification (GTDB taxonomy): domain Bacteria; phylum Bacteroidota; class Bacteroidia; order Flavobacteriales_D; family Crocinitomicaceae; genus UBA4466. The sequence continues at coordinate 5,539 of JBLHON010000038.1, read as the reverse complement.
TGCTAATCGAGAAAGGAATTCAAGTCTTAGGAGGCTTGAAAACAGCTCGTTCAATGGAATTGCAAGGATCCAACTCAACCTATGCTAAGAAAACATTGTTGTTGACTCACAGCGGCCAAACAATTGGTACACTAATCAATAAAACGAATGAGCGAAGCGTTAATCTTTTCGCTGAGCACCTTGCATGTCTTGCAGGCTATGGTAAAACTGGAGATGGAAGCACAGAAAGTGGACTAAGAGAGATTGAAAAATATTGGTCGACTAAGTTCAATACAGCTGGAATGCATGTAAATGATGGAAGTGGCTTATCCCGCATGAACGCTATTTCTGCATCACACTTTGTTGGTTTGCTAAAAGGTATAAACGATGGGAAGAATGGAACTCGTTTTATTGCTTCATTGCCAATTGCTGGAGTGAGTGGAACAATGCGAAACATCTGTAAAGGGCAGAGTGGTCACAACAGAATCATCGCAAAAAGTGGCTCAATGACGCGTATCAAAAGTTACGCAGGTTACGTCAACTCTTCGAGTGGAAAAAAATATGCATTTGCATTGATAGTGAATAATCAAAACTGCTCGTCAACTGCCTTAATTCGAAAAATGGAGACTGTTTTCAATAAAATTGCCACGCTTTAAACGTCTTCAGCATCCATAATTTCTTGCCAGAATTCTTGTATTGTTTTCCCTGCTCCTTTGATCATTTTGGGCACGATACTCTGTGCCGAAAATCCAGGAATTGTATTTACCTCAATAATATGTGGAACGTCATTAACGAGAATGAAATCTACTCTTGAAATGGAGCGTAGCTGCAGAAGATCATAAATTTTCTTAGATATTTCCTGCACCTCTTGCGTCAATTTAAAGCTTATTCTCGCTGGGGTAATCTCCTCAGAAAGACCTTCATACTTGGCTTCATAATCGAAAAACTCATTCTCAGAAACGATCTCAACCAACGGAAGTGCAATTACTCCTTCCTTTGATCGATAAACTCCACACGTTACCTCAACCCCATCTAGAAATCCTTCAATGACAACCGTTCTTCCCTCTTTGAAGGCATTCTCAACAGAAGAAATCAGGTCTTTTGGCTCATTTACGCGAGAAATGCCATAACTCGAACCAGAATCACAGGGTTTCACAAATAATGGAAGACCAAGCTGCTCAATGACGGCATCAACATCCAAGGGCTCAGATGAAGAAGTTAAATAAACTGAATCTGCCACTTTATAGCCAAAGCCTTTGAGAAATTGATTGCAGAACCATTTATCAAACGAAAGTTCTGATGCAAGAGGTCCCGAATTTACATATGGTATTTGCTTCATTTCGAGATAGGCCTGAATTTTCCCGTTTTCGCCGGGATCGCCATGAATAAATATGATGGCTAAATCAATCTTCACTTCTTCGCCATTCTTCATGAAGGAAAAAGCTTCTTCATCAAAAGGCAATTGCGTGCCCTCAACTTCTATTTTCCAACCAGCACGATCTAGAAAAATCAAATAGGAGGCGTAGTTTTTAGGGAAATTATCGCGAATCGTCGTCGCACTTTTTACTGATATATGGTATTCAGAGGAAAACCCACCACAAATAATCCCAACTTGCTTCATGTTCAATAATTTAGATACGAAGTTAGAGGCAGCAAGCATTCAAAAAAAGTGGATCTGAAAAAGTTATTAGCATTTTCGCTGTGAACTACACCGTGACTACTGATTCGATTTCTTAAATCCCTATAAATCACAACAAGAGTATTATATTTGCGCTCTCTTAATTCTTGATTTCTGTTATGTTAAAGTCTCTTTTTTCTTTACTCGTTCTACTTTATTCATTTACAACGTTCAGTCAGGCAACACTTTTTGCAGATAATTTTGAATTTGCATTTACTTGGACAGCAACGGGTGATTTAGCCCCTAACTTCTGGTTGAATGATGCTTGTGCTGGCAATGGCACATCATTTCCTGGCAGTAATAGCCTGTATATTTCACAAGGAGGAAGCATTCCTGGATGTGGAGCAACTGGAACAGAACAGTATACCTACACAAATGCCCCCGCAGCTAGCACGAATGAAGCCATAATTTATAATAATGTTGATGCAACATGTGCCTCGGCTCTTCAAGTTGCATTTGATTACCGAGTAGATGGGATCGCGGCACAGGATTACGCAGAATTGGTGTACTCAACTGATGGTGGTACTAGTTGGCTTCCTGTTGGAGGCGAATTGTCGATTTCTGCTGTATGGACATCAACAATAATAGCACTCCCCGCTCTTCTGGATGGGATCGCATTTGAATTGGGATTTCGATTCACGTATGATGACGCGACAACCGGGGCACTGCCAATTGCGCTCGATAATGTTATTGTTACGGGAACGGACGTTATTGATCCAGTGATTATCTGCCCTGTATCTATTAACCAACCTGTTGATGGAACTTGTCTTGCAGTGTGTGATGATTACACAGATTTGAGCTTCATGAGATCAGACAATTGTACAGATTCCATCTATCTTGTAATTACCCAAGACATTCCTGAATTCACTATTTTTGCAAGTGGTCCTGGTGGATTTGAAACAATTACACTAACAGTTGCTGACGAGTCAGGAAATTCTACTCAATGTGCAATTACCCTCAATATTATTGACACATTGGCTCCAACTCCTGTTTGTCCTGCTGATACAAATGTCTACGTGGACCTTAATTGTGATGGACTCGTTCCTGATTTTACAGGTGGAATTCCAGCAACAGACAACTGCACAACTCTCGGAAATCTAGTCTTCGCTCAAACGCCACCTCCATTAACAGTTATCAATGGTATCAGTTTGACTCCAATGACACTAACAGTTACTGATGAGGATGGAAATAGTACTGTTTGCAACTTTAACATGCAGACAATTGATACACTATTGACACAAATTACCTGTCCACCTGACACCAATCTTATTGTTGGCGCGGCCTGCAATTTCATATTGGGCGATTATACATCTGGGGCGATTCTAGTAGACAACTGCTCGGCTTCTCCACTTGTGGTCACGCAATCACCATTGCCAGGAACACTAATTACAGCAAATCAAATAATAACATTAAGCGTAACTGGAGGAATTCCAGCTCTTCCATCAACGTGTGTCTTCAATGGCGTATTAATTGACACGATTTCTCCTACTATTCTTTGTCCACCTGGAGCACAACAATATGTTGATGCCTCATGCACAGTTGCCTTGCCTGATTTTACTGGTGGTTCAATCGTAATTGAAAATTGTTCCTTTGGCGCAACAGTAACACAGTCGCCACTTCCAACAACCTTGGTTGGAGTCAATCCTGCTGAAGTAATTACACTCACTGTAACAGATGCTGGAGGAAATACAGGAACATGCCAATTTAGTATTCCTATTTTCGACACACTGGCGCCCACTGTGACCTGTCCTTCCAATCAATTAGAGCCCGCAGATGCACTTTGTCTAGCAACTATCGGCGATTATACCAGTTTGGCGCTTCCACTCGACAATTGTTCTGCAGTAGGAGCTATCACAGTATCTCAATCACCACTTCCAGGATTGACAATAGGCGGAACGCAGGCAGTAACAATTACTGTAGTAGATGAATCTTCAAATTCAGCGACTTGTACGTTCGATGTAAACATTATTGATCTTATTGCCCCCGGGATTACCTGTCCGGGCCCTCAAACTGTTGGGACAACTATTGGATGCGATTACACGCTTGGGAGTTTCACTGGACTTGCGACTGGAACTGACAACTGTTCGCCAGTTGGCGGATTAATTTTCGCGCAATCTCCAACTGCTGGGACAATTCTTCCACTCGGAATACATTCCATTACGATTATTGTTCAAGACACTTCTGGAAATACGGCATTCTGCAACTTTGATTTGACGGTAGAAGATCAAACTGGACCAACGTTTACCACATGCCCTTCAACGCAATTAGCACCAGTTGATGCAGCGTGCCAAGCATCATTAGCAGATTACACAAGTCTCGCTGTAGTGAATGACAATTGTTCGAGTGTTGGAAACATTAGCCTTGTCCAAAGTCCTCCATCTGGAACGACAATCAGTTCTCCAATCATCGTGACAATAACGGCAACAGATGAAGCTGGGAATACTACAGATTGCCTGGTTAGTGTTATTCCAGACGATACGACAAGTCCAGTAGTTATCTGTCCTGCTGATCAACTCATGAACATAGACGCGAGTTGTCAATATTTGGTTCCTGACCTCACTGGATTAGTCGCAGGCACAGACAATTGCTCTGTTTTGGCTGCTATGACGATTACCCAAAATCCTCTTCCAGCAACTACTGCTGGTGGAATCACGCCAGTTCTAATTACGTTAGTGGATGAAAATGGAAATCAGTCCACATGCATAATGAGCTTACTTCCAGACGATATTACTCCTCCAACAATTACCTGTCCAAGTCCAGCACCCGTGAATATTGGAATTCTTTGCGATTATGTGCTGCCCAATTATGGAACTTTAGCCATCATCACTGATAACTGTACGAGTTATACGGTAACGCAAACTCCTCCTGTGACGAGTACTGTGAACCCTGGAATGAATCTCATTACCCTGGACGTAATTGATTCTGGAGGGAACAGTGCTTCTTGCTCCTTTTATCAAACAGTAATTGAAAACGAATCACCTGTGATTGCATGTCCAAATGACACTGTTTCATGTGACCCTGTGATGTTCTATACCTTGCCTACATTCGCGGACAATTGCTTCGCGTATTTAGAACAAATAGATGTGACTGGCTATACTGTTGGAAGCACATTCCCTGTTGGAGTTACGGTTATAGAGTATGCAGCAATTGATTCTTCTGGAAATTCACAAACGTGTCAGTTCCGCGTTGAGATTTTAGATTATCCATCAGCAGCAATTATCCCAGCGGACACAATTCTATTATGTGATGTCAATACCACAGTACTTAATGCAGATCCTGCCACTTCAGGAACAGGTCTTTGGACATTACTTTCAGGACAGGGAATCATCAACAATGCTTCTTCGAACTCAACTGGAGTTAATAATCTTGGATACGGGACAAATATCTTCGAATGGTCTATCTCTTCTGTTCAATGTGGATCGTATTTCGATACGATTTATGTGATTAATTCACAAGCTCCTTTGCCAACAAATATTACAGAGGATTCAATCTTTGCATGTGCTGATATTGACATTAACTTAACTGCGAGTCCTCCACTCTATGGAACTGGGGTTTGGACTGTGAATTCATCTGCCATAATTGATGATGTTCTTGCAAACGTTACAGCTGCAACCTTATCAGATAATGGATGGCAACTTTTTACCTGGACAGTTTCAAATGGGTCTTGTCCAGCTGTCTCTGACAGTGTGTTTGTACTCTATACTCCACTTCCGAATGCCTCTGTTTCCGACTCAGCAGTTTGCATAGAGAATTCAAATATTGTATTAAGTGCTGATTCCATACTCACAGGTCAATCAGTTTGGTGGCACTTTACAACTGGGGATGGATTAATTGTTAACCCAACAAACAACATTACGGGAGCGACAAATTTGGAGAATGGTA